>JBAZVT010000005.1:0-40405 GCA_041660745.1 Minisyncoccota bacterium | reverse complement strand
AGTGGTGACACTTAACCAATGTGACAGCATCGGCTCTAACCTGAGGCATGTGTGGGTTTATTGAATATGGCATATATCTATTTTACGTGAGGGTGTTGCAAAGGTCATGATACATTACGCCCCCTTTACTTTTTCCTTCATTTTATCCTAATTTTTCCAATATATGGTTACTTCTGGTATTATCATCTAGAAATTATTTAATCAAACATATGCAAGCAGTCATACTAGCAGCAGGAAGAGGAAAAAGAATGGGGGCCCTCACAGACCACACACCCAAACCCATGCTTGAGGTTGGGAAGAAAAACCTTATTCAACATAAACTCGAGATACTCCCAGATTCTGTCACTGAAGTTATTTTAGTTATCGGCTATCTAGGAGAACAGATAATTGAATTTTTTGGTGATTCATTCAACGGTAAGAAAATTTCATATGTGTGGCAAAAAGAGCTAAAAGGAACTGGTCATGCTCTCTGGCAAACCAAGCACCTCATCAAGGATAAGTTTATCGTTATGATGGGAGACGATTTATATTCACGAAAGGATATGGAGGAATGTGCAAAACACGACTGGTCTATTTTGGTAAAAAAACACGAAGCAGGAACCCACGTTGGCGGCAGAGTCATACTTAATAACGCCGGAACTGTTACAGAAATAATTGAGGGGGAACACACAGGTGAAGACATCTTGATTAGTACCGCACTATATGTACTACAGCCAGGGATTTTCACATACAGTCTTGTACAGATTCCTGGCAGAGAAGAGTGGGGATTACCCCAAACACTTGTGCAGGCAGTAAAAGATTTTGATATTCAAGTCATCACAAGCACATCCTGGGTACAACTCACTGATCCGCAAGATATTGCGAAGGCGGAAGAAACTGATGGAGTAGCTTTTGCTTAGAATTAAATTTCATAAAAAAGTCCGATCTTTTTGCTACAAAAAGATCGGACTTTTGTCATCTTGCAACTTTTTATGTGTTAGATTACACTATATTTATGCACAGATTGGTTTCATTTAACTTTAGCTTTTATTTTAGACTCCCTGCTCGAGAGTTTATTTCTGCTATTGTAAAGTAAAACCATTCACTCATTACAATATTAGAAACAAGCCCTTGAGCGTTTCAAGGGCTTGTTTTCTTTTTGCGAGACGGGTTCTCGGAAAAAGTGTTCTTTAAAGAAGGAGTATCGCCGTGAATACAGCCGTCGCATTGATTGTGAATGTTCCCCAAACGCGCCTCGTCGGACTTCTGAGGTGCCCACATTGTGGGAAAACCATTCTCGCAGAGCTGAAGCTGAGAGACTCGGAACCAGGCACATACTGTGTGACCTGTCCCGAGCCCCGATGCCAAGTCATCTCAAACAACGTCTCGCGAGAGGGCATCATCGATATGACCATCGCCCATATTGTGCTTGGTGAAGGCAGGAACTTTCACTTCGCACAAATCGTCAACGGGGAAGTGAGAGAGATCTCCCCAAAAACAATTGCGCAGCTACCAAAAGCGGCGTGAACGTATCTATTTCCCGACGCCAAACGAAGCCCCGCACCAGGAGATGTGGGGCTTTTCTATTGTCGTCATCTCACATAGCTTTTTTCTTCATGGTGTGAAATAATTACATCATGAAAAAAAGCTCCACACCAACTTCAGTAGATATCCAAAAAGCCCAGAATAAATTTCTCAAAAAAGTAGACAAACTTCAGACGGAATTCAAAGCAGAAATACAAAAGATTCTGAAAAGAATTGAAGAGAAAAGACTGGCAGACATAAAGAAAAAACTAGGAATTTAAAACCCAATAAAAACATGTCAGAAAAAATACAACACACAGCTAGTCAACCTGATGCACAAAAAGACACCCCTAAACCAGAAGGGGGAGTAGAAAATAGTACATGGATGACGGAAGCTGCTGCCCTAAAAACGTACGGGCTCACTCCTGATGATATCAGAACACTTTCCAAAGAATTAAAATTAACAGTGAGAAAAACTAGAGACAAGGACGGCGCTATTAATATAAAAAGAAGTATCCTGGAAACATTGTCCATGAGAAAAATGGAAAAAGAAGATTCCGAAGGAACTGCAGAAAATCATACTGAGGCGGCTGCTAAAAAAATAGCCGAGGTTGCAATTAGAGACGCACGACAAGCAGGGAGCGCTGCAGTGGAACAAATAGAAAGAAATGGTGGAGACCCAACCGACCTAGAAAATGCTACCGTGGCTGGTAATAAACTAGCAACTGGAGTAGAAAAAGCCGCTCAAGAATTAGAATCCGCAATAATAAATTCAGAAAATTCTACTAATATTTCTGGTACTTTTATAATAGCAGAGGCAGAAACAACGCAAGCAACTGCACAACCAGTAATTTATTCTGCAAAACCAGAAGATCTGGAAGGTTTAGCATTCTACCCAAAAACAACGGGAGGCGAAAATGAACTTGTGGGGAAAGACGGGGTAGACATTGGCGAGGAAATGGAAATTGAAAGGCCTGACAATAGGCCAAGTACTGGAAGTGGAATTCTTGATATGAAACCAGAAGTAATAGATACTATCGACCCACAAAATCCCGACGAAGTCTTACCTCCAGAAGGGAAGATGGCGGAGGGAGGATTTTATGTTAAGGACAAATCAGATCAGAAGTGGGACGAATCATCCGAAAACACGACCAGATGGAACAATAACAGCACTGAGAACAAAACACCTTCCGAAAAAGAAGTTGTGGAAATGCAACCAGATGCTCCCAAAATAGTTTCCACAGAAAAAGCTCCGGCAAAAGAAAAAACCAAAGCACAAAAACCTGAAAATGCTGAAAATAATTCTGCTAAAAAATTCACAGGAACTCGCGAAGATGCACTAAAAGGATCTTCTTATAATTTAGGAAAGAGTACAGAAAAAACTCCGGAGGCACCAGGAGGACTCCTGGGCTGGTATAAGAGAACAACTTTTGCGAAGAATCGGGCCTTGGGTCACGTCACTCGAGATATGGAAAATTATGTGGAACAACTAGATAAGGAAGTTGCCCGCCATGATCAAATTAAAGCAGAAATAGATTCTCTAGAGAATAAGCGCCGAGCCAACAAAGAAGCACGCGAGAAAATTGAAGCAACAGTATCAAAAGAGGGCTCAATTGAAGATGAGGATAAAGAAAATTGGAAAGATGAAGACAAAAGGATAGAGGTACGATTAGGGGAGTTGTACATCGAATTGGACGAAGCGAGGATAGTAGTGGAAACGAAAGTCATGCCTGTTCGGGCTTTTGAGATACAACGACAAGACCTTCTAAAAGATCTTATCGGGAGAATGGAAGAAAAAATTACTCCTCACCAAGAAGCATTTGACAAACTCGCAAAAGAAAAAACGGAGATAGAAAAAGAAATAAAAAGTTTTCAAGAAAAAATTTCAAAACAAAAAGCTGAAATCGTAGTCATGAGAAGAGACCTAAAAGAGACGGGCGGACTATTTCGTTTTACATTCAAGAGTCGTATTAATAAACTAGAGAAAGCTTTAGCTAATTCTGAGTACGCCTTAGACATGGCACACAAGCGAAACATGGATAAGGTGGATGAATTAGTTCCAGCACGAGAAATCCTTGGAAATTGGCAAGTGAAAAAACGAGCCTATGAACGTGATGCAAAACGCACACCAACAATAGAAGAAAGAGAGAGGGTAGATACACGCGAAGCAAGCCCCGCTCCCGAGATAGAATCCGAAACGGAATCAGAAGAGGTTGATACAGGAGAAGAATCTACTTCAAGCAATGGCTCTCAGGAGACAAAAACCGAAAATGAAGATTTAAGAAAACAAATAAAAGCACTTCAAGATAAATTGCAAAATCAAGCAGAGGTATCCTCTAATACAGCCACAGAAGAAGCTCCTGAAACTGGTTCAACAACAGAACAAGCGACACCAGAAGTATCTTCTCCGGAGGATAACTTAGAACAAAAAGGAATGCACTGGCCAGCTAAACTGAAAACGCTACTCGATACATGGAAAAAACATATTGGTGGAAATTTTCTAGATATGGAATTTGAAAAAAAAGATCTTGAAAAAGAATATTCTTTTGACCAGTTCGCAAAATTAATTAAGGAAGAAAACAACAAGAAAGGGAAAAGGGGGATTACCTTTGGTGAGAAAAAACTTACCGAACTTCTAGACTCATTTTCTAAATTAGGTGAAGGCGAAAAAGAAAAAACATTAAATACAAAGAAAGTTGTTGAAGTCATGCCTGGTGGTAAATACTCAACAGAAGACTTATTTAGAGTGTGGAACGAAATAGGGGGAGGGGAAAAAAGAGAAAAAAGTGAAGTTGAAGAAATGCTAATGCTACAGCCACAATTTCGAAAATTTCAAGACAAAGACCAGCTTTCCTTCCCCGATTTTCAGGAGATTATGAGAATGTACAAAAAAAGTGTATCGGGAAGTAACGGAACAGTAGGACCAATATTCTCGGAAAGCGACCTACAAAAAACATTTACAAAAATGCAGGGGGTTCTTACTAAAAAATAATTCTCCAATATGACAACCCTACAAGACAGAAAAGACGAACTGAAAAGGAAGGTGGAAGAAGCAATCAAGAAAGCGGAGGAGGATCTAAAACAGTTTGAAGAAAAAATGGATATAAGTTTCAAAAAAATTGAGCATGGTATCAAGACAGAAACAATTGCATTAAAAGAGATGGACGAGGAATTAACGAATCTCGAAGAAGAACAGGCTGCAAAAGTACAAAAGGCGGCAGAAGAAGTACTGAAGGAATAATCAACTCAAAAACCCCCGTGCCTATGGCACGGGGGTTTTTGTGAGAAGAATACGTAGTCTAATACCGAGGCCAGGCTATGTATTCTATTGTCACTTTCTGCTACTATCTTGATATGCATAAAAGATCCAACAACCGAGAGCCTTACCAAGGGTCAAACCCCGTCGCGAAAAAATCCCTTGGGCAAAACTTTCTCAGATCAAGAAAAATCCTGGACGCTGTTCGTGATTCTATACACATCACCGCCAGTGACACTGTTTTAGAAGTCGGACCAGGTCAAGGAGATCTTACCACCGCACTCCTAGAAAAAGCGGGGAAGGTAGTAGCGATTGAAAAAGACGACAGACTCATTCCATTCCTCCAAGAAAAATTCAAAGATGCCGTATCGTCAAATAAATTTAGCCTTATTCATGGGGACGCTTTGGAATTTGATCCGTCGTCAATTTCTTCTCTATCTACACCAGTTAAATCTGCTTCACAGGATTCGCCTAATAAGCGAATATTTAACGGAATAAACTATAAAATTGCTGCTAATATTCCTTATTACATCACTGGACAATTTATTCGCCGATTTCTCTCCGAACTTAAACAGCCCACAGATATCGCCCTTATTATTCAAAAGGAAGTGGCGGAACGTATCATTGCCCGCGACGGAAAACAAAGCATCTTATCACTAAGTATAAAAGTGTATGGAGAGCCCGCATATATCCGTACAGTATCACGATCATTCTTCACTCCAGCACCAAATGTTGATTCTGCAATCCTTGCAATAAGAAACATTTCCAAAGATTTTTTCACAGAGATTTCAGAAGAAATGTTTTTCAAAGTGATTAAAACAGGCTTTGCAAGCAAACGTAAACAACTTATTGGGAATCTCAGTTCGCTCGTGTCACGAGAACACCTTGAACAGATTTTTAGAAATTTACATATTGATCTAAAAATTCGAGCCGAAGACATGACCCTAGAACAGTGGAGGGAAGTGGTAAAAAAAATACATTCTTAAAAGCATCCCCGATAAAAGTCCGACGACCTTTTTGCGACAGAAAGATCGGCGGACTTTTATATTTATTCCTTCTTGAATTTCTTATACATGCTATAATATTTTATATGCGTTTACCAAGCTCAAAACTTATTGCTCTTTTTATTGTATGTTTCGCCCTTATCGTCGTAACAATTATTGTTACTCGTGGAAAAACTCCTCCAAATCCACAAAGCACTGCCACACAACCAACCTCAACAACAAATCCTCTTCTTGTCGTCATCCAAAATAGCACCTCTACATTGTCTGGTACGCTAGATAATTTTAAACCCCTAACTACCGCCGACAACGCAACAAAAATTCTTGTTTCTGGGACAAGCACCCTGCCTTCATGGACCACTACCGATACTATTTCTCGAGAATTTTTTACTGAATACCTAAGAGCAAAGTCAAACGGAACAGACATAGACCAAACATGGCAGGATCAAACTGTACAGAACGTTATCAACAAAAACATTGCAAATATTGTATATAAACAGTATACGACAAAAGATCTAGCTATTTCAGTCACAGAAACAACAAATTCAATAAAAACGTATGGTAACCTCTTAGCAGAAATCCTTCTCACGGAAACACAAGCAACATCAGATGAAATTACTATTATAACCACGGCTATGGAAAGCCAAGACACCGCTAAGCTCGCAGAACTTGATGTAATCATTCGTGGGTATAAAGAGCTTATTCGTAATCTACTCTCTGTTTCCGTCCCCCAAAGCGCATCCACACCCCACCTTGCCCTTGTAAATAACTTACAAAAGCTGGTCACAAATATTGAAGCTATGAAATTCATTGTTGAGGATTCATTCCAGGGAATGATCAGTGTTATTGAACACAGGAAAAATGCAACCGCAGTAAGCATCACTTTACAGACATTCGGTAAATATTTCACAGAAAAGGGAATAAGTTATGAACAGGGAAATTCTGGATACATGTTTCAAAGTGGTATATAATTAACAAAGGGTTTCTGAATATTTTGTGCATAATTTTCTCATGAATTCAAACTGCGTATACACATTTTTTTTCAAACAGTTTCCGTGTTTTCTATGCGTTTTTTCTCTTGTCCTATCGGGCTTTTATTTTCCACCAACAGTGCCAAAAGTGCATGCATTTAGCATGTCCTCAATTTGCGACTTTGGAGCTTCAGCTGAAGAGGCAGTAGAAGACGCAGTCACCTCCCAAGCTACTGGGGCTGTTTCAGGAGCAAACAAAGTCCCTGTTTTCGATTCAGAAGTGTATGGAAAAATGACCCTCACACATAACACCCTCAAAGAGCTTGTAAAAAAAGAAACAAAAACTGACGGCGTCTGTACCATGATGGCAAAGGTAGCCCTTGGGGCTCTTACCGATAGTCTTGTGAATTGGATTAACAGTGGTTTCGAAGGGGGACCAGCATTCGTCACAGATTTTGAAGGGTTCATGACCAACACCGCCGATCAGATAGCGGGAACATTCATCAAAGACCAGTTAGGATTGGGTTTTTTGTGTGAACCATTCAGAGTCAACATCCAGCTTAGTCTTGCATTAAAATATACCGCAAAATATGCCCGAGAAGCACGTTGTACTCTCACTGAAGTAGGAAGAAATATTGAAAATGCCATTAATAACGCCTCTATTGGAGTAAATGCAAGCCTTACGTGGGATGAGTGGTACGACATGACTCAAAAACCCCAAAATAATCGTTACGGCGCGGAGATGATGGCAGAAAGTGAGTTAGCTTTCCAGATTCAAACTAAAACTGGCACAAAAAAAGCAGTTCTTGATTGGGGTAATGGCTTCAAATCTCTCCAGGGCCCAGATGGCAAAATTAGAACCCCCGGCAAAACTATCTCCGACTCACTTTCCGGTTCTATGAAAACAAACTTTGACGAACTCGGCATGGCGGATGAGGTAGATAAGGTGGTCGCTGCTCTTGCTCGATACCTCGTTACTAGCATCATCCAGAAGGGGGTATCTGGGTCTTCAGGGTCTGATTCAAATTCAGAAATGGAAAAAGTGCGAGCCAATCTAACAACCTTCTCTTGCTCCGGAATCAAGCCTACATCTGCTACAGCATGTCTGAACGATACAACGGGTCTTACGGTGGAAACTACCTGGATAAATGTAACCCGAAGAACTTCGTGTACCGAAACACGAAAGTGTGAGTACTTCATACCAGCCACCGCTTCAAGCACGGCGTCTTCCACAGCATCGCTCGATAGAGAATCATTCATTGAAGATATAGTAGCATCTTCTACATCACGATAAAAAAGTTTTTAGTTATGGACATGCAGCGGTTCAACCAGAATCAAAGAAAGGAAGAATGATTAAATAAATATGTTTAAAAAATACACAAAAAAATTACTTCTTAGCAGTCTTATGGCCATAAGCTTGTTAAGTATTGGTATTTTTTATGTAACGCCAGTAAATGCCGAAGAAAGAACCTACAAAACCTCAGAAGAAGTGAGCTCCCTAACACCTGAGCAAAGAAGTGCCTATGAAACACAGCTAGAAGATTGGGGTCGTGAAGATGCAGCACAAGCGGAGGCGGATATGGCGGAAATGGAAGAGGAAGAACAGGTAGCCAGTGCCTGCTTCAGCTGGACTGGTGGTTTTAATATACCCAACTGTTTTGATACGGTTGTGAAATTGACTGGAAACGTGATATTGACTTTAGTTGCCTGGATATTATGGCTTGTATCTAAATTTTTTGAACTTACCTTAAATTATTCTATTCTAAATTTCAGAGATTTTTTAGTTCAAAACAGTACAACTGGAGCAGGTGGTCCCCCCTTTATCTCTTCAATCAATACTATCTGGAAGACTTTCAGAGATCTTATTAATATTACCTATATTTTTATACTTCTCTATACAGCAATCGGCACCATACTCAATCTGGAAGGGGTGAACTACGAAAAAACAATCAAAAACGTCATCATTTCAGCATTGTTTATAAACTTCAGTATGTTCATTACAAAAGCCCTCATTGATGTTTCTAATATTTTTACCATAAAAATATATGAACAGGTTATTACAACAAAAAACAGTGACGGCACGGTTAGAAACTCGGATATTTCTTCAACCATCTTAAACAATCTTAAACTCGCGACATTTTATCAGACAGAACCAAGCGATTCTCTTACCGCGGCTGGCGACAAAATGGGAATGTCAAATTTATCTACGTTTAAATTCGTGGAGGTTGTACTGATGGCATCAATATTTATGCTCTTAACTGCCTTTATTCTTATTGCTGCAGCAATACTATTGTTAATTCGAGCGATTATATTAATATTTCTTCTTATGACTTCACCGATTGCCTTTGCTCCTGATGAATTAAAGATGCTTTTAAAAAGAGACCTGAAAAAAGAATGGTGGGAAAAGCTCAAAAGTAATCTTCTTTTTGCGCCTGCATATATGTTTATGATGTATATAGCAATGAAAACCGCAGCTAGCATGTCCGAAACAACCGAAGGTGGTTTTGTTTCAGCTTTTCAAAACATAAGCGGTTTGGGTATCATGATTAATTTCGTCTTTATTATCATTCTCATGGCAATGGCACTCATCGTTGCTGTCCAATTTGGAGCGGTAGGATCAAAAGTAATGGAGGGTTGGATGAACAGCATGAAGGGAGGTCTACTAAAAGCACCTTTACGTCCTATTGCTGCAATGAGCGACCGCCTTAGCAAATCTAGGTTCGGCAATACCTGGGTAGGCAGTAAATTAAACAATGCTTCTTTTGGGAAGCTTTCAAAAATAAAGATTGCCGGTTCTTCTATTGCAGACGATAGAAAGAAGGAAGGAAAAGCACGCACAGAAAGATACAAGAATTATGCAGAGGCAACACAAAAATCTAAAGAAAAAGAGTACGATAGATTCTCATCAAAAAACCCACGAAATAAGGAATTGAAAGAGGACGAAAAAAGATACAATAATTTAATTGGAGAAGCAAAAGACAACAACGCTGCCATCTCAACCAAAGAAGGGGAACTTGCAAGCATAAACACCGAAATAGAAAATAAAGCAAAAAAAGCGACCCAAAAAGAACAAGAAGAAATTGAAAAAAATGAAAAAGAGTTATTAGAAATGAAAGGCAGCCCTCTAGCAGCCATGAATGCTCCTGAGATAAAACAAAAAGAGCAGGAAATAGCAGCAAAGAGGACTAACGTCCAAAAAACAATAGAAACTATAAAGACCAAAGAGCATGAAAAAGTCCAACAACAAACAGAAGCACTAAAAACTTCAATCGCCACATTAAAAACACGAAAAATAGATTTTGATAAAGATGCAAAAAATGCAACCGCTGAGCTGGAAAAAGTTATAACTGAACAGAAAGAACTTGCAGAAGAAAGGGAGGGAGCAATACTAAAGGCACTCGGATATAGTAAAGACGACGCGAGTGGACAAATCACGGATAAGTACGGAATAAAACAGACATTGCCAACCGACGCAAAAAGTTATGCAACTGCGTATAAAAATGGTGTTGCTGATAGGATAGAAAACGCAGAACCTGGAATGATTGGCCGTGCCGTAAACAGACATCTTCCAACCTTCAAAAAAGGTGCTACTACATTAATTGATAACAATGTCACAAGGGCGGTAGGTATTGACCAAGTTCCTGGATACATAACAGGGTCAACTGAAAGACGAACCCGAAGAAATGATTACGTAAAAGAAATGCGAGGAGTAGCCGCTAGGGAAAGAGAGAAAAAAGCCGGTTCAGTTGAAAGTGTGGCAACGAGAGTTGGCGAGAATGAAAATGACCGCAACACTTTTGTAGACAAATTGTCAAAAGAACATCGAGATGCTCTCAAGGAAGCTATAAATAAAAAGGAAAATGAATAAATTTCAAGAATTATTAACACAGTGCCCACAGGAAATACAAAATCTTGTAAAAGAAGATTCGCCTTTTTGGGATGTATACAGTAGGGTAGTCGTAGAAATGAAACTGGACGAACAAGCACAAGAAAAAACTCACACTGAAATAATGCTTGTTATGGTGGGAGTGCAAAAAATATCAGACCTACACGAAAACCTACAAAATGCCGGTATTCCTGTGGAGGTGACAGATGTTATTTGTGACAGAATTATAAAAAATATTCCCGAAAACGTCTTTGCCATACTCGCAAGCTTTGAAAAACAGATTGCTGAGGAAGAGAGTCCTGAAGCAATAGATGAAAATCCAGCTGTGCAAACACTAAAAACCCCCGATGAAAATGCCGGTGTAGAATATGAAAAAGAGGAGGAGAGTGAAAACATCAACGATGATCAAATTAAGGAAAGTAAGGATGATCTAATAAGCTCTATAGAAAATCCCATTCCAACAAGGGAGTCCCCGGTTAAAAAAATAGCCCCTGCAGAGGACTTTCTATCCAACAAACTCTCAGGAACTGTTACAATCCCAAGCACTTCAAGCAACACAACGCCAACACAATCTTCACAGAAACCAGAAGTAAAGAAGTATGATAAGGATCCGTACAGGGAAGAGATAGAATAGACTTACTACAAAAAGCCGCGACCCACAGAGTCGCGGCTTTCGGTCTTTAATTTCTTTTTGTCTGTCTCTGCGAGGTCTTCCGAAGCAGTCCAGAATTATGGATTGCCACGACGGAAACCTCCTCGCAATGACAGAGTGTTAGTTTCCTTGAATCTTGAATCTTTTTTTATGCTATAATATTTCTATGCGTTTTCAAGTTCCTCAATTCATTGAAGTTGAAGATAAAATATTTGGACCGCTCACGCTCAAGCAGTTTATTTACGTCGCTGGGGGAGCCGGCATCTGTGTTACGCTGTGGGTTTTCCTTCCATTCTTTTTTGCTCTCCTCATCGGAATACCTGTCGCTATTTTTTCTCTCTTGCTCGCGTTCTACCGTATGAACAAGCAACCCTTCATCGTCATTGCAGAAGCATGGCTTCTCTATATGCTAAAAAGTAAACTCTATGTATGGAGAAAGGACGAAAATAATCCCATAGTCACCCAGAAAGGGGACGATATGGAAGAAGAGTCACTACTCTATGTGCCAAAAACTTCAGCAAGCAATCTCAAGGACCTTTCTTGGACTCTCAGTGTCCAAGGAAATCAAAATCCAATCAATCCGGATGACACAGACACTGAAGACAGCAGACTTCCAAACGAAATCCAGACAATGCAAAGAGATATAGAACGTCTTCAACCAAAAAAATAACAACACTTATGTCATCCACAGCCCAAGCAACACAAAAATTTGTCTCAATACAAGAAGTGCGTGACGGTATTGCAATTATGAAAGATGGGTCCATGCGTGGAATCATCATGGCTTCTTCGGTAAACTTCTCCCTCAAATCACAAGAAGAAAAACAATCAATTCTCATGCAGTTCCAGAATTTTCTCAATTCTCTGGATTTTACCGTACAGATTATTGTCCAATCACGCAGACTTGATGTCGGGCCATATGCAGCACTTTTAGAAAAGCGCTACAAAGAACAAACTATTGACCTACTTAAAATACAGATTCAAGAATATATCGATTTCGTCAAAAAATTTACAGATGAACATAACATCATGGTAAAAAGTTTCTTCCTTGTTGTCCCGTATGCCCAAGCAATGACCAAACAAGCTGGAAGCACATTTTCTATGTTTAGTGGCAAAAAAAGCGCGAGTGTGGAAAAAGCTTCTTTCGAGGAAACCGTTGCTCAACTAGAGCAACGCGTCGCCGTCGTTATGGGAGGCCTGTCTGCGTGTGGTATCCGCTCAGTACAGCTTGGCACAAAGGAAGTTACTGAACTTTTCTACGGGTTATTTAATCCGGGGGATACGGAGAAGCAAATAAAAATGCAATAAGAAGTTAGTAGTTTATAAAAAAGAATAGTAAAATTAACTGCACGGTTTCATAGATAAAGAATATATTATGGGATTATTTGATTTTTTAAAAAAGAAAGAAACCATAGGAGGGCAGACAGTACCTACGTCTGTTATCCCGCAGGAAATTTACAAATCCAACACGCTTGAGTTTGGGGATATTATTGCACCTGGTGCATTGAAAATCGGACCCCGGGAAATTACACTTGGAGAAAAGCTTGTTCGTACTTTTTTTGTTATTTCATACCCTCGCTTTCTTACAGAAGAATGGTTCCGTCCAATCATTGACCTCGAACATATTTTTGATATTTCTCTTTTTGTTCACCCCATGGACACGTCAGTTGTACTCCGCAAATTCCAGAAAAAGGTTGCTGAAATTCAAAGTCAGATCAGCATGAAGGAAGAGAAGGGTATGGTTCGCGATCCGATGCTTGATACTGCATATCAAGACTTGGAAGGGTTGCGCGATAGCCTAATGCAGGCTCAAGAGAAGATGTTTGATGTTGGACTCTATATGTCCATCTATGCCAACACAACGGAAGAATTAAACAAGATTGAATCTGAAATAAAATCAATTCTTGAAGCAAAGATGGTTTACATAAAACCTGCACTTTTCCAACAGCAGCAGGGTTTTGAGAGCACACTCCCCACATGTAACGACCTATTAAACGTGCACTCCAAGCTCAATTCTTCTCCACTCTCCAGTATTTTCCCCTTTACATCATTTGACCTCACCGATTCAAAAGGCATCTTATATGGAGTAAATAGACACAACTCGTCACTCATCCTCTTTGATAGATTTTCAATGGAAAACTACAATTCCATTACTTTTGCAAAATCTGGTTCTGGAAAATCCTACTGTACAAAGCTAGAAATCCTTCGCACGCTCATGTTTGAAACGGAGGTCATTATTATTGACCCTGAACGAGAGTATGAATACCTCGCAGAAGCGGTTGGTGGGCGATACTTCAACATTTCACTTACCTCGGAAAACCACATCAACCCTTTTGACCTTCCTATTCCTCGAGAGGACGAGGCGCCATCTGCAGTTTTACGTTCTAACATTATCAATCTTGTTGGTCTTTTCCGTATTATGCTCGGAGGACTAACTCCCGAAGAAGATGCGGTGATTGATCGTGCTATTTCAGAAACATACGCACTGAAAGATATTACTGCTGAATCTGATTTCAGAAATATTGAACCACCACTCATGTCAGACTTTGAGCTTGTGCTCTCAGGAATGGAGGGAGGGGAATCACTCGCACAACGCCTGAGTAAATATACTCGTGGTACATGGGCGGGGTTCCTCAACAAAGCGACAAACGTGGACATGAACAAACAACTCATCGTCTTCTCGTTGCGTGACATGGAAGATGAATTGAAGCCGGTGGCAATGTATATCGTCACCCACTATATATGGAATATGGTTAGAAAAGTCATGAAGAAACGTCTTCTTGTTATTGATGAGGCCTGGTGGATGATGAGATCAGAAGACACTGCATCTTTCCTATTAGGACTCGTCAAGCGGGGACGAAAGTACTTTCTTGGCGTAGCAACAATAACCCAAGACGTGGACGACTTTATGAAATCACCCTATGGACAACCGATTATAACCAACTCCTCAATCCAAGTTCTCCTAAAACAATCTCCATCATCTGTGGACCACCTACAACAAGTTTTCAATCTTACCGATGAAGAAAAATACCTCTTACTTGAATCGGGAGTGGGGGAGGGTATATTTTTCGCAGGTCTCAAACATGTTGCAATTAAAGTTATTGCTGCACCCGCAGAGGACCTGATTATTACATCGGATCCTTCACAAATTCTTGCAATCAAAAAAGCAAAGGATGAATTTGAGCGTGAAAATCCGGGACAAGCATCTTAAAAGTCTGCTCGCAGTTTAATCCTCACAACCATGGCAGCACCAGAACCACGGGATAGAATATCAAAAACAACCATGTACGTTATGGTGAGTATAGGGTTCGTGTATGATCTTCTTGGATTAATACCTTTTGTTAATATTGCTACTGCAATAGTCGCTCCTTTCCATTTTTGGGCATGGTTTAAAATAAAGGGTGCAAAATATATCGAGCCCAATGCAATCGACATCACAAAAAAGGTCAGCATGTGGATATTGGAGGCAATACCAGTGGTGGGTGAAATACTTCCAGGCCTTACTCTTCAGGTATATTTTGCCGCACGCAAAGTCAGAAAAGATGACAAAGCCTACAACGAAGAACAAGAAAATATGTATGCGGTGCAAATGAAAAAACAGGGAATGGAGTATCGACAGCGACTTATTGCTCATCGACAACAAGAGCAAGAGTTCCAAGACCGGATAGAGCAGGAACAACTCGAAGAACAACAGAGGCAGCACGAGTTAACGGAAAAGTTTCAAAATTGGGGAGAGCAAAGAACAATTCAAGATTCAGAAGATACGGGGGAAAGCACGCCAGTAAGAAATAAGAACTTGGGCACTTCTATCGGAGACACTGATAACCGATCTATTGAAACAGCCACGTCGCCTCGTACAGCATACGACAGAGATAAAAAAGCAGCCTAAAAAATACATATTTTGCTATTAGGTTATAAACAGACCTCTTTATGTTTACAAACAAAATATAGTATACTTATATAATATGAAACGCACCCTTCTCGTTGGAACGATACTCTTTGGGCTCTTTTTTTCTTGTGCAACAACCCGAGCCCAAACAACCGACGCGACCGATGTGTCAGCGCTCTGGAATACTGTCATTGAACGCACAGTTTTCTTGACCGTGCTACCAGAAAACCCGCGCGCACATGAATCAATCTCTCTAACGGCGACGAGTTATAACACAGATATAAACCGCGCAACCATAGTGTGGACCGTTAATGGGAAAGTGGCAAAAAGGGGAATTGGTGAAAAAGTTCTTACAGTAACAATGGGCGGAGCTGGGACAAAAACGGTTATTTCCGCAGACATAACAACTTTTGAAGGTGCACTTATAAATAAAAGTGTGACTTTTATTCCGCAAGAAGTTGATATTGTCTGGCAAACCAACGCGTATGTCCCACCTTTTTACAAAGGCAAAGCGCTTCTCCCAATGGAAGGAGACATGACGGTAACTGCAATTCCAAACTTTATTACAGGCACCGGAACAGTAATTCCGGCAGACAAACTTTTGTACACATGGAGTAAGAATGGCGATATACAAGGGAATCTTTCTGGTTATGGAAAAAATAAAATCAATCTCACTCAGTCAATCATTACTCGCTCCACGGAAGTTGAGGTAAAGGTGACCAATCTTGAGAAAACAATGGTTGCAAATAAAACAATCACCATCACACCCCAAGATTCCACCCTTCTACTATATGAAAACAACCCATTGTACGGACCACTATTCAATAAAGCGCTTATGAAAAGTACAGTATTGGAAAGTGACGAGTTATCAATTCTCGCCATACCACTCTTTTTTAGCGCTTTAACACGAGACGACTCACAGCTTCAATATAACTGGAGGATGAACAACATCTCAATCCCACAACAAAAGAACCCCTCTATAATTACCGTGCGCAAACCAACCGGAGCATCTGGATCTTCTTTTATTAATATATCTGTCGTAAATACAGATAAAATATTTCAATCAATAAATAATGCCATTACACTAACCTATAACAAAACTCAAAATGAAACATTTTAAAATCATTTCTGCCTTTCTTATTTCTTTCTTTACGATCACCGCTCCAATAGCCGTGTTGGCACTAGATTACCAAATCCTTGCCCCGATAGGGAATCTGAGCACAGAGTTGGCAACCAAAAACGACCTATCGACGTACGTAAACTTCCTATTTAAACTTGGAATTGGTGCGGCGGGTGTCCTCGCTGTGATCTATATAATAATAGGAGGAGCACAATATTCAACAACAGATTCAATCTTAGGCCACCAAAAAGGAAAAGAAACAATTAAAAGAGCGTTAACAGGACTTGCGCTCGCAATTTTTTCATGGCTCATTCTCAGCACAATCAACCCCGACTTGTTAAGTTTAAAATTCTTTAGTTATGACGAGCCAACAGAACCCCAAAATACTACTTCAGAACCTGTAGGGGCTCCAACAACACCGATTAATCCAGCACAAGATACTTCAGCCGCAACAGCCTCTGGAACAAGTGCCCCAACACCACTGCCAACTTCACAAGGCAATACCGACTCTAATTCTGAGGAAAAATTACAGGTTGATCCAGAAACCGGAGAATATCTGCCACTAAGCAACTAGCCTAGCATAAAACAATAACTGCAACTTATGAAAAAAACCTTCTACTTTATTATTATCTTCATCCTTGTAGTAATTCTCGCTTTTACAATCTATTCTTTTTTTACATATGACAACAAACAGGGGATAAGTAGCATCGGCACCTCCCTGCAACAATTTTTCCCTTTTGGAACGGAAGTTACCACCCCCTCAACGCCAACAACAACTCAGACAAGACCAGACGAACCTGAATTAACGCCGCTTGAAATACCCATATTAAGACACATCACACTTACTCCCATTGGAGGCGCAACTCTTATAAACTCCCCGAAATCAACCACAACGATTAGATATATTGATCGCGGGACAGGACATATATACGAAACAGCCATAGACGCATCCGCAAATACAAAGATTACGAATGCAACTATTCCAAAAATTCAAGAAACTGTTTGGATAAACGACAATACCGTCATCGCGAGATTCTTGGACACAGACAACGAAACCATTAGAAGTTTCCTTGGGGTGATTGGTTCACTGCCCAAAAACAAGACTTCGAGCGAGGATACAGGAATTATTCCGCTTCGAACTTTCACAGGATCTTTTCTTCCCACAAACATTCCACAAATAGTCGTTTCACCAAACAAAACATCATATTTTAATCTTTCTACAAGCGCAGATGGAACGATTGGGCTAGTGACTTCACTAAAAACAAACGCCAAAACTCAAATATTTGTATCGCCATTGAGAGAATGGCTCGCACAATGGACACAGGACTCGATCATCGTTCTAACCATGAAAGCCTCCGCGTTTGAGAACGGTTATGCCTATACCATCAACCCAACAACTGGGGTACAGAAAAAAATAGTAGACGGAAAAAAAGGTTTAACGACTCTTGCAAGCCCCTCAACACCTCTCACCATTGCATATTCAGAAAGTAAGGATAGAGGCGTCCTCTTCTCTGTGTTTGATCCTAAAATAAACAAACAAACATCCATTTCAAAACCAACACTCTCCGAAAAATGTGTTTGGGAAACAAGTACATCTCTCGTTTGTGCAATACCTAAGGAAATTCCAAGTGCAATTTACCCAGATGCATGGTACCAGGGAACAGCCTCCTTTACGGATGATCTCATGCGAATAAACGCATCAACGGGAACAACAAGTCTTATTGCAGATCTTACAAAGCTTCCTGGTGGGCAAGAAATTGATGTCATCAACCTAATACTAAGCGACAAAAAAGATTACCTCCTCTTCACAAACAAGAAAGATCTCACGCTGTGGGGGATAGATTTGAAGAGGGCACAGGCAATTTAGCCTTTAGCCACTGGCCTATAGCAAAACAACCGGCACCCAAGAGGCGCCGGTTGTTTTCTTTCTTGCTAATGGCTACTGGCCAGAGGCCAACAGCTATTCCTAAAACTCTTCTTCTGCCGACTTCACATACTTGATGACGACTTTTCGTGTTCGTCCTTCTCCAGTTGATTCTGTTGTTATATTTTTTATTCCTTCAAGAGCAGTATGTACAACCATTCTTTCATACGCGGACATCGGATCCATTTCCACGTTCGTCTTAAACGATTTAGCTCGCTCTGCATACATCACCGCCTTTTCTCTAATGTTTTTTAACTGCTGTTCTTGATAATCATTTATATCGATAAGAATATCAATTTTCTCTTGGTTAATCTTCTTACCAATCATTTTCTTTATGATATACGAGAGAGCACTAAGGTATTCTCCCTGGGGACCAATTAAAATGCCCGACTCTCTTGTTTTAATAACGAAACGTGGCCCCATACGTGCATCCTCCGAAACCTCAATGGATTCATACGCAATGGACATTTTATCCAGCATTTCCTTTATGATTGAAATAATAAGTTCGTTATTCATGGCCTATTTTTTTACATTATCTTGATTTTCTTTTGTAAACTTCCTACGGATTACCAATTCTTGACCTATAGTGAATAGGTTACTCGTTGCCCAATATAATGCAACTGCTGCAGAAGCACTATAGGCAATGAAAAAGATGATAAACGGCATCATGTATTTCATTTGTATTTGCATGCTACGAGCAAAATCGTCCTGGAACGTACGTGTTGCACCTTCTTTTTTTGGGGTAACAGGCATAGAAAACTTCACCTGGAAGAAATAGGTGACTGCAGCAAGAAGCGCGAGTATCCAACTCTTACTTGAAACATGTATTAAACCAAGAAATAGTGGGTTAACAAGGGCGGGAATATGAACAAAAGAATACAACTGTTCTCCATTCACAATAGGAAAACCATTTTTAAACACCAAAAACAACGCAATAATTATTGGAAACTGAATTAATATAAGAAAAAAACTTGAAAAAGGACGAATGTTCTTTTCCTTATAAAACTGCATCGTCTTGAGGGCAAGCTCTTGTTTGTTGGTATACTTTTTCTTTAGCTCCTCAAGCTCTCCACCATATTTCTTCATTTTAAGCTGAGTAATAACGGACGATCGAGTAAGAGGGAAGAGAACCAATTTCACAATAATAGTAAAAAGAACCACCGCCCAGCCCGCATCAAGGAATGGAAGATTATCCATTAAGAAAATAAGGCCATTATAAAGGGGTTTGAAGAAAAATGTGTTGAACATAGCCCCATTCTACACCAATATTTCCTTCTGGGGAAATATTCACACACCCTATATCTAGAGAGATATTAGCTTGTTTATTTTCAAAAAATTCTCAATTTCTTTCTTTAATTCTACAAACGATGCGCCTTCAACACCCTTTTTATAAAAAAATACAATATTGAAGCCAGGAACAATACGTGATTGTAGTTCTTTTATAATAGAATACCCGCGACGACGTAAAAGGTTTCTTTCTACTGCAAGTTTAGCAACTTTTTTTGAAACAACAAAAGAATATTTTGACAGTAGTACATCTTTCTTCATAACACGAACAGAGAAGAGGCGAGAGTGCTTGAGGGCACCCTTAGCTAAAATACTTTCCATTTCTTCTCGTTTAATTCGTTCTTTTTTAGGTAACATATAATTAAATACCCCAACTTCATCCTCTCAACTCCGTCTTTGCGAGAAGTCTTCGACGAAGCAATCCAGGATCTACTTATTTTTCTGGATTGCCACGGGTGATTACACCCTCGCAATGACAACAAAAGGGAAACTCAGGCTTCAATATACAAAACAACAATATCCTAGATATTGTTGTTTAATAGTATCCTTAAAGCTAGACAGTTACAATCTTTGCACGTCCTCTTCGGCGACGGCGCTGAAGAACTCTCTTTCCATATGATGTTTTACTGCGTGCCAAGAATCCATGAGACTTTGCTCGCTTTTTCTTTTTCGGTTGGTATGTTTGCGACATAATGGGGAAAGTATATCCTATTTTCTAAAAAAATCAATAGGCTAGGCAAATAACACGCAAAACATCCGGTTTAGTAAAAATATCCAACACCCTAGTTACTGTTTATTTTTGTCCCCACTTTTCTTACACATTACTAACCTCTCACCACAAACTTTATATATTCTTCTCAAAAGCAGGGAAGCAGACTAGACATTAAATTTTAAACAAGCTCTAGCTACACTCTGAACAGGTTATCCACACCTTATAAACATGTTTATAACTTTTTTACAAGTTCCGAAGTTGGCAGGAACATATATAATAGGGGATACAAATTACTAATAATTGTGCAACCATATTATGGACTTCAAAAAGATTTGGGAGAGTGTATTGGCGGAAATGGAAATGGCTGTCTCAAAAGCGAACTTCAATACATGGTTCAAAGATACCTACATTGTTAAGATGGAAGATGGGGTCATATATCTCGGCGTCCCTAACGCATTTGTCCGTGATTGGCTCCTCAATAAATACCACGGCTCAATATTGAAGGCCCTTCGTGGTACAACAGACGCCATTCGCTCTCTAGAATTCTTAATCTCCTCTTCAAAGGATCAAGAAAAGAAGAAGGAAGACGGCCAGAAAATGACTTTTTTTCAGCCCGCAAATGAACTTCCTCTGAATGAGTTCTATATTAATAAAGACGACAATCTTAATCCAAAATACACCTTTGATTCTTTTGTTGTTGGTCCTTTCAATGAACTTGCACATGCTGCCGCTCAAGCTGTCATAAAGAAGCCTGGTATTGTGTACAATCCATTCTTTATCTACGGCCCAACAGGTATCGGTAAAACTCACCTCATCCAGGCAGTAGGGAACTATATCAAAACAAACTTCCCAGGGAAGAAAGTATTTTATGTCACTTCAGAAAAATTTGCCGTTGACTATATAAACTCCGTCCAGGCAAACAAAGTAAACCAATTCAAAGAAAAATATCGCAAATATGATGTTCTTCTTATGGATGATATTCAATTTTTGACTAATAAAGAAAAAAGTCAGGAAGAATTGTTCCATTTATTTAATACTCTCTACGAAAACAACAAGCAGATTGTTTTCTCTTCTGATATCCACCCCAACTTTATTCCCAATCTTGAAGATCGTCTCAAATCACGCTTTGCAGCGGGAATGATTGTTGATATTCCTCAACCAGATCACGAGTCTAGAGCGGCCATTATTCGCTCAAAACTGCGTCAAATAGGCCACACAATGACAAACGAGGTAGTTGATCATATCGCCGCATCAATCAGTGGTTCCATTAGAGAGATGGAAGGTATAATTAACAATCTCATCTGCCAAGCACAGCTAAAGGGGAGAGAATTAACTATTCTGGATGTTAAAAACCACATCAAAAACAACATAAAACCGAAGAAACTTCTTTCTCCAAAAGAGGTTATACGAATAATCTCTGAATTTTATAGTATTGATGAGTCTTCAATCTATGAAAAAACCCGCAGAAAGGAAATTGTGAAGCCTCGCCAACTCACCATGTATATTTTAAGAGAAGATTTTAACATCTCATATCCTTCAATAGGGGAGAAATTGGGAGGGCGCGATCACACAACAGTTATTCATTCCTGTGAAAAAGTAAAAAATGATCTCAAGTCTGACTCATCACTCGTTCAAGAATTAAATCAGATCCGAGCATTAATGACATAAACTATGAAGAAGGTGTGCAAAAGATTGTGGATAAGTACTGAGTAAGATGGTGAGAAAAAATATTTTTCTACAAAAACTGTTGATAAGAATTAGAACCTCAAAACTTAATCCCCACCTCATACCTGAATATACACCTTTTACACAAGCTATCCACAGACTAAAATGACTACACATAACACTAATCTGAAGTTATCCCCTTATCCACACCACTAATATGCATTTATTCTCTTAATTAATTAAAAAAATGAAAATAGAATGTCTACAGGAGAAACTCGCCTTTGCAGTGGGGAAAGCGGAAAAGGTAACGGGGAAGAATCTTACACTTCCAGTTCTTAGTTGTTTATATTTAGAAGCAAAGAAAAACACTCTTGTTATAAAAGCAACTAATCTTGATGTGGGTATTGAGATTGAAATACCGGTAAAAGTAGAGAGTGAGGGTGTGGTTGCCGTATCTGGAGCTATTCTCAACAACTTTCTCTCAAATTTACAGGGTGATAAAAATGTTACCTTAGAACTTGTTGATAATACACTTCTAGTTTCAACAGTAAAAAATTCAACTAAAATAAAAACTCTTCCATTTGAAGATTTTCCAACAATTCCAATTATTGAAAAGGATAAAAAAATAGTTCTTAATGCAGCTGATTTTATAAAAGGTTTGAAATCTGTTTGGTATAGTTCTAGTACATCAACTATCAAACCAGAGCTTTCAAGCGTGTTTATTTATACAGATGAGGAACATATGGTGTTTGTGGCTACAGATTCATTCCGATTGGCAGAAAAGAGGTTAAAAATGAAACATGTAAGTGATTTTAATCATACACTCATACCATTTAAGAACGTCCAGGAGATTATAAAGGCTTTTGATGGAATTGATGAGGATATAGAGGTATATCTGGATAAAAACCAGATTGCTTTCTCGTATGCATCGATATATATGGTATCTCGGGTTATAGATGGAGTATTTCCTGACTATAAACAAATTATTCCAAAAGAATTTAAAACGGAGGTTATCGTATTAAAACAAGATTTACTTAACTCTCTTAAGCTTGCTCATATTTTTTCTGATACATTTAATCAGGTAAATTTTAAAGTTGAACCCTCTAAAAAACTTTTTGAGGTTTCTACAAAAAATGCTGATGTGGGAGAACACGCCCATGCTCTGCAGGGTACAGTAACAGGGGAGGACTTAGCGGTTAATTTCAATTTTAAATATATTGTTGATTGTTTTCAATCAATTAATTCAGACAGTGTCTCTCTACATTTTAATGGATCAAATCGACCTCTTATTATCAAAGGTATATCCGATCCAAGCTTTATGTATCTTGTGATGCCGATGAATAGGTAGTAAGAAGTATAAGTATTTAGTACCGCTCCCGGGTATCAGGTGCTCTAGTTATAAGTATAAGGGACGAAAGACCCGCGCCTACAGCGCGGGTCTTTCGTCTTTGCGAGCCTTGCGAAGCAATCCAGGACCCTTTTGTATTTTTAGACTCTGGACTGCTTCGGGCGGCCCTCGCAGTGACAGAGGGAGAGAGTTTTTTTCCGTCATTGCGAGCGGAGCGCGGCAATCCAGTCTTTCTTATAACAATTCATCACACAAATCCCTCCATTCCAGATTTTCACTTTCAATCAAAGCCACTTTCTTCTTTCTAGACCCCGCTTTTATCTGTTTTTCTCGTTCTATTACTCCTTCCATTGATTCACCAACTTCATAATATACAAGTGTATGCACACCATATTTTTGCGTAAAACCTTCTACTACGTTATGTTTATGTTCATATATTCTTTTAATTAAATTACTTGTTACACCCACATAGAGAGTTCCATTTTTCTTGCTCGCTAGGATATATACGCAAGGAGTCTTGTTTTCCATCGTTAAATTATATATTGGATTAATTAAGATTAAAAACTGGATTGCTTCACTTTGTTCGCAGCTAGAGCACCTGATACCCGCGAGCGGTAATGACAGAGGGGGAAATAGTTGTTTGTTGTCAGTGTGTTTTTCAGTCTTTGCGAGTGCATCCGAAGCAAACCAGGAATCTGGACTGCCACGCTCGCAACTACAGCAGTGATGCCGTTCTCAGGCACCATTTACTATAGTTACCCGTGAGCGGTAGAGACAAAGGTTTTTGTTACTGAAATTTTTTTTGTCATTGCGAGGCTTGGCGAAGCAATCCAGTCTCTCTCTACTTTTTATAAAAACCTGGATTGCCACGGGTGATTACACCCTCGCAATGACAGAGGTTTTATATTTTTAGGTATTTTTTCCATCTTTGCGAGCCTTGCGAAGCAATCCAGGACCCATAGTTTTTAGACTCTGGATTGCTTCGTCGAAGACTTCTCGCAATGATAAAAATGGCTGACTTATCCACATCCAAAAGTGTTTAATTCCATGCTAAAATATACCCACATTCGATGAAAAATATCCTTGATTTGCGCAAGAAAATCACTCCACGCGTCTTTGTCATAGAGCGTGTAATTATGAAGCGCAGACCCTGGTATATTGAGCTTGCAAAGATACTCACTGTCATCGTCATTGTTACCAGTATCGTCTACGGAATCTCCCGTGCAGATGATGAAGCTGCTTCCTCCACTCCAGTTACAAATACTGAGGTTATTCTTGTTGAAGCTACCACAACTATTCCAGAGACTCCTGTGGTTGTAGAAGAAGCAGTGTCTACTACTACAGAACCTACCACCAACGAAACACTCGCCACCACAACAGAAGTAGCTGCAACCACTACTTCTTCTACCACTCCCACCACAGCTACTTCCACTTCACTCTTTGATGCCATCATCGACACAGTCTCTTCTGTTGTTGACTCCATCTTTGGCACGTCTACTCCCGAAACGGCTACATCCACTGATGTAATAGTATCTGATGTTGTCATTATTCAAGAAGAAGTAGTAACTGACACCGGTAAACTCGTCACCCTCTCTGCAGAAAACGAAAGTACTTCCACTCCCATCACCAATATCATTGCGACCACTTCCATACCCAAGATATTCAAAGTAGGGGAAGAGAACAAGATTCACATTAACTGGAAGAACAATGGTGACCAACCCATGTCCTTTCACGCGACTGACACCAACAATGACAATTATTTAGACACACTGGAATGGACAGTCCCACACCTCTCTACACAAATCTTTGAGATTATTTTCATTTCCAAAGCATTTCAATTAGATGCAGACCAGAACATTCTTGCTGACATCTATGAACAAACACAGACACGAGATGGTATTTATACATCCATCACTAGTGGTCAATACATCAGAGCTACCTTTGAAAAGATACTCAATGACACAAAGGACATCACACTCTACGTCAAACCCACAGAGGTGGATCAACCTGTTGCTATCCAAGTCTATCCTGTCTACACCGATGCAGAAGGGAATCAGACAGAGGGTGTACGTGTTGCGACGTTTCCTCTTATTGATCGTGAGGGAATGTACAAAGTACTTCTTACAAACCTCGAAATTCCAACTGATGTTTTTGATCTAAAGATCACTGGAGATGTGGATGTGGATTACATAGTTGATCCTGCAGATATTACAACTGGATTGGTAGGATATTGGAAAATGGATGGTAATGTGGCTGACTCCAGTGGGTTGGGAAACAACGGAACGGCAGTTGGTTCTCCGACTTATGCAGCGGGGCGCGTTGGGCAAGGGATTAGTTTGGATGGGAGTACTCAATGGGCATCTATTGCCTCGACTTCAGCATCTCTCGATCTTTCTACATTCACCGTGTCTGTGTGGACAAGACCAACAGGAGGGAATACTGGTAGTAGGTCTATTTTCTCGACTGGATTAGTAAATAATAATAAAGGATTTAATATACTTTCGTATGATGGACGTGTCGGTGTTCAAAGAATGATTGCTGGAAATCAGCAGACACTAACTAATGAGGGTAGTTTATTTCCCACAAATACTTGGACACATCTAGTCGTAACTGTTAGTAGTTCAACTGTAGGTGTTTATGTAAACGGTATTGATAAAGTAGTAACAAATGTGTGGAGTGGTGGAGTTAATTCATATCTCGGTACTGCATTTAACATCGGTGTTCGAGAAGATGGATATCAAAGTTGGAATGGGATTCTTGACGATGCCCGTATCTATAATCGTGTTCTGACTGAAGCTGATGTAGCCATGTTGTATTCCTATAATATTTATTCTTGCCAATCCAAAGCCTCTGGTTCATGGAGCAGTGCATCTACATGGAACAACTGCAATGGCACCACTCCGCAAGAAGGCGACTCCGTAGAAATCCTCACCGGTCACACAGTTACACTCGGCGCTCCGCAGACTGTTGCTTCTGTTACTGTCAGTTCTGGTAGTACTTTAGCTACAGCTTCGTACGCACTTACAAACACCGGCGACCTTACAGTCGATGGAACTCTCAGTGGTACTGGTGCGATTACGCTTTCTGGTGCAGCGAATACTATTTACGGCAACGGAACAATTTCGACTCCTATTGTTTTGGGTGCGAATTACAATATAAATACAACAGGCACAACGCTTACACTAAGTGGAATCATTGGCGGTGCTTCTTATGGACTCACGACAACAGCGAGTGGTACGGTAACACTTAGTGGCGCAAATACTTTTGGAGGTGGGTTGGTTATTAAGGCAGGAAGGGTTAATGGTACAACAAACGCAAATGTTTTTGGTTTAGGCAGTATAACTATAGGTGATAGTGCTGGAGGAAATAATAATGCAACTCTGCAGGGTGCAAGCTCGTTAACATTTGCAAATCCAATTATTCTCGCTTCTAATACAACTGGCACTCTCGCAATAACTAACAACGCTAATCCCGAAACATTTAGCGGAGGTGTAATAGGTGATAATAATCTTGTAATTATTAATGTGTACGGACCAGGTAGTTCGATAACATTTTCTGGAGCTCCTATTGTAAATAATGGTAATGTAACAATCAATAACATAAGTGCAGGTACAACTATCATACAATCAAGTGCACTTAATAATACTGGCACAGTTAGCAATGTTAGTACTGGGACTGGTGGTTTAGATATAAGCTCAATTATTGGTACTAATGTGACTAGTGTTATTCAGAATAGTTCGACTTCGCTCATGACGTTGTCTGGTAACAATACATATACCAGCGGATTATATATTTCGAAAGGTACCGTACTTGGTACGACTTTTAACACCGCTTACGGTGCTGGTAGTGTTACTTTGGGAGACAGTTCAGGGGGAACCAATAACGCAACATTATCATTAGGGCATGGTCGAACTTTCGCCAACCCAATAATATTAGCCTCCAACGTTACTGGTGTGTTAAGTCTATTTTTAACTAATGGCTATACTTCGGCTATTAGTGGTGTTGTCACTGGAGTTAACAATCTGGTTATTAACAGTGCATCTAATGGCACTCTAACACTATCTGGTTTATCCCTTAACAACAACGGCACTATAACTAATACTAGTGCAGGTACAGGGGGAGTTGTAATTAGTTCTGTAATCAGCCCTAATGTTACTGGCGTAATTCAAAACAGCACAAGCTCAACTCTCACTCTTTCCGGCAACAACACTTTTTCTGGCGCCGGTCTTATAATAAAAAAAGGAACGGTTGTCGGTCAAACAAGTGCAAATGCTTTTGGAGCGGGGACAATTACCTTGGGAGATAGTGCTGGGGGAAATAATGATGCGACGTTATTAGGGGGTTCTGGTGTTGGAGATTTAATTTTTGCCAATCAAATTATTCTCGCTTCAAATACTACTGGTCTTTTGTCAATTGGTAACAGTGGTGGTGCAAGACCAATATTTAGTGGAGGTTTGACCGGTAACAACAATCTCACAATAAATAACATAACAACCAACAGATCAGTTAGTTTTTCCACAGGAATAGTAAACAATGTCGGCACAATTACCAATTTAGTTGCTAATACTGGTACAGAAGTACATTTTAATTCCAATATTGGAAGTAATGTCAGTAGTGTTATTGAGAATACCGCTTCATCAACTTTATATTTGACCGGTGATAATAGTTTTTATGGTGGATTAATTATTAAAAGTGGAACTGTTGTTGGTAGTTCAAAAAATGCGTTTGGCGGTTCCGGTGTTGGGGTTATAATATTGGGTGATAGTGTGGGGGGAAACAATAATGCGACTTTGTTTGGAAATGCTCGCGACACCACGATTGCCAATCCAATATTATTAGCTTCTACTACAACAGGTTTATTAACTATATTTAGTGGAGATAGTTCTTTTTTTACTGGTGGTGTAACTGGTACGAATAATCTTGCAATACTGTCGGGCAGAACAAATCGTAATGTAACTTTTTCTAATGGGATCATTAACAATGTCGGAACAATTACTTTTTTAGGTAGTTGCACCACTTGTAATATATATATTAATTCGGTTATTGGTCCAAATGTAATAGGTATAATCCAAAATTCTGCCACATCACCCTTAATATTATCTGGTGCCAACACCTACACTGGTCTCACCACCATCACCGCGGGCACTCTCAAGCTCGGCGCGCATAATTCACTTCCTGCAAGTACCACCATCAAAGTATATGGCACTGGTAGTACCTTTGATCTCGCAGGCTACAATCAAACAGTTGCAAGTATCAACGACAACTCTACAAGCACCGGCACTCTTACCAACTCCGGTGCTACCTCTACACTCACACTTGCTCACACTTCAGATGCAAGTTTTATGGGGACAATTTCGGGAGCGCTTGCACTTACAAAGACGGGGGCGAATAAATTAAGACTTTCAGGGAGTAAGTCATTTACGGGAGGACTGACGATTAAAGCGGGGATAGTTGATGGCGAAAATTCGTTTGGAAATGGCAGTATAACAATTGGTGATAGTTCTGGCGGTAATAACAATGCGACTCTGTTAGCTCATGCTTCGATTTCTAATCCAATCATTTTGGCCTCAAGTACTACTGGTGTGTTATCTATAAAAACTAGAAATGGATCTTGGCCGTCACTAAGTGGCGGTGTTACGGGTGCCAACAATCTTGTGATAAATAGTAACGATGGTCAGGGTGGTAGAATTACATTTTCAACAGGATTGATAAATAACAGTGGCACCATTACAAACTCTAGTGGAAACACAGAAGTGGTCATTAATGCTGTTGTTGGCTCTAGTGTCACGGGCATGATCCAAAATAGCGCCAGTTCTACGTTAACCCTCTCTGGTAACAATACTTTTTCAAGTGGTTTGACGATTTTAAAAGGAACGGTAATTGGGAAGACGAGTGCAAATGCTTTTGGAACTGGAATAATTAGGCTTGGTGATACTAGTGGAAGTGCTGGAGCAACTTTAACTGTTGGTGATCAGACGACTGTATTTGCTAATCCAATTGTGTTGGGGGGTACTAGTGGCACTCTGACTATTGGCGGTATTGGCGGTTATCCTACTGGTTTTAGTGGTGGTGTGACAGGTAATAATAATTTTAATTTTAATAATACCAACATATACGGTAGTGGTTTGTATTTTACTGGAGGATCTATAAATAACACAGGAATGGTTACTAACTTAAGTACTGGTAGTAATTCTCCTGTAAATATTTACTCGGTCCTCGGTCCCAACGTCACCGCCCTCATCCAAAACTCTGCCACCTCACGTTTAACCCTCTCCGGCAACAACTCCACCGTCGGCTCCGTCACTATCGCTACTGGTACCCTCGCACTCTCCGGTACCACCAACCTCAATGTCTCTGGTAACTGGTCTAACAGTGGCACCTTCACATCCAACAACGGCACGGTCACCTTCACCGGAGCATCAAGTACCATCACTGCCGGAAGTTCTCCTTTTAATACACTTACACTCAGTGGCACAAACGGTGTTTACACTCTTTCAGAAAATATCACCGCTACCACAACCAATATCACATCCACCGGTATTACTCTCGAGGGAGCAGGGAATACACTAACCAGTAACATCACTACTGGTACCAACGGCGTCATTCTTTCACATATTACTGTTACTGGAGCAGTCTCCACTACAGGCTCAAACCCACTCACAGTCACCAATGCCTCCAACCTCACTGGTACTATCTCCGTCACAGGCCCACTCACTGGAGACGGTTCTAGTTCTCTCGGTAACACCACCATCTCTGCTGGAGGCTCTGTCGCTGTAAACAGCGTGAACTTCATCGGGAATGTCACCAACAGCGGTACTCTCAACACAGGTAACCCTGTTTCCGGCAAACTCACCAACACCGCCACAATAAACGGCCCCATTACTTTCAACGCTTCATCTACCAACGTAGGTACAGTGAATGGCAATGCCATCTTTAATGATTCAAGTACCAACTATCTTGGCTTCACTTCAGGTACAGTCACTGGCTCTGCTACATTTAATACTCTTACTGCAACCAGTGGTGCTGTCACTTTCCCCGACACCACTGCTTTTGGCGGCACCGGCTACGTCCTCGGAAGTCTCTTTGCATCTTCCAGTGAACCTATCTCGTTGTGGATATTCAACGCCTCCAGTACCAACACCGGTCTCACCAAAGGTAATGCAGTCTTCAATGACACTAGTAGTAATACCGGTACTATCTCCGGCAACGCTACCTTAAACCACTCATCCACCAACACTGGCACTATCACTGGCAACGCAGATGTAAACTATCCCGTCACTCGCCCTATCGCAGGCACGGTCTCTGGTCAGATTATCTACCACGGCTACCCAGGTCTCTACTTCAATGACACTGCAGAAGGACATGGTGTAAGTGGTAAATGGGATGACCTTAACAACTGGTGGACGGATGCTGCTTTCACAATACATTCAACAGTCATTCCTTCCTCTGGTGATGACGTCACAGTCTATGGAAATATTACTAACACTGGTACTACTACCACTGCTGTTGCCAACACTGCAATCTTTGAGAGCACCTCTTCAAATGCCATTAGTCTCCATGCAGCTAATGTTACCTTCAACGCTTCATCCTCCAACTCCGGCACTATCCACGGTAACGCCGTCTTCGTAAACGAGGGCACAGAGAACACCGGTGATGTCACCGGCTACATCACGCGTCAGTATGACGCAGGTACATTCACGGTGATATCTGATTTCACTCACAACAATCTGCACTGGATCGTTCAAGCCCTCAATGGTGCGCGCGTTGATCTCTCTGGAGCTATCTACAATCTTGCAACTAACACTTTCCAAGCTCTCAACAACGGTCTCTTTACTGCATGGAACACACTCTTTAGCGGGGGTTCTTCTGGAGTTCCCATACTCACCATTACCTCTCCAACCACCGGTACCAACATCAAATGGGCACCAGTTATTTCTTGGGGTACCAACGCTACCTGTCAGTACAAGATAGATGGGGGAGTATACACCAGTGTCAATTGTTCATTGAATGGTTCCGACATCCCACGTCCTGCGGCTACTGCACACACCATCTTTTTCAAGAGCACCACCGGCAACAACATCTCTGAGAAGTCTGTTTCCTTCACCTATGACAACACACAACCAGTTGATACTGATTGCAGTACTGCATTAGATGAAGTCACTCGTCCGTACTATTTCTTCACCGCTCCTGTTACCGGCACCTGCAATATCACTGCAAGTACCACCCTCAATGGGATGGGCTTTACCCTCACCGGAGACATTGATGCTCGAGGAAAAACTGTTGGTGCTCGAGGATACGATCTCTCCATTAAAAACATTATCGTCACTGGTACAACAACCACCGCCGGTGCCGACGGAGCAGAGGGAATTGACGGTGGTGCTGGAGGCAACATCACAGTGGCAAGTTCAACGACTGGTCACATCTCCGCTATGGGAGGGGACCCAGAACAAAATGGTGGAGATGCTGGTACTATCAATGTGACCTACTCGATTGCATTAGTCGAAGGTACACTCATCAATGCGAGAGGCGGTGACTCTACCGGTTGTGGCTATGGCGGCTCCGGTGGAGATGTTAGTCTCACCAACACTGCTGGCTATGTCATCATTAACGACAAAGGCGCTGATGCTATTCCGCCAGAGAACTGTACTCCTCGAGGTCAGTCTGGACGTGGTGGTAGTGTACAGACAGTTGGGGTATATCATCCACCCGGCTGGACTCCACCTGCTCCTGTCGCTACAGCTGCAACACGCAGTGGTACCACCCTTGCTTCCATAGCAAAAAACCTTACGGAACGCTACTCCTTCGGCTCCTCAACTCCTCTTGTCATTCCTGTGGCACCAATTACACAGGTTACGTTCAAACCAATCCCAGTCTTTGGTGGCACTGGCATCCACAGCTTCTCCTTTGAATCAATCATTGGAAAGTTCCTCTTCGCACCACTCTCATTTACAGGCTACCCACAACTCACGTCGTACCTTGCACAACAAGGTTTCAGAACTCAACAAGATCTCTTCCTTAAGAGAGACAAGACTATTCCACTTCCACTTCCAAAACTAAACAAAGACATTCCTGACGGACTCCTCATGGTTTCAGCTAACAATACACCGGTTCCACTTACAGCACGTTACAGCACGCAGTACACACTTGTAGAAGCTGCTACAGTACAGGCAGGATCTCCACTTACCATTTCACTCTATCCAACTACCAAGGAAACAGTCATTGCTACATTCAACGGACAGACGTACACCTTCAAGAAGCAAGGGTCAACCTCACTGCTCTCTATCACTCTCACTGCACCTACAACGACAGGTACCTACATGCTCAAAGCTACAGGTGCACCATTGCCACTGTCACTTACTGCAGTGAAAGCAACACAGACAACAAAGGCGCCATCAACACCAACACTTCTGGAGAAGGTTAAGAAGCAGAGTGTGTGGGGGGTGTTGAAGATGTGGGGGAAGCCGGTGGTGAGGTAGCTGGCAAGCTGCCTTTGTTTTATGTTTGGGTTGAGTCTGGATTCCCGCCTTCGCGGGAATGACAGAAAGATTTATCATTGCGCCCGTTCCGTCTTTGCGAGATGGTTTCCGACGAAGCAATCCAGGACCTGATTCCAGATTCATGATTTAGGAAAAAGAAGATGGACTGCTTCGCCAAGCCTCGCAGAGACAGAAGGGGAAAAAAGAAAAGTGTTATCATATATTATCAACTAATTATTAATCATTTACATAACCATGAATTTTCAATCAGGACTTTTAGAAAAGACACGTCTCGTATCAAATGTACTCATGGTGCTGCTTCTTGCAGGTAACATCTTCTTTAGTATCCAGTACGTCTCAGGTATTAACCAAGCAAGTACACAAGAAGATGCAAAGGCAGCAACACGCTACCAAACATCTCACTTCCTCAAGTATTTCATTGATACTGTACTCAACACCACCGGTGCTATCTCCTTTGAAGATCGTGTAAAACTTGAGAATGATATCCGTCAGATCCATGATGCAGATCTCATTACACAGTGGGATGCCTTTGTTGCAAGTACCAACACCAAAGATGCACAGGCAAATGCCGTGAAGCTTATGAGTATGCTGACGAACAAGATGCTATAAAAAACAGTATAAGTATAAGGAAGAAAAAAACGGCGCCTGCCCTAATTCACTTAAGAAAGTGAACGGGCAAAAAGGCGCGGGTTTTGTCTGTCTTTGCGAGGGCTTCCCGAAGCAATCCAATTCTTCTTCTTTTTTGCTTGGCAATCCATCTTTATTTCTTATAAAAATCCTGGATTGCTTCGCCGAGCCTCGCAATGACGGAGGGGAAGGGGTGTTGCAGATGTGGGAGTGCAAGTACGATACATCGTACTTGTGAGTGCGATGTATCGTGCCTGAGGGTGGGTGGTTGTTTTTAAAATACTCATTGGCGTGTATAATTCAAAGTACTTGTAATATTGGATACATAGCATGGACAACCTTTCTTCTTTTTTAGGCAAGTTTAAAAAACTACTTTCGTCTGACGCGGCGATTAAGGAGATTGTTTTAGAGGTGTGCTTAAGAGAAAAAATAAATTTACAGAATAATACCATTTCTCTTAAGGATTCAACTCTTATTATTGGAGGCTCTTCACTTCTTAAAAACCAACTTTTTATAAAAAAACAGCGCCTTATTGAAGAGATCAATAAGGCGCTGGGAAAAGAGAGAATAACCGATATTCGGTAGGTTTTCGGCTTAGTCTCTTTTATCTATTCGTAAGGTCATTGTGGATTCACCAACATTGTAGTGTGAATCTATCACTCTTACTTTTAATTCGTTTTCTCTCTGAAGAGAATTAACATCTCTTAAGTTAAGAGAAATTTCAGAATCATTTGAGGTGGTGCTTTCAAATAATTCACCATTAATAAATATTTCTATTTTTCTGATGGAAGTTTTTGATTGTGTTTCTAAGCCCAATGTTATTTTTTCACGCTCCCCATACAGCTCGTTTTCAGTGGGGGATATTATGGATACTTGAGGCTTGCTGTCTGCAGTGTGAACGGTGTCTCTCTCGGTCGGGATGGTTACGTTTACAGCGTCTGCATATCCGTTTTCTTGTGCCCATTTTCTCACTGGATACTCCCAAAGGTTAAATTGAGAATCTGCAGCTGCATTAGTTGGGATGGGGCCTCGGGGGTCGTTTTTATCAACCCAATACAGGATAGAGTGAACGGATTGGATGACGTTTTCCACAGTTGTTTCCTTTGGAGTATATTCTGTCGCGAGTTTTCCTGATACTGAATCAGTGAAGAATGATTGTCCACCTTTCCATACTCCGCGAAGAACCGGCTTCATCTCGAGGGTATTGATTGGTTCTGGTTTTAGATAGGTTTCAGTGGGTAGATTTTGTAGGGCACTTGTCATTATGGCGTTCCAGAGGGGAGCAATAATCATACCTGCCACTTTTTTCTCCATGGAAGTATTATTATTGTTGCCGGCCCATGCCCCAATAGCAATACTTGGAGTGTATCCAACAATCCACGCGTCTTTGTAGTCGTTGGTTGTACCTGTTTTTACGGCAACCTGTCTTCCTGGTATATGGAGGAACGAACTATCTCCAAAAGCCGGCGTTCGTGCAACATTGTCCGAAAGAATATCGGTAATAGTTAACGCGGTATTTTCTGGGAGAACTTGAATTGTTGATGTTGCGTATTGTTCTAGTGTCTCTCCTGAAGTATTTTCTATTTTTAATATTCCAGTATAGGGATTTCTAAGTCCATTGTTTGCAAATGTTCCATAGGCACTTGTCATGTCTATTAGAGAAACTTCTCCGCCTCCGAGGACCAGTGTAAGGCCGTATTGATCAGTGTTGGTGAGACTGGTGATTCCCATATCCTTGGCAGTTCGGAGAGAATCTCTCATTCCTGCGAGGTAAAGGGTTTTAATAGCTGGGACATTGAGGGACTGAGCAAGAGCGTCTCGCATACTTATAGGACCTCGGTATTTTAGGTCATAATTTTGTGGCATGTAACACTTTGCACCTGGTTTGGAGGGGGTGCCATCAGGGTTACATTCGGAAGAAAATTCTGTCTTGAGGTCAAACAATACAGTGTCGGGGGTGTATCCTTTGTTAAAGGCTGTGGCGTACACAAATGGTTTAAATGATGAGCCTGGCTGGCGATCGGCAAGAGCTACGTTAAAGTTGCCATCTATTTCTTTATCAAAATAGTCGCGTGAGCCGACCATGGCGAGAATCCCTCCAGAACGCGGGTCAATAGCAACAATAGCGGCATTTTCTGCATTAAAGTTTTTTTCGTTATCTAGGGCGTATTTTTTTGTAAGCTCCTCTGCTTTTTTCTGAAGGGTATAATCGAGCGTGGTGATGACTTTCAGCCCGCCCTCGCGGACGACAGTTTCTCCATACTTTGTTTCAAGAATATCTTTGATATACATGACAAAGTGAGGTGCCTTAATGCCTCGGTCACTGCTTGGTTTGAATGTTACTTTTTCTGCGAGGGCGGCTGCGTATTCCGTGTCGGAAATGTAATGATTTTTTAACATTTCAGATAGAACAAGATTTTTTCTTTTCTCTAATTCTGCTTTGTGGGATCCGTATGGAGAATAATAGGATGGGGCTTGGGGAAGGGCGGCAATGTATGCAGATTCTGCAAGTGTTACATCGGCAGCCTTCTTGCCAAAGAATGTTTGAGTTGCTTCTTCTACACCATATACACTCCCTCCGTAAGGATTTTCGTTAAGATAAATATTGAGGATGGAATTTTTTTCCATTATTTTCTCAAGTTTTACCGCCAACACCCATTCTTTTATTTTTCGGGAAATAAGTTTTTCGCTTGTAAGAAGGGAATTTTTTATAACCTGCTGGGTGATAGTAGAACCTCCTTGCCCTTTAGAAAGTGAAAAAATGTTCGCGAGAACAGCGCGAGCGATAGAGAGTGGTCTGATTCCGTTGTGTTCATAAAACTGTGCATCTTCAATCGAGATTGACGCATTCTTGATATATTGCGATATTGCCTCAAAGGGGACTATGGTGCGACGTGTGTCGGTGTGAATGTCATACAGAAGAATTTCTCCCGTGCGGTCATAGATTTTTGTTGATTGAGCGACACTTCTTTGTTCAAATGCATCCAGGTTGGGAATTTTAAGCGTTGCTATCCATAAAGCGAGAAGACCGATACTAAAAAAGCCAACACCAATTATAATAATTGAGAGTTTTTTCCAAGAGATTTGATGAAGTTTTCTTTTTAATGTTTGGATGTGTTTTTTCATGATGAATATTGACATAATACCATGGGCGGGCCCTAAAAAATAGGAATATTGTTGTCTGGTATATGTTGGATGGCCCAGGAATTTATGCTACAGTATCAATATGAATTTGTTTAATAAAAAGTCAGGTGTCTCAACTGATGAGGCAAAAATCCAAGAACTACTCACTCGGGGTGTAGAAAACATTTACCCTAACAAGGAGTTCTTGGGGAGTCAGCTCCGTAGTGGTAAGAGGCTTAAATTATACCTTGGTGTTGATCCGACAGGTCCGACATTGCATGTTGGTCATGCGATTCCTCTGAAGAAGTTGAAGGAGTTTCAGGAACTTGGTCATGAGGTTGTTCTCTTGATTGGTGACTTTACGGCGATGATTGGCGATCCTGACAAACTTTCCACGCGAAAACAGCTCACTAGGAAGGAGGTGCTGAATAATTGCAAATTATATAAAAAACAGGCGTCAGTATTTCTGAAATTCACCGGAGCTAATGCTGCACATTTGGAATATAACTCATCGTGGCTTGCAAAAATGACATTTGAGGATGTAATCGGTCTTGCATCAAAGATGACTGTTGATCAGATGCTTAAGCGTGATATGTTTAAGAAAAGAATGGAGGAACAGCGTCCAGTCTACATACATGAGTTTATGTATCCTCTCATGCAAGGATATGATTCTGTTGTCATGAACGTTGATGGGGAAATAGGCGGAAATGACCAAACGTTTAACATGCTCGCTGGTCGTGATTTGATGAAGGAAGTGCAGAATAAGGAGAAATTTGTTATTACCTCAAAACTTCTTGTAGATCCAAGTGGTAAGAAAATGGGGAAGACAGAGGGAAACATGCTTACACTTATTGATACGGCCGATGAAATGTTCGGTAAGGTGATGAGTTGGACAGATGCCATGATTATTGATGGCTTTGAGCTTTGTACAAATGTGCCCGCAAACGAAATATCGGCAATTAAGAAAGAGCTTGAGGGTGGTATAAATCCTCGTGATATCAAGGTTCGTTTGGCCAAGGAAGTTATCGCGATATATCACGGAGCTGAAGAGGCGGTTACAGCAGAAAATAATTTTGTTAACACGTTTAAGAAGGGCGGTGTGCCAGAAGATGCGCCCGAAGTCAGTGTCGCGGCGGGGACAAAACTTATTGATATACTACTTGCAGAAAAAATTGTCGCTTCAAAAGGAGAATTCAGAAGACTTGTTGAAGAAGGTGCTGTGAGTATTATAGACACAGAGGAAAAAATTACATCAACTGATGTTATTGTTACAGATAAAGGTGACTATAGGGTGGGGAAGAGGAGGTTTTTGAAGATACGAATTAAGAAATAAAATAAAAACCGCGCCCAGAGGGCGCGGTTTTTATTTTTTGAGCTATTGTTCGTAATCTGATCCGAAGAACTCACTCATATCGTCTTCTCCGTCCTCTCCCACGACATGCATGCCTCCCGCTTCGAGTTCATCCTCAAGGCTTTCTTCTTCGTCATCAGCAACAACTCCCGCATCATCAGTAAGGTCGATATCATCCTCTACGATTTTTTTAGGATCAATATCATCATCCTCGGCTTCCTTTTCGGTATCCTCTTCCTCGTCATCTTTTAATAGGATTTCTTCTTCGTCGCTCATAAGTGTACTGATTATTTTTTAAAAAGACTTACTGGCTTCTGCTTAACTTTTAAAACTATCTATTTTTAACAGAACTAAAAAGTTTTGCAAGTGCTATATACTGTGGACAACCTGTGTACAATGTGGATACTACCTGTTTATAACTTACTGATTGCTGTGCAGAGTCTGTTGAGAAGTACCCCTAATTCTGTTTATAACCTGCGGATATCTCGTGTAATGGCGCTTGCTGAACAGGTAAGGGCGGCTGCAATCGCATCATATTCGTCATCTTCCTTGATTGGTTTTTGTAATGAAACAAGTTTTTCTACCATTGAGATGACTTGTTTTTTGTCGCTTCTACCATATCCAGTGACTGCTATTTTTATCTCAAGTGGCGAAAATTCATATATTGCTAATCCAGCCCGAGCAGCTTCAGTTAAGGCAACCCCTCGAGCCTCTGCTACTTTAACAGCAGTTTTTTGGTTATTGGTGAAGAAAAGGGTTTCGATTCCTAAAGAGTCGGGATGGTATTTTGAGATAATGATTTGAAGTTCGTTTGATATTTTCAAGAGACGTTCCGCATGGGGGAATGCTCGGTCTGTTTTTATACAATCCGAAAATACACAGATTTCTTTCTTTGTTTTTGGGTTTTTATCAATAACCGCCACACCCATTTTTTCGTATCCAGGGTCGATACCAAGAATGATCATGGGTATATAATAACATGTAAGGCAGGTTCATAAAGTCAGAAATTTTCTGTCATTCCCGCGAAGGCGGGAATCCAAGTCATGTTAAATTGGTATATAAATCTACCCACTCCGGATTCTTTTCCTCAATTAATCTAAGCTTCCACTGTCTATTCCACTTCTTCAGCTGTTTTTCTCTTTGTAAAGCAGAATTTACATCATTTGTTTCTTCGTAGTAAACAAGCTGTGTCACATTATATTTTTTAGTAAAACCTTCAACGGTTTTATTCTTATGTTCAAAAACACGACGTTCTAAATTATTAGTAACGCCGATATATAAAGTTCCGTTTCTTTTGCTTGCGAGGATGTATAAAAAATAACTTCTAGACATGTGCGTCTGGATCCCCGCATTCGCGAGGATGACAAGAGGGGATGTTGATACGTTAGAGTCTTTTCTCTATCTTCAAATGCCCGTATGCCTTTTCTGTAGCAATTCTTCCGCGCGGTGTTCTTTCAAGAAATCCGATTTGTATAAGATATGGTTCGTGAACTTCTTCTATGGTTGCTTGTTCTTCGGAGTTTGAAGCTGCAATAGTTCCGAGTCCGACCGGTCCACCATTGAACTTTTCTATAATAGTGAGAAGTATTGCTCTATCTGCTGGCGTGAGCCCCATATGGTCAACGCCAAGAAGTTCTAATGCTTGTCGTACAGCATTAGCATCCAGTGCAATTTTATTTACCTGTGCAAAGTCGCGACATCGCTTAAGGAAGTAGTTTGCGGTGCGTGGAGTAAAGCGGCTGCGTTTGGAAATTTCCAATGCACCTTGTTTATCTATTTCTACACCGAGGATTTGTGCCGAACGATGAATGATGCGGGAAATTTCTTCTTCGGTGTAAAATTCTAATCGGAATGTACCTCCAGAGAATCGAGAGCGAAGTGGGGAAGAGAGGAGGGCAATACGGGTTGTCGCCGCAATAAGAGTAAATGGCGGGAGCTCAAGCTGAACCGTGCGTGCTGAGGGGCCTTTGCCAATAATGATATCAAGTGTGCCTGATTCCATGGCGGGGTAGAGGACTTCCTCGATTGCTTTGTTGAGGCGATGGATTTCATCAATAAACAAAATATCTCCCGGCGCGAGGTTTGTAAGAATGGACGCAAGATCGCCAACTTTTTCTATAGCGGGACCAGAAGTAACTTTCATTTGCGCATTCATCTCTTTTGCGATGAGGTGTGCAAGGGTTGTTTTTCCAAGACCTGGTGGCCCATAGAAAAGAATATGCTCTGGGGGATGTTTGCGTTCCTGTGCTGCAGTAAGAAGAATTTTTAAATTTTCTTTTGTTGTATGCTGCCCAATATAATCATCCCAGCGAGAGGGGCGGAGTGTTTGGTCAAGAAAAATAGCGTCACCAGCATTACCTGTGGCATGAATATGTTCTTGTTCCCCAATAGAAGAAATCACGGAATCGTTTTTCATATCGTAATTATATCATATTCTACCGCGCCTAAATTTTTGTCATTACTGCTCGTGGGTGCCTTCCACCATAGCTCCTTGCAAAGCGTAAGTTCTAATCTGAATCACTACACCCCTTAAACACTTCACTTGGCGTCGCGTAGCCAAGTCTCTTGCGTGGTCTGTTGTTCAAGTTGCGAACTG
>JBAZVT010000004.1:0-40860 GCA_041660745.1 Minisyncoccota bacterium | reverse complement strand
ATATTTACAACACTACAACAACGAACGGTTACACATGGGAATTTTACTTCGCGCGCCAATGCAATTAATTACAAATCCCGTCCAAGCTATTGACTAGAATACGTATGGCTCTGGGTAGATTCAACATTGAAATGCAAAATTTGTTTCCCCTCCACCCATTTTTCATCCTCTTTCCTTACAATTTTCCCCTTAATAGTAATATCTAAATTGTATGGACAAAGTACAACATTTTGAAATACCAACAGATAACATAGAGCGTGCAAAAAAATTCTATAAGGATGTGTTTGGCTGGAGGATTGTGGATGATCCCAAAATGCAATACACCATGATAACAACGGGACCATTGGATGAAAAGGGTATGTCAAAGGAACCAGGCTATATTGGTGGAGGGATTGTAAAAAGAAATCCGAACGTCCCAGGGATATGTATATATATGACAGTTGAATCAATTACAGCGTCGTTGGGTAAGATAAAAAATGCTGGTGGCAAGGTAGTGATGGAGCCAAAAGATATGGGGGGAATGGGTATATATGCTTTTGTTCAGGACACAGAAGGGAATGTGGTTGGGTTGTGGGAGACCAAGATCGGGATGTAAAAAAACAAAAAGCTATTAGCCGTTAGTCTTTAGCTCTTGGCTACTAGCAAAATAAATACGGACGGCACCCTGCGGGTGTCGTCCGTATTTATTTTCAGCTAAAGACTAACGGCTAGTCGTGCTTGCCTTTTTTCCCTTTTTCTAGTACACTGGCGAGCTATAAGAAGGCAAAAGGAATTTTGTTGATTTATAACGCATAAAATAAAAATAATAATGACTAACGGAACGGAAGCAAACAAAGAAATGAACCCAATGATAGACGCGATGTTTAAAGCAGGCGCTCATTTTGCATACTCAAAGACCCGCAGACACCCATCTGCAAAGCCATTTATTTTTGGCGTTAAGAATCGCGTTGAAATCTTTGACCTTGAAAAAACAGTAGAGCAGCTCAATATTGCAAAGGATTACGTCCGTTCTCTAGGTGAGGCTGGTACTGTCCTCCTTTTTGTTGGTGGAAAGAATGAAGCAAAAGATGCTATTAAGGCTGGTGCAGACGTCATTGGTATGCCGTATGTTGCTGGACGTTGGATTGGTGGCACTCTTACAAACTTCTCTGCTATCCGTGGCCGTGTTGAGAAAATGGAAGATCTTATTTCCAAGAGAGAAAAGGGTGAACTTGCAAAGTACACCAAGAAAGAGCGTCTCATAATCGATCGCGAAATTGATAAATTGAAAGAAATGTTTTCAGGTCTTTCAAAGCTCAAGTCTGCTCCAAAAGCACTTTTCATTATTGATGCAAAGCGTGAACACAATGCACTTGCTGAAGCAAACACAATCAATATTCCTGTCGTTAGTCTTTCTGGTTCAGACTGTGATTTGACCGCTGTTAAATACGCTATTCCCGCTAACGATTCAGCACTACGAAGTGTTAAACTTTTTGTCGATGAAATCGTCGGTGCATACCGAGAGGGTGTTGCACTCGCTGCAAAGAAGAAACTTGTTGCCTAAAACTTCATTACGTTTGACGTGGCAGACAGTTGCTTTCTCTTGTATAATATATCTATTATCTTTTAAGTAGGCATTAACTTTTTTAAGCTCATGATCACTACAGAACAAATCAAAGAATTGCGAGATCAGACAGGTATTTCTGTCATGCAGTGTAAAAAGGCTCTTGAAGAGGCTAATGGAGATGCTGCAAAGGCTCTTATCATTTTACAGAAGAAGAGTAAAGAGGCTGCAAGTAAAAAGGCAGACCGCACTCTTGGGGCTGGATGCATTGAGTCATATATTCACAGTACGGGCACCGTCGGTGTTATGGTGGAACTCGCATGTGAGACTGATTTCGTCAGTAATAACGAGGAGTTCAAGAAACTTACTCGTGATATTGCGATGCATATTGCTGCTACAAACCCTGAATTTATCCGTAAGGAAGATATCAGTGAAGAAGCAAAGAAGGCTGCTACTGACGTGTTTGAGGAAGAGGTAAAGGGTAAACCAGAGAACCTCAAGGCACAAATATTGGAAGGTAAGGTCAATGCATTTTTCCAGGATAAAATTCTCCTCGAACAGCCATTTGTGAAAAATCCAGAACTTACAATTCAGGCCCTCATAGATGGTGCTGTTCAGAAATTTGGAGAGAAAATGGAGCTTGTACGATTCGTTCGTTTTGCGGTTGGGACGAAGTAATTTATGACATTTCTCATCACAACTTTTTATATCTCACTTGCTGGCGTTATTGGAACGTTGCTAATGAAGATGTATCAAGAGTGGGTTGATCGAGATCTCTTTTTTCACTGTATAACTCGACGATTAGATTATTCTTTGAGACAAAAAGTGCATGATTGGAAAATTACACTACGTACCCGTCGCGCAGTTGTAAAATCAAAAATAAATGTGTTTATGCAGGTGACGGTGAAGATGTGGATTGCTCATGTGTGGCATGCTTCATCTGTTCAGTACACAGCAATAAGAAACTATGTGAAGGGGCGTCAGATATTACGCCGTCGCGGAGCGGTATCGTTTTACTTTAAGGATATTGCGAAGTTTAAGCAACATCTTTCTGCGCGGCATGAGATAAAATAGTATTATAAAGATTGTATTTTTGCTCTTGTGTCTCTTCGTTTTTTTTGCTATCCTTTTGGAGTTAGTTTAAGCCATCTTAGCTCAGTTGGTAGAGCACTACTTTTGTAAAGTAGATGTCGTCAGTTCGATCCTGACAGATGGCTCACAAAATAAAAATCGCACAAAGGTGCGGTTTTTATTTTGTGAGCCATCTGATTTGTAAAATTTCGCGTTTTCTGTAGACCATAGAGAGGAATTACTGTGGTATACTTATCTTATGAAAAAAGATAGATTTTGTATTGGTTGCGAGTCTCTGTTGACAGAAAGACATAAAATAAAATTCTGTTCCAACAAGTGTCAGATGGATTTTCAATATAAAAAATGGATAGGGTTATGGAAAAATGGATTATTGCAGGGCAATAGGGGTATAGCGACAAGAAATATTTCTAAACATTTAAAACGATATTTTATAGAGAAATTTAATAATAAATGTGTTGAATGCAGTTGGGCTAAACACCATCCAGTTACAGGTGTTGTTCCGTTAGAAATAGAACATGTAGATGGTAATTCAGAAAATAATCAAGAAGATAATCTCAAACTACTATGTCCAAATTGTCACGCTCTCACTCCTTTTTATAAGAACCTCAACAGGGGAAATGGTAGGAAGTGGCGAATGAATAAATATATTAAAAATCAGTAAATAAGTTTTTTAACCACGCGTGAGATATTTTTAAAATCCGCCTATCTGTTATACTTAAATTGTGGAATCTAATTTTGAACGAGAACCATCAATGATACATTTTAAAAATCAACCGAAGCTTTCTGGTGCAGAGATAGATAAAAAAAGAGATGATCGGCGTTTGGCGCTAATTCCTCATGTTGAGAATTTTTTGTCCACTGACGAATTATTTAAAGGAAAAAAAGTTGAAGTTGAATTTTCTCATGAAGGTGTTTCTTCTCTGGTTTGTTTTGTTGAGGTTGGAGATGAAAAATTTGTTCTCAAAATTGCATTAAATAATACTGTATCGGACGGCAGTGAAGCCTTGTTTTTGAAGACGTGGGAGGCTGCTGGTATTTCAACGCCTCATGTGTATAAAGAGGGGAAATTTGCTGACAACCCGTATATTTTGATGGAATACATTGATGCGCCTACTGCAGAAGCAAAATACAAAGGAGACGAAAATGCTAAGCAAAATATGTATTTTGAGGCTGGTAAAATTTTGCGTGCCATGCACATACCGGAGTCGAAAGGTTTTGGTCGGGTTGTTGACGGTGAGGGAGAATTTGTCTCATTCAAAGAGTGGATCGACTCATCAGAAATGGCAAACAGAGTAAAGTATATTGAAGAAAATAATTTATTAACTCAAGAACAGGGTACTTTCGATCAAGCAAGAGATATTCTTGTTGATTACATTGGCGACAGTAATAAAAGTAGTTACTGCCATTTTGACTATAGTGCTGGACACTTGTTTGCCACAGAGCCCCTAACAGTGTTTGATCCAAATCCACTTTTTAATAATGGTTATGTTGATTTGGGTCGTACCCTTGTAAATTACATAGCGGTTTTCGGGACCTACCCAAAACAGCTTGTGGGCGGTTATATCGAAGGCGGTGCTTTAGATGAAAAAGTTCTGCATGCCGCAATAATTCTGAATATCGTTTACAAGTTGCCGTATCAGCACCAGAAGGGAAAATCGCAGGTTATACAAAATTATCAAGATTATCTAGCTCAGTATCAACATTCCCAGCGTCCGTAAGGCCCTGTGTATTTTGAGCATTCTCCTTCCTTTTTCCTCATTTTCATATATACTGTCCGTATTCAATTATGGCCCTAGAATATTCAAGATCCCCATATTTTCACGTTGGCCGTGCATCGGACCTTTCTGGCACTGATAGGCTGTTATACCGTTTTTTTGAGATAATCCCTGGGTTCCTTGCGTGGGGTACTATTTTTGCTACCATCGCTTTTTCATACTGGGCACCTGTTGCTGTTGCATATTTCATTATTATCTTTGACTTGTACTGGCTTTTGAAGACCATATACATGTCTATTCATCTTCGTCACAATTGGAAGCGAATGAAATACAACATGTCGGTGGATTGGTCACAGCTTATTCTCAATATGAAATATGAACACCTCTACCACATGGTGTTGCTGCCGTTTTATAAAGAGGGAATTGAAGTTGTGGAACAAAGTATTGAAGCTCTCAAGGTAACTCGGTGGGATAAGAAAAGAATGATTGTAGTTCTGGCTGCTGAAGAGCGTGCTGGTCGTGAAGCTCTTGTGGTTGCCGAACAAATGAAAAAGAAATACGGCTCTGTATTTGCTGACTTTATTATTTCTGTTCATCCAAAAGATATCCCTGGAGATATGCCTGGCAAAGGATCAAATATTTCGTATGCTGCAGAATATGCGCGCACTCATTCTTTAGACATACAGCTAATTCCTTACGAGGATGTTATTGTGTCTGCCTTTGATATTGATACTGTTGCCTACCCAGATTACTTTCTTTGTTTGACATGGCACTTTCTCACAGCACCTAATCCATACAAGGTTTCTTTTCAGCCTGTGCCTCTTTATAATAACAATATTTGGAATGCACCAGCTCTTTCTCGTGTTATGGCGGCTTCAAGTACGTTTTGGCAAATGATTCAACAAGAGCGTCCAGAAAAGCTTGCGACGTTTTCTTCTCATGCGGTCAGTTTTAAAGCGTTACACGAAATAGGGTACTGGCAGAGAAATATGGTATCAGAAGATTCACGTATCTTCTGGAACTTGCTCCTTGCTCACGATGGAGACTATTCTGTGATTCCAATATCGTATCCAGTATCAATGGATGCAAACCTTGCACCAACACTCTTCCAAACTTCACAAAATATTTACAAACAGCATCGTCGTTGGATGTGGGGTGTTGAGAATATTCCATACATTCTCTTTGGATTTGTTAAGAATAAAAAAATGCCTTTGAGGAAAAAACTCGGCTTTGCGTTTACCCAGTTAGAAGGATTTTGGTCTCTTTCAACGAACCCTATCATGATATTCTTGCTCGGATGGCTTCCTCTTGCTCTTGGCGGATCTCGTTTCAATTCCACATTACTTTCACATAACCTTCCTGTCGTTACTCGTGATTTGATGATTTTCGCTATGACAGGGCTTGTTGCATCAGCATTGATTTCTATGTCATTGTTACCGCCACGCCCGTCTCATGTATCTCGAACAAAGTTTTTTTGGATGATTGCGCAGTGGGTATTTGTCCCACTTACGATTACGTTATTTGGAGCATTTCCTGGACTTGATGCACAAACACGCCTGATGCTTGGTAAATATATGGGGTTCTGGGTAACACCAAAGCATCGGGTTCAGGCGGTTGATTAGAAAATTTGTTTTACTAGTGTGATATAATTCATTTCAATGAAAGGACTTTCAGAGAGGCGTCGTTGGGTATATTTCATAGCAGTTGTTATTATTTTTTTTGTAACAATTCCTTTTTTGATTTTGTACGCAACGGGGTATAGATTTGGCGACGGTTTTTCTCTTAAACAAACGGGAGGTATTTTTATTGCTGTAGATGTCTCTGGATCTGATGTGCTTATTAATAATAAATTAATAAAACAAACGAGCTTTTTCCAAAAGAACTTTTTCCTGCAAAATTTAAGTCCCGCATTGTATTCTATCGAAGTTCGTAAGGAGGGTTTGCAATCATGGAAGAAGAATCTTAGTGTATATGAAAAAGAAGTGACTCAGGCGGGGTCATTCATGTTTCCGGTAGTGCCGAAAGCAGTTGAGATTACAAAATATATTGAAACAGACGTTGATGCTTCAACAACACCACGTCTTCTTCGGAGGGATGAGAATTCGCTGTATCCACAAGTGATTTCACTTTTTGCTTCTACGAGTCAAAAGAAACTGGTCTCACAAAAAGTTGTTCAGGTAAAGGCAACAAGTACAGCTACTACAACCGACGAACTCATTCGTCAGAAAATGAGAATTTGGAAAGAGAAAGGTTCTATTTTTGCTGAGTGGAAGGGTGGACCTGATTCCTTACCTCCTTTTTTCTGTGACGGAACTATCTGTCAGGATAAAATTCTCGTGACACCACAAACTATGCAGGTGGGTAGCTTTGATTTTTTCCCAGGACGTGAGGATGTTGTGCTTGTAACAGTTCCCGGCGGTGTATTTGCAATAGAAGTAGACTGGCGTGGAGGTCAGAATAAACAATCGGTCTATGCGGTTCCCGGTGCTGATTTTCGTGTAGACAATGCCGAGACGGTATATATAAAATCTGATGGGAAGTATTTTGGATTAACATTTTAATATAAGGTTACATTGAAAAGAGCGCCTTTTTTCTGTACTATAGACGTATGAATACAAATGAATCAACGCCCGAGAAGAACGAAGGACATCTGCACCCGCTTTCTATTGTTATAAAAGATATCGTCTCTATTTTTAACGAAATGGGGTTTGAAAGTGTTGATGGTCCAGAAATGGAAGAAGAATGGTACAACTTTGATGCACTTAATGTGCCCTCGTTTCACCCTGCACGAGATATGCAAGATACGTTTTGGTTGAAGCCTGAATCGTCTCGTAAATTACTTCGAACACATACGTCGTCCGTCCAGATTCGTTATATGGAAAAACATAAACCACCGATCAAGATTATCTCTGCCGGCAAGGTTTTTAGAAATGAAGCTACCGATGCAACCCATGAAGCTCAGTTTCATCAGATTGAATGTTTGATGATTGATACAGAAATTTCAGTAGCACATCTTAAAGGAACTCTTGAACAATTTTTTGAAAAGTTTTTTGGGAAGAAAGTTGTTGCTCGTTTTCGACCAAGTTATTTTCCTTTCGTTGAACCTGGTTTTGAATTTGATATGCAATGTTTCAAGTGTGAGGGAGCTGGTTGTAATGTCTGTAAAGGAACTGGTTGGATTGAGTTGGGTGGATCGGGAATGGTGCATCCCAAGGTGCTTGAGGGAGTCGGTATTAACCCAGAAAAATATCAGGGTTTTGCGTTTGGATATGGTATAGACAGGCTTGTAATGCTTAAATATGGTATTGACGATATTCGACAGCTTTATTCAGGAGATCTCCGTGTTGTAAATCAGTTCTAAAAAATACTTATGAAAATTAGTTATAATTGGCTTAAAGAATATTTCGGTGGTTCATTACCGACACCTAAGGAACTCGTCGAGACTATCACCATGAAGTCTTTTGAGATTGAATCGGTGGATGAGGTGAAGGATGATATTATTTTTGATGTAAAAGTACTACCGAATCGTAATCATGACTGTTTATCATATTTTGGAATGGCGCGTGAAGTCGGTGCGATATGTAATCTGGATGTAAAAAAAGATCTTTTTTCTTCGAAATTTAATACACCACTTTCGAAAATTCTCAGAGTTGATATTGAAGACGAGACTCAATGTCTTCGATATGTTGGCACCGTGATAAAAAATGTTCGTGTTGGGCCATCTCCAGAGTGGCTCATGAAGAAGCTTGAATCGATGGGACAGAGATCTATCAATAATATCGTGGATGCGACAAATTTTGTCATGTTTTCCCTCGGGCAGCCATTACATGCATTTGATATGGATAAGATGGAGGGCCGCGAAGGTGTGTGGAGTGTTGCTGTACGTGGTTCTGATATGGGTGAGAAGATAACACTTCTTGATGGTGCTGTACACGAACTTCCTCAGGGGACGTTACTGATTTGTGACGGTAATTCCGGTGATGCATTAGGTATTGCTGGTATTAAAGGTGGCAAGAAAGCGGAAATTGATTCTGAAACAAAAAATATTATTGTTGAATCTGCAAACTTCAATCCGATTACCACACGACTTACTTCCAAGAAGGTTGGTATCAGAACCGATGCCTCTGTTCGTTTTGAGAATGGTATAGCCCCGGAAATTGCAGAACAAGCCATGGCTCTTGTTGTAAAAATTTTGATGGAAATCGCAGGCAGTGGTGATACAACTGTTGAGGGGACTGTTGATGTTTATCCTCGCCCGGCTTCTCCTTTTAAGACAGGCGTGACTCTTGAAAAAATACGTTCCGTCCTCGGTTTGAATATATCAGAGAAAGATGTTGTTGATACTCTTTTGAAATTAGGAATTGTGTGTGAGTATGTTGATCCCAAATCAAAGATTTTGAGTCTCGCACCCACTGTTGTTGGTGCTCCATACAAAAGTGGTGCTTCCGTCCGCCGCGATGCTCCACGTCTTTTTGATTGTTCGTCTTTTGTTTCGTACATCTGTTCTCAGGTGGGGTACACGATTCCCAGAATTTCCGTTGATCAGTATATATATACTGATGAAATAAAACAGGAAGAGTTGACCCCTGGCGATTTAGTTTTTTCTAATAGCGGGGTTGGAAATATTCATTTTGAGTCTAAGGAATACATGAAAGGGGTAAAGGTTCCTGAGGGTGTTGATCATGTCGGCATATATCTTGGTGAGGGAAAAATAATCCACGCTACAGCCCATGAGGGTAAGGGTGTTGTTGTTGAAGAAATTTCAAAGAGTACTTCTTTTCAGCATATTGTCGGCTTTAGACGTCTTCCAAGTATTAATCTTGGACGTTTTGTTGTAACTGTCCCTGTGGAGAGACTTGATATTACGCGACCAGAAGATATTATTGAAGAAATTGGTAGATTGCATGGGTATGAAAAAATAGAGACAAAACTTCTTTCTCATATAGACAGAAAGCCTTCGGTCAATAAACGGTATTATTATATGTTGCGTGCTCGAGAAGTACTTTTGGAAAAAGGTTTTTCGGAGGTGTACACGTACGTGTTTGTTCCTAAGGGCGACATAGAAGTATTAAAGCCACTTGCGTCTGACAAAAACCATCTTCGTACGAACCTCTCTGATGCACTAGCGTCCTCCCTGGACTTTAACGCGCGTAATGCTGATCTTGTTGGTATTGATCAAATCAAGTTGTTCGAGGTTGGGGCAGTGTTTCCTAAAAAGGGCGAATCAGTACGATTTGCATTCGGTGTTAAAAATCAGAAGGGGTATAAGGGGTCCAAGGAAGACGAGGAACTTGCTTGTGTGATAGAAGGTCTTTCTAGAGTGTGGGGAATTGATTTGAAGCCTTTTATTCAACAAAAGAATTCTGTTGTTGAAATTATTTTTGACGCACTCTTAGAGAAATTACCTGATGCAGAAAAATACGAAAAAGAAATGCTTGTAACAAGTAGTGCTATTCCAAAGTACAGAACGATTTCAACATATCCTTATGCGGTGCGTGACGTGGCAGTGTTTGTGCCTGAAGGGGTGTCGGCAGAGGATGTGTTAGATGTTATTTCAAAAAGTGCAGGCCCGCTTCTTGTTCGGGCGAAGCTGTTTGATGTGTTTACGAAGAAATTTGGAGAGGGTGAAACAAAAACGTCATATGCTTTTCGTCTCGTGTACCAGTCATTTGAGAAAACCTTGTCTGAGGAAGAACTTGTTTCTGTTATGGAGAAGGTGACTGTTGCACTTAATGGCCAGGAGGGGTGGAACGTCAGATAGCTATATTCCCATGGCAGCTATTATAGGCATTACAGGTACAATTGGTGCGGGTAAGGGAGCGATTGTTGATTATCTTATAACAAAAGGTTTCAAGCATTTTTCCGCAAGACAATTTTTATTGGAGGAGATTCTCCGCCGAGGCATGCCGCCTGTACGAGACACTATGACTTTTATTGCTGATGAGTTTCGTCGAGAGCGTGGACCAGAATTTATGATTGGAGAATTGATTAGTCGCGCTAAAAGATCTGGCAGTCCTGCGATTGTTGAATCAATACGATCAATTAATGAGGTTGATCTTTTCAGGATGATGGTCCCTGACGGTTATTTTATTGCTGTTGATGCAGATCCTAAAACTCGTTTTGAGCGGGTTTGTTTGCGGGGAAGTAGTACGGATTATGTTTCGTTCGAAAAATTTCTTGAGGATGAACAGAAGGAAAACAATAATATAGAACCATGGCGTGGTAATTTGTCAGCCTGTATCAAGTCTGCCGATGTTGTTTTTTCTAATGACGGGAGTTTGGCAGAATTGCATGCTAAAATTGATCTTGTTTTGGGGCATATTTGGAGGCGTTAGGATGTCTCGAGTGCTCATTTTTTGTTTGTTATTTACCCTAATTTTTGCTATAATATATAGGTTAAATTCAATTATTTATTAACGTTTTCTACCTATTTTTATGGCTAAAGATGAGAAAAAGAAGTCACATTACGGTGCCGAGGATATAACCGTCCTGGAAGGCCTAGAACCGGTTAGAAAACGTCCGGGTATGTATATTGGTACTACCGGTCCAGATGGTCTTCACCATCTGATTTGGGAAATTTTTGACAACTCTCGTGATGAAGCGATGGGTGGTTTTGCTAATGATATCGAAGTTACACTGCTTCCCGGGGAAATGATTCGCGTCGTGGATAATGGTCGCGGTATTCCTGTTGATATGCACAAGCAGACAAAGGTTAGTGCTTTGGAAACAATCATGACGGTGCTCCATGCCGGAGGAAAATTTGGCGGTGAAGGGTACAAAGTTTCCGGCGGTCTCCACGGTGTCGGTGCATCTGTTGTGAATGCGCTTTCTATTTACATGAAGGTAGAAGTCCATCGTGATGGTGGTAAGTTTATGCAGGAGTATTCGTGCGGTAAGAAAAAAGCGCCAGTCAAGAAAATGGGTTCTTCAAAACTCAACGGTACCATTGTTACATTTAAACCTGATGCAGAAATTTTTAAGGAAGGAACAACGTTTGATGTTACGAGGGTCATTAACCATCTTCGTCAACAGGCGTATCTTGTAAAGGGTCTTCGTATTACGGTTATTGATGCACGCGAATACAAGGGCGAGATTAATGTGGAGGATGCAATGTATCTACGGGAGGAGCGTTTGGAGGCGCCATCCATGACCTTCTATTTTGAAGGTGGACTTTTGTCGCTTGTGAAATTTTACAACAGTGCATTAAAAGCAATTCATAAAAATGTTTTTTACACAGAAAAAGACAGTAACGAGTACGAGTCTGTAGAGATTGCTCTTCAGTATGTAGATGATATGTCATCTCGCATATTGCCATTTGCAAACAACATTTACAATTCCGAAGGTGGAACTCATATTACTGGTTTCAAAGCCGCTCTTACACGTACGCTTAACAATTATGGACGTAAAAACAATCTCATAAAAGATAGTGAGGATAACTTTACAGGTGACGACGTCTTGGAAGGTCTTACTGCTGTTGTGTCTGTTAAAATTCGTGATATTCAGTTTGAAGGTCAAACTAAAGCTAAGCTTGGTACTATGGAAGCCCGTAGTTTGGTTGAAAATGCCTTTAGTGAGGGTTTTGATGCTTTCCTGGAGGAAAACCCTGAGGATGCACGGGCGATTATTAGTAAGGTGGTATTGGCCCTCAAGGCACGTAAGGCCGCAAAAGCAGCTAAAGAAAGTGTTCTACGTAAAGGTGTTTTAGAAGGTATGACACTTCCAGGTAAACTCGCCGACTGTCAGACAAAAGATGCCTCAGAATCAGAGCTCTTTATTGTGGAAGGAGATTCTGCAGGTGGTACCGCAAAAATGGGACGTGACCGCCGTACGCAGGCAGTGCTTCCGTTGCGTGGTAAAATTTTGAACATTGAACGTGCTCGTTTAGACCGTATGCTTGAATCAGAGCAAATTAAAAATCTTGTACTTGCACTTGGTACTGCCATTGGAGATACATTTGATATAGCAAAACTTCGTTATCATAAAATCATCATTGCAACCGATGCTGATGTTGACGGAGCACACATTCGTACATTGCTTTTGACTCTGTTTTTCCGTTTTTTCAAACCACTTATTGATGGCGGATATATTTACATTGCGCAGCCGCCACTCTATAAAATTAGAAGAGGTAAAGAAGTGCATTACGCATATTCAGACGAAGAAAAAAATAAAATTGTGGGTAAGGATGCTCCTGTTGAAGAAGTAGAACAAGCGGGAGAAGTAGAAGAATCTACAGAGGATTCCGACGAAGAAAAAGGGGGAAAGAAATCGTTTAAGTTTTCTATTCAACGATATAAAGGTCTTGGAGAAATGAATGCTGAAGAGCTTAAGGAAACAACCATGAGTCAAGAGCATCGTATTTTGAAACAGGTAACTGTTGTCGATGTCCAAGAAGCAGATAAAGTATTTGACATCCTTATGGGTACTGATGTTCCATCTCGTAAATCATTTATTCAGTCAAACGCACATAAGGCGAATATAGACATGTAAGAGATGGTTAAAGGCAACTAACAAAATACCAGCCCCTCTAGGGGCTGGTATTTTGTTTTGTGGATACTTTTTGAAGAATGTGTGAGAGGAAAATACAAGTACATGGTTCCTTAATGAGGGGCTGATACGGTGGTGATGTATGAGTTTTACTATAGAAGAACTAACACAATTATTATTACAGTATAAATATCTGATTCTATTTCCAGCAATGGTTGTTGAAGGTCCGGTAGCTTCTGTAGTTGCGGGTTTCGTGGTGTCTCTCGGGTTGATGAATTTTATCGTTACGTATGTGATTGTTATTGTCGGGGATTTGGTAGGTGATGTGATTTATTACATATTAGGTCGATGGGGTAGACGGGGTTTTGTAGAGAAATGGGGACATTATATTGGTATTCATGAGACACATGTAGAAAATATCGAAAGGTTTTTTATAGAAAAGGGTGGTAGAACTCTTATTTTAGGAAAGCTTTCTCATGGCGTTGGGGGTATGTTTTTGTTTGCTGCTGGTGCGGCTAATATGCATTTTGGTAAGTTTGTGTGGTACAACTTTGTAGCTACAATTATTAAATCTCTTGCTCTAATTCTTATCGGGTTTTATTTTGGGACAGCTATTTCTAAAATAAACTCTATCATGGAATTTATTGCCTATCTCACAGCCGGTGTTTTTATTGTGATGGTTTTTATCGGGTTTTTCTTGTATGCACATCGAAAAGGGCTGAATAAAATATGAAAGAATCCTTGATACATGCAGAAGGAGAGTTTGAGAAAAAATATGTTCAAACAACATATGGAGAGATTTTTTATTTTACCCAACCAGCATGCAATGGGAAACCAACGTTAGTTTTTTTGCATGGACTTTCTTCCAATCACACAACATGGCTATCTGTAGGAAAAAAATGTGCGGGCGATGGATACGGGGTTGTGCTTGTTGATATGAGAGGTCATGGGTATTCTGATAAGCGAAAAAAAAGGTCCTTGTATACTTTCCCCCAATTTGCAAAAGATTTACGCCAGATTATTTTGAAAGAAAACATTCAAAGATGTGTGCTGGTTGGATACTCATACGGCGGTGAAGTTGCACTTGAGTATACGATCACATTTAAGGACGCTGTTGTTGGGCTTGTGTTAATTAGTACGAATATGGTGAACCCGCTTGTGTATAGACATGTTAGTTTTTTGACACCCGTTGCACGATATTTTTATCTTATTGTCGCCATGTTTTTTTTCTGGCAATATCGCAAGTCCTATCATTATTATCAGTATGGTGAAGTTGCGGGGTACTGGCGGTCTGTGTTTGGTGGTCTTATGACGATGCCTATATCTATAAATTTGTGGATGTTAACGCAAATGGCGTTCCTTGATTTCAGGAAGACAATTTGTCAGATTGCCATACCGACAGTTCTTGTTGGGGGGCTGGGCGATCCTTTTCTTACTCAAAAAGAAATAGATGATATGAAAGATGCAATGCAGAACGCCTACATCGTTACTCCACAAATAAATGGTCATTATGTAGCAAGGGATGCACAGGAACAAGTAGAGTTAATTATTTTACAATTTTTAAATAAATTTAAAAAATTATTATGAAAATAGCAATCTTTAGCGATACTTTTTTCCCTCAAGTAAATGGAGTAGCAAACACAGCTTATAGAACAGCGATTGCTCTTTGCGCGCGTGGTCACAACGTTCGTGTGTTTACTGTATCAAGGAAACATTTAAAAAATATTTCAGAAACATCATATAGTAAAAAATTAGATATTAAGAGCGTTTTTTCAATACCATTTTGGGGCTATCCCGATGAACGTTTAACGTTACCTCTCGGTTTCACTTTAAGAAGTGTGTATGTGTTTAGGCCTGATATTATCCATGCTCACACGCCATTTGCTCTCGGGTGGGAAGCGGTGTTAGCATCAAAATTATTTTCTATACCAATTATTGGAACCCATCATACCTTTTTCGACCACTATTTAAAACATGTTTGGTTGGATTTCGATTGGGCAAAAAGATTCTCGTGGAGATTTGTGTCACTTTATTATAATCGCTGTTCGCTGGTTCTTGGTCCTTCGCGCGCCGTGTTGGATGATATTAGAAATCATAAATTGATTACACCCACGAGGATTATGGCAAATTCAATTGACACCACACTGTTTAGTCCCGTCGTTTCAGAAAAGGAGAAAAAGAAACAGAAAGCTTTGCTGGGGATTACTGGAGATTCTGTTGTTTATATGGGGAGGTTGAGCTATGAGAAAGATATTAATCAGCTTATTGATGCGCTCGTTATTTTAAAAGAGATCAAGAAGTTCGTGACATTGATGCTTATTGGCGATGGTCCAGAAAGAAAAAAAATTGAAAAATATGCCCGAGAAAGAGGGGTTACTGAGAAAGTTCTCTTTACTGGTTTTTTGTACGGAAAAAATCTTGTTCGAGCACTTCAGTCAAATGAGATTTTTCTCACTGCGAGTAAAAGTGAAAATATGCCTTTGTCAGTGTTAGAGGGCATGTCGGTTGGTTTGCCTGTGGTTGGGGTGAGGTCGTTGGGTATTCCAGAAATTGTAAAAGATAATGTAAATGGATACGTCGTTACTCCCGATAGCCCGAGAGAAATGGCGGAAAAGGTACGTGTGATTCTTGCTGATAAAAAATTGTTAAGTATGCTTTCAAGCGGTGCTCGTGAAAGCGCCCTTACATATTCTGAAGAAAATGTTATTAAAAAGCTGGAAGATATTTATCATGAAGTAATAAATAAATAACATCATGAAAGTATGTCTGTATTTAGAGTTTTTCCATTTTTGGAAGGGAATTCTGTTTAAGAAAATAGGAACGGGTTTGTTGACGTCGTATAAAAACCAGAAACGAATATTGGAACATCTTAATATTGCATATACTGAAAAATGGGATAATTCTTGTGATATTTTGCAGATTAATACACCCTGGCTTAAATCAGTGTACCTTATGAAAAAAGCTCACAGACAGGGCGTTAAGGTTGTTGTTTGGTCACATGTGACTGTAGAGGATGCTATGCAGGTGTTTAGATTTATGCCACATATAGCACCGCTGTTTAAGAAGTATCTTATATATGCATATGGATTGGCAGATATAGTATTTTGTCCGAGTGAATACACAAAGTCATTACTTATTGCATATGGAATTAACCCGAAAAAATTGCACGTGCAATCAAACGCTGTTGATATTAAAAAATATTTTGCAGATGAGGTACTGCGTTGTGATGGTAGAGAAAAATACAAATTAAACACAATTACCGTTGGTACTGTTGGATTGGTGATTCCACGTAAAGGAATTGACTCTTTTTTGAAAGTCGCACGAGCCTTACCGTCTTCTCAGTTTTTATGGTTCGGTAAAATTTACAGTGGTTTCCTTGTAAAGACACTACCTAAAATATTACCACCCAATGTGCAATTTACAGGTTTTATCGATAATATTTTTGAATGTTACAATTCTCTGGATATTTTTATTTTTCCTTCTTATGAAGAAAACCAAGGTATGGCAATACTAGAGGCTGCGGCAGTTGGATTGCCTATTGTTGTGCGTGACATTCCTGTGTATCAGGGGTGGCTTGTACATGGAAAGAACTGTCTGAAGGCAAAAACCGATGAAGAATTTGTGTTGTATGTTAGACAACTGGTTGAAAATGTGAAATTGCGAGAGGATCTTGGTGTTCAGGCGTTACAGCTTGCGCAGAGTGAGAGTATTGAGGTTCTTGCTGTAAAACTGAAAGGTGTGTACATAAATCTGCTTAAAATTTAACTTTAGAGACGTGATTGTTTTAATACTCTGTTCACCTTGATATTTTTTAATCTTCACACATGAAAACTCTTATTGAGAAATATAAAATACTGTTTGGTAATAGAGAATTCGTAATCTCTACCGCTCTAGGTGTATTGTTTCTTGTTGTGGGTTTTCTTTCAAATCATATTGCTGTTTTATATTCAACAATGTGGGTGAGTAATTCGGTAAATGATATCGTGTTAGATAGTATTAAAACGTTTGATGTTGATGTTATTTTTGTGTGGGGCGCGTATGCATTAGTTGCATTTATTTTCTTTTTGGTTATTGTGCAGCCAAAGCATTTTCCCTTTGCCTTAAAAACTATTTCATTATTTATAGTAGTACGCTCTTTGTTTACTGTCTTGACTCATATTGGCCAGCCGTTAAATCAACTGCCTGTTGATCCGATTAGATTCGGTAGTAGCTTTTTCTTCGGGGGAGATTTATTTTTTTCTGGTCATACAGGTCTGCCATTTCTTATGATGTTATTATTTTGGGATGAGAAGTGGCTTCGACCGATTTTCTTTTCAGTTTCAATATTTTTCGCAGTTATTGTTCTTCTCGGTCATTACCATTATTCTATTGATGTTTTTGCGGCATATTTTATTACGTATGGTATTTATAAAATATCATTGAAGTTATTCAAAAAAGATTTTCATATATCACAACAATAGGCTTGATGTGGGGTTGTCGTATTTAAAAAATCCCCCACAGAGAAGGGGATTTTTGATTATTCGTGAGATTTTATTTTGAGCTTTGTGCGCTTGTTTTTGTTAAGCTTTGGAAGTTTTAGGATTAACAAGCCGTGTTTGGTGATTGCTTCAGCCGCAGTGTCGTCAATTTCTTGTGGAAGAAGGATTGTTCGTGAAAAAGAACCCCAATATAATTCTTGGTAAAAATAATCGTCTCGAGTGACTGTATGCTCCATTTCTCGCTTGCCGTGGATAGTTACCATGTCGCGATTAATAGAGACGTCAAGGTCATCAGGATCAACACCGGCTACCATTGTTTTTATAACAATTTCCGTAGGTGTTTGGTATACATCTACCGTGAGTTGGCCTTCGGAATCTGAATCTTCTACATCACGTTCGACCGCAACGACATCAGATTCCTCGTCTTCGTCTGTTGTGGTTCGGAGGCCTGCATCTTGAATAGTTGATGCTCCGCTGATTTTTTCAAAAAATGTTCTTCTATCCTTTTTAATTCCAAACATAGATTTGTTGATTATTGATAGGGTTATTGTATTTGTTCTCGATTCCAAAAAATATGTTTAATTTTCTCAAAGATAAGCATGAGAAGTATTGCTACGCACCAGAGAACGAAGAAAGTAAAAAATGCGTGTGTTTGTCCTTTAATTATAAAGAAATTAAAGAAAGCATGCAATATGATTGCTCCACAAAGACTTATTATAATGACGGGTATTCGTATTCTCATGCGCTTGTAAAATGTCAGGGCGAGTGCCACTCCAATAACCGCTGAGGATGCCGTATGGAGAAGCATTGCTCCGACAAAGCGGATATTGATTGTGATAAGGCTTTGTAGAATTCCTTGGTTTTCCATGAGTGACGAGACGAAGAAAAGTATGTTTTCAAGCGCAGCAAAACCAAGCGCTGCTGTAATCATGTAAATCACAGGGTCAATCGGTTCGTCGTCATTAATACTTGTCAGCGCAACAATGTACGCTGCACAAAATTTGAGTGCCTCTTCTATTCCTGCAAGGAGGAAGGTTCCTACACTAAGTCCCATTGTTGTATCTATCACCATTTTTTCTAAAGGGATGGCAAGCAATGTCGCAAGGGCTCCGGCGAGAAAGGTAAAAATAATTATCCTTCGTGGTTCGGGATGTTCACTATCTTCTCGTAACCAAAACCACAGCCATACAAGCGCTGGCAAAAGTCCGCTGAGAATACTAATTGTAATGGTAGAGAAATTGAAGAAATCCATAGGTGAGCATACTCGTAGTGTAATTGTGAATATGCTCCTTATATTATCTCACAACAGGCCAGGACTCCACAATCAACATTTTCTTATTGTGTGTGGGGAGCATTGCCCAGAGTTCTTCGGTGACAAAGGGGATAAAAGGATGTAACGCGCGAATACAGTTTTCTAATATATAGAGCAATGTCCACTGGACGGAGATGTGGTCTGTACTATTCTTATCTGCGCTGAGACGAGATTTGGATTGTTCGATATATACATCTGCAAAGGTGTGCCAGAAATAATGGTAGAGTTTTTCCCCCGCTAGGTAGTATCTGTAGTTATCTATATCCGCCGTTACATCTTTGAGGGTTATTTCAAATTCTGCGATAGCCTTTTCGTCTCCTTCAGTAAGAATTGGTTTCTGGCTATAGTCACAGTCCTTTACATTTTCCAAGACAAATCGGGTTGCGTTCCATATTTTGTTGGCAAAGTTTTTGTATCCGCGAACTTTATCTTCTGATAGCTTCATATCGTTGCCTGGTCCTGTGCCGATGATGAGGGACATGCGGGTGGCATCGGCGCCGTATTTTTTTATCATTTCTAGTGGGTCTATAAGGTTTCCGAGGGACTTACTCATTTTCTGACCCTTGGCATCCCGAACAAGGCCATGTAGGTATACGGTCTTGAAGGGAATCTCGCCGAGAAGATATGTTGTCATGAGGACCATGCGAGCAACCCAGAAGAATATAATATCGTACCCGGTCTCCATGAGAGACGTTGGATGAAAGTTTTTTAAATCAGCAGAGTTCATATCAGGCCAGCCGAGTGTTGAAAATGTCCACAGCCCAGACGAGAACCATGTATCCAAAGTATCCTCATCTTGTACCCAGCCTTCGCCTGTAGGGGCTTCCATTCCACAGAAAATTTCTTCTCCTTTGTACCAAACAGGGATTCTGTGACCGTACCATATCTGACGGCTGATACACCAGTCACGCAGATTATCTACCCACTGGAAGTATATTTTTTCAAAACGATCGGGGATAATCTTTATCTGTCCATTATTAATAACCGCTCGCATAAGTTCTTTGAGTGTTGTAACCGAACCACTCGCTATCCCAGTGATATTGGAATAAGGAAGAGTAAATTCTTTATTGACATTAATGAACCACTGAAGTTTTGGTAGTGGTTCAACTGTTGCTCCAGTGCGTTCAGCCGTGGCAATGTTATGTGCAACATCCTCCTCTTTCTCTAGGAGGTCTTCTTTTTTAAGCCATTCTACAATTTCTATACGTGCGTCGGTCACTTTTTTCCCAGCAAGTGTTCCTGTGCTATCGGCCATTTTCGCATATTCATTTATAACAGGAACTATTGGAAGCTTGTGTCGCTGTGCAATTTGCCAGTCTATTTGACTATGGGCAGGTGTAACACCGACAGCGCCAGTTCCAAAAGCGGGATCTGCAGCTTCATCGGCAACAATTTTTACATGAATGGGTACACCAGCAAACGTAATATCGTATTCTTTTCCTATGAGATGCTTATATCTTTCGTCTGAAGGGTTTACGGCGACGCCTGTGTCCCCAACTTTTGTTTCGGGGCGAGTTGTGGATATTGCAATGGGGAAGTCTTTTGAATAACGGAACGTATAGAGTGTTGTTTTAGATTCTTTATATACAATTTCATCGTCGGAGATAGTCGTCTGGCCTTTTGGGTCCCAGTTCACGATTCGGTAGCCTCGATAGATGAGTCCGTCATCAAACATTTTCTTGAAGGCGGTGCGGACAGCGAGGTTGCGTTTTTCATCCAAGGTAAAAGCCTCGCGGGACCAATCTATAGAGGACCCCATTTTTCGAACTTGATTGACGATGGTGTCGTGGCTATCTTGCGCAAACTTTTCAACTCGCTTCAAAAGTTCTTCTCTGCCGAGGTCGTGTCTACGTTTACCTTCTTCTTTATAGAGGATAGTTTCAACTTTTGACTGTGTTGCAATAGCTGCGTGATCAGTGCCGGGAAGCCAGAGGGTGCGTTTGCCGCACATGCGGTTATAGCGAACGGCAATGTCTTCTATTGCGAGCATTGCGGCATGACCCATGTGGAGTGTCCCGGTGACATTTGGGGGAGGGAGAACTATAGAAAAATAATCTGCATCAGAAGCAGTATATCCTTTTTGAATACACACGTCCGGGTTGAAGAAACCACCTTGTTCCCAAGAGGCGTATATGCGGTCTTCGGTGTCTTGTGAATTATAGGGTTTAAGTAATTTGTCCATAATATGTAAACTATATCATAGCTTGTATGAATTTGAGAATTTAATCTGCATATGTTTCTCTGTCTGTATTGATAAAATGTTGTTCATGAATAAAGTTCATTTCTTCATGATGTTAACATCTTCGACCTGTATTGTCGGTTAAGGTAAAAAGTAAGTGATTATACAAAAGATGTTTTTGATTTTTTGTAATCACAGATTTAGTGTCGTCGTGTCTGATGGCCTACTTAGTGGAAGAAGCGAATAAGAATTTCTATGTAAAAAAATGTCCTTTTAAAATAATTAACGTTTTTATTAGGCAGGGTATGCTTTAAGTGAAAATTATAAAGGACAATCTATAGTTTATAAAGGACATTTTAATAAAATGGCTTAAAATATAGGGGTATGTAGAATTTGAAAATGTGCAATACCCTTGACAAAGTTTGAAATGTGAGTAGTGTGAGTTCATCTAAGGAATGGTCTTGGCCGCGGATATAACAAAATAATAAATTATCATATGCATTTATTCAGAATCAAAACTCAAACAGGACGATATTCCAGGGGAAATAATTTTCTCTCTTTTTCCGTTTCTGCACTTCTTCTTCTTGGTTTTATTGCTGCCGATATATCTCCAGTACTCACTGCGTATGCTGCGGTAGTTAGTTCTTCTTCATCTTCTTCCTCATCATCCTCTTCTTCTAATAATTCTTCAAACACAGGTTCTGGTACAGTTACGACATCAACATCTAATTCTGATGGCTCCACACAATCTTCCGTAGTTATTACTGGTTCTGGAGACGGTGTTCCAGCAACGGGCTCCGCTTCTGGTTCAACAGGTGCTAATAGTAATGCTTCTGGTTCTATAGATACTGGTACTCAGACAGTAGCTTCTGGCGCGGGAACAAATGCCAATACGAATTCAACAGCGCAAGCTTCTCTTACATCAACAACCATTCCAACCACTGTGTCTGGATCATCTAGTGCGGATGCATCTGCAAATTCTGCAAGTACTGCAGGAATAAACTCATCGGGTGAACCATTCGCAGATTCATCTGCAGAAGCTCTTGCTTCAGCTCTCGCGCAAGCGACTACAACCTCGCCAGCAGGAAGTGCATCTGCATCAGCATCAGCTGACGCTTCAGCTTCTTCCACAGCTTTTGTTATGGGGGGAAGTATTGGTTCGAGTTCCAATTCAAACGTAGATGCATCGGCTTCAGCGTCTGCAACCACAGATGGATCAACAACAACTCCATCTGGCACAGGTACATTATCTGTTTGTAAGATGATTGCTGATTCAAATAACGTTTTGAAGACGAGTGCTACAGGTCTTCCTGTAGGTACATTTTCAATTAGTCTCAGTAACGCAGCTAATACATCTGCATTTTCAGCCCAGTGGTCATTGACTGCTTCAGCCTTTTCCCCAGATCGTTCCATAATTCTTGGCACGAATGATGCGGATTGTGTTGATTTTGTTGTTCCTCTTGGTCAGTACAATTACACAAGAGAAACTGTTGTTGGAAGTTCTTGGGCAGCGGGTAAATATAACGATCAATTTACTATACCCGTTAGTTCGGTTTCCAATTTTTTCCCTTATGAAACCATTGATAATGCTGATGGCGTAATAACGCTCACAGCTAGTTCCACCCATCGCACTCTTGTGCTTTTGAATACATTTTCTGCATCACCAGCTGCAAACCAGAAGCCTGTTATTACATTAATTGGCTCTGCAGCACCTACTATTTCCGTCGGATCAAACTTTATCGATCTTGGTGCTACCGCTCTCGACTTTGAAGATGGGAATATCACATCGGACATCGTCGTTACGGGTTCAGTAGCAACAAATACTCTTGGAGTATATACAATTACATACAATGTATCTGATTCTCAAGGTCTTGCGGCAGATCCAGTTACTCGAACCGTAACAGTTGTTAATAATGGCGGTTCTAACCAGCGTCCAGTTATAACTCTTCTCGGTACGACACCGATGACAATAAATGTTGGAACAAATTTTACTGATCCAGGCGCTACAGCTGCCGACCCTGAAGATGGAGATATCACATCACAGATTATTGCCTCAAGTACTGTTGCCACAACGACTGTTGGGACATACACAATCACATATAACGTAACAGATTCTCAGGGTGCTACAGCTATTCCCGTGACACGTACGGTGATTGTTACAACAATCTCTTCATGTCCCACTCCCGTTATTACAAGTAGTCTCTCGGCATCTATTAAGATTGGAACTGCATTTTCATACACATTGACTGCAACAAATAATTCAACATCAACCCTCGGACTTTCTGTAACAGGACTTCCTTCCGGATTATCTTTTGCAAGTACAACAGGAGTAATTTCGGGAACACCAACGCAAGCGGGTACCTATTCTATCGGTATTGCAGCAAGTTCAACCTGCGGAATTGACTCAAAGACACTTACTTTTTCAGTAACATCTGGTGGTAATGGAGGTGGTGGCGGTGGCCGTGGCGGCAGCGCATCATTGGTGATTTCAAACGAGCAAATTCAAGAGCTCGCCCCAGGAGTCGCGCTTGTTCGTTGGACAACAAACCGTGCTGCAACCCGACAGGTTGTGTACGGACTTAATTCTCAGTCAACAAAAGGGTCAGCACCTTACTTTGGTTACGAAACAGGAACAGTTACATTGACAGCTGCTTCTACAACCCACTCAATGCTTGTGTTTGGCCTTAAAACAGGTTCAACATACTATTTCAAACCCTATTCAACAGCTGGTAGTTTAACTGCGCTCGGCAAAGAGCTTACCTTGGCTCCACAAACAACTGCTGTGACATGTAATTATCTTTTGGAATACATTAAGTTTGGTGCACAAAACAATCCCACAGAAGTTCGTAAATTACAGATATTCCTCCACGATCTCATGGGATATACAAATGTTCCCGTAACTGGTTTCTATGACCAGGTTACATATGACGCAGTTAAGGAGTTCCAAAAGGGCTTTAGAAACGATATTCTTAAACCATGGGGCTACGATGGGAATACAGGTACTGGGTATGTCTATATATTGACCAAGAAAAAGGTTAATGAGATATATTGCGAAAAGGCCTTTCCATTGAATGTGCAACAGGAGGGAGAAATCGCGGCATATAAGACATTTTTGAACTCACTTAAAGCTCAAGGTATCGCAGTTCCTCAAGGACAAAATAATGGTACTCAAGGACAAATTCCAACAGTTCCTTCTGAAGAAGAGCAAAATATTGATATAAACAATGGTGAAATAGGTATTTTGCCTATAAGTACCACCACAGCTTCAACAACTCCGAGCTTCTTTGCTCAGAACTTTAGAAACGTTGCTGCTGCTTTGTTTGCCTTACCTGCAACCCCTTCTGCTGGAGCACGATCCCTTGCAATACTCCTGATCATTCTCATTATTATCTACGTGATTACTCTTGTAATTGATCGAACCAATTATGTTGGTCTCGATGAGAAGACTCGTCGTTTCCGTAGGATTATGTTCTACATGGCAGGAATTGCTATTGCCATTGTTCTCGCTATATTGTTTAACTTTTTAACAATTTTGTTGCCACTTATCATTGTTGGGCTTGTGGTTGCAATCACGTATCTCGTGTTGAAGATTAGAGAAGAGACTGCAGAAGAAAATAAATAAACATAATTATTAAAAAGAAAAAAGCGCGCCCCCTTGGCGCGCTTTTTTCTTGGATCATAAATTACTCTTTAATTCCCATCGTACCTTTTGCTCTGAAATCTACAGAGTGTTCGTTGCCTCGGAGGATACGCATGAAGCCTGCAATTGCAATCATTACGGCGTTGTCTGTGGAGAGGTTGCGTGTTGGAACTCGAACCTCAAGTCCTTCAAATTCTTTCTGTAAGTTTTTTATTGAGTCACAGATGAGCGTGTTTGCACTGACACCTCCGCCAACAATTATTGTCTCGGCTCCATATTGTTCTACTGCTCGGCGAGTTTTCCCTGTAAGTACTTCACTTACAGCATCTTCAAACTCTCGGGCGATTGCCTTTTTTAAATCAGGCGTGAGTTCTGGAAGTTTTTTGATCATATACAACACTGACGTTTTTATTCCAGAGAAGGAAAAATCTAAATCAGCAGAATGGATCATGGGACGGGGAAGTTTGGTTATCATTGCACCGTAGGGGCTTTCTTCTATTGTTTGTGGAATGAGTTCGGGGAGACGAGAGATTGGGAAAGCCGTACGCTCTTCGTGTGCGAGTTTGGAAATCTCAGGACCGCCAGGATATGGGAGTCCAAGCATACGAGCGACTTTGTCGAAAGCTTCGCCGACGGCATCATCTCTGGTAGAACCTACAACCTCGTATTCACCCCACCCCTTTACGCACACAAGCTCCGTGTGACCTCCGGAGATGAGAAGGGCAATAGCAGGGAATTGGATTGATTTTAGGCCATTTTTGCCCTCTGTGAGCACTGATACGATGTGACCCTCCATGTGATTTGTGGGGATAACAGAGATGCCCCAGAGCGTATTAAGGGCCTTGGCGAAGGTGATACCAACCCAGAGTGCTGGCTCTAATCCCGGTCCTTGAGTTACTGCAATTGCATCTATTGCGGGTTTCTCTAGTTTAGAAATAAGTGCGAGAAATGCTTCCGCCATGACAGGTTCTTTTTCCATGGTCATTCGGATGGAAGATTCAATATTTGGAGGAATGGTATATGTTGATTCTCGTTCTTTATATAGACCGGCTTCTTTCAGTGCTGCAACAAAAAGGGGAACAAGTGTTCGGGCATGTTCTCGGCGTGCCATTGCAGGGAAGACACCGCCGAATTCTTTGTGGAGTTCTATTTGAGAATAGAGAGCATTTCCAAGTACAGTAAAAGCTGGTGCGTTTTGATCACCCGTAGCTTCTATAATACTTACCGCGGTTTCATCGCAAGATGTCTCTATGCTCAAGATAATCATAATATTTTATCAATTCATTATTTGGTGGGATTTGAAACTTACAGTTTCTGTACACCTTTCGTATCCTACTCGCTCCGAGGCCAAGCCACGATAGTGCTCAATCGTCCGTGCGATATACTCAAGGTCTTCAAATCTCCCTTTAAAACTTCGTTTTAAATTCCTGCGGAGGATGGGAGATTTGAACTCCCGAAGGACTTTCGCCCTTGCCGCGTTTCGAGTGCGGTGCCTTCAACCGCTCAGCCAATCCTCCATTAAGCCCGAATGTTAACATTTTTTTGCGTTTTTTACAAAAAATGCTATAGTATTGCAGTTAGTTTCGGTTAAACAACTTTATCTGATAAAGTAGTCATCCGAATGTAAATTATTCTGGCCTCATCGTCTAACGGTTAGGACACGGCCTTTTCAAGGCTGTAATCGGGGTTCGATTCCCCGTGAGGTCACAAAATAAAAACTGCTCTTTTGGGCGGTTTTTATTTTGTGACCTCAAGCAACATTTGGAAAATGTTGCGTCGGGGAATCGAAGACCTCTGATAATTTTCTGGAGTTGTTCCGAACAGAAAATGGAAGAGGTGTACCGCTCCTGTAAGGAGAGATTCCCCATTGGGTATTTGTAGTCCCCACGCAGAATCGAAAAGGTTCTCCCGTGTTTTTGATGATTTCTGAATCTGAAAAAATGGGAAACCTGTACTGGTCGAGTAGCAACAGTTATTCCCTGTGAAAATTTATGCATAAAAAAACGCGACCTTTTCCAAGGGTCGCATTAATGATTTTGTTGTTCAGTGCATTAGGCAGCTAGGGAGAATGGGCGAATGAATTCCGAAATTCTTCGAGCTACTTCTTTTTTAGAAAGCAGGGCGTCTATGCTACCGAAAGAAGTGTTGGTAGACGCGATGTGTTTCTTGATCAGGGCGAGGTTCTCGTAGTATTTCCTTAAGCGCCTGGAGACTGTCTCCGGATCAAGGTCATCCTCACGCGGTTCCTCACCTTTTGCACGCATTTCTTCAACGCGTTTGGCAATGCGTTCGCGGGCGACATCTTCTGGCATCTCAAGGATGACGTAATAAAGGGTAACCCCTCGTTTCCGAAGAAGCGCCTCGAGGTACTGAGCTTGTGTGGCGTTGCGTGGCATGCCGACAAAGACTAGATTTTTGCCGGCGGGGATTTTGCTCAAATACTCTTCAAGGATTTGCAGGACATCTTCGTCCGGCACAAGCAATCCCTTTTTCATGCAGCGCTTTATTCGTGCATGCTTACGACCTTTTTCGCTGAATCTCGTGATCCAGCTCATTGTCCAGGCGATGAATCCTGATGGACTCAACACCTGACTCATGTCTATCGCGGCATAACCGAGCGCTCGGAGTATTTCCAGTTGGGTTGACTTACCCGACCCTTGAGGGCCGATAATACTTAATGCTATTGGCATTGTCCCGCCCGCCTCTCTAAAAAATGACTGAATTTGAAAAAGAACCAGCCGTTAATATAGCTGGAGCAGTATTTTATGTCAATGTTTTTCAATTTTATTTTTTTAATTAAACCAAAGTTTAGCTTGTTTTTTCGGTATATTTAAGTAGTATGAGTTTAGTGTTCTTTACTGTTTTGACTCAGGTTTCTTTTTGAAGGAGGGCATTATGCCCCAGAAGAGTGCTTATGAGTTGGCTGGCGTCGATTACAGTTCTATGGATCCTTTCAAGGTTGCCTGCCAAAAGCGGGCAGCAAGAACAATGTCCGCCGTCACGCGTTTCCCGTTTATTGAACCCGTTGAAGCGTCGCGCGGTGAAAGCGCATATGAATTCCGCATCGACAAGCAGTTTCGGCTTGGCCACGTGGAAGAGGGTCTGGGTACGAAGAATCTCGTCGCGGACGCGCTGCGTTCGTCGGGCAAGACGTATTACGATCAGATTGCTCAAGATGCGGTGGCTATGGCTGTAAACGATCTGACGACGCTGGGCATCTTTCCGATCTCTGTTCAGATGCATCTTGCTGTCGGCGACAGCAGTTGGTTTAAAGACGACCAACGTGTAAGCGATCTCATTGAAGGCTGGGCAAAGGCCTGTGAGATGGCTCGTGCTGGTTGGACTGGTGGTGAGACTCCCACACTGCTCGACATCATCATTCCGGGGGCTTCTCTGCTTTCTGGATCGGCCGTCGGTGTCTCGTTGGGCGAGCTGATTATCAATCCCTGGACTCTTTCACACGGTGATGCAATCATCTTATTGGAGGGCACCGGAATTCACGCCAATGGATTAACCCTAGCAAGGAAAATCGGCAAGGCGCATGGGTACAGGTCCGAGCTTTCTGACGGTAGAACCTTTGGTGAGTCCCTCCTTGATCCCACGCCAATTTATTGTGGGTTTGTGGAGGATTGCCTGAGGGCTGGTGTGGATATTCACTACGCGGTCAACATTACCGGGCATGGTTTCCGGAAAATCATGCGCGACAAACACCCATATCGGTATGTGATCGACAAGCTTCCACGACCGCAGCCTGTCTTCAATTTTATCAAGAACTGCGCACCCAGTACGATCGGCCAGGCCATGAGCGACAAGGATATGTATGGCACCTTCAATATGGGCGCCGGATACTGTCTCATGGTTCCACAGCAGCATGTCAAGAAGTTGTTCGATGTTTTGAATTCTGGTTCATATGGTTTCGGTGCTATAAATGCCGGCCGTGTTGAAGGGGCCGAGATGAAGGCTGTCGAGATCTTGCCGCTCGGTATTACGTTCGAAGGTGACACTCTCAAGGTCCGATGATCAAACCGCAGGTCAAATACAAGCCCCGCCAGTTAGGAGACTGGTGGGGTAATTTTTAAGTAAAATTTTTTGACATTCTTTATATAAAATGCTATAATAAGAATAGAAAGGAAGGTGAAAATGCCATCACGAAAAAGTATGTATATCATCAAGCCCGAATGGTTGTCTCGGCGTGAGGCGATACGGGACATGTTAATGCTTTCCGGCCTTAACATTGTTGATGAAGTGACTGTCAGGCTTACTGAGAGTGAGCTGAGAGCTCTCTATCCCATTTCTACGCCAACATGTCTCTGGGATGCAATCCTCGATCATATGGCTGGAAAGGAGTGTGAGGTCGGAATTGTGGAGGGCAATGACGCGGTCCACAAACTCGTTACCGTGTGTGGGCGCAACATCAACCCTGCACAATGTCCTTATAAGACAATCCGAGGACGGTTCGGAGATGAGCTGTCTAGGGTTGTTGGTTGGTCTGATGGACGACCTGTTTGGTATCATCCTAACGTTATCCATCGACCGAGAGATGAAGAGGAAGCGGTACGACATTTGCAGATCGCTAAGGTGCTGGGACTTATTCGTTAAGGGTCCCGCGCCCTTTTTTTTGTGCTATTATTTCCTTATGGAAAAAGAAACCGAAGTGCGTTTTTTAGAAATAAACAAAGGTGACCTTGTACAGAAACTTCTTGCACAAGGAGCTGTTGATCACGGTGAGGTGGTGCTTGAAGAAGTTATTTTGTATGACAAGGAACTTACGTGGATTAACCAGCGACGTTTTATTAGACTTCGAAAATCAGGTGATATAGTAAAAATTACCTATAAAGAGCACGCGTCAAATGTGCTGGATGGCGCACAAGAAATTGAGTTTGTTGTGGGGGATCTTGAGAAAGGAGTTTTGTTGTTAGAAAAGTTGGGCTATGTCGCCTATAGAAGACAGCAAAAGAAACGTCACAAGTTAACTTTGGGGAAATTTGTTATTGATATTGATACGTGGCCTAGAGTTCCAACATATGTAGAATTTGAAGGACCTTCGCATGACGCGCTAAAGGAGTTTACAGAATCGCTCGGTTTTGAGTGGACTAAAGTAATGTTTGAGGACGCTCGATATGTGCTTGAGAATATTTATCACATACCGATGGGAACAATGCGGTGGTTAACATTTGATAGGTTTGAGTAAAAAATATATGGAACTTAAAAAAGGAATTTACAAACATTCTAAAAGTGGAAAGGAATATGAACTAGTTGGAACTGCACATCACAGTGAGACTTTGGAAGAGTTGGTAGTGTATCGGGCACTTTACGAATCTTCTGATTTTGGTAAAGATGCAATCTGGGTACGTCCGGCGGCAATGTTTACTGAGGAGGTTTTAATTGAGGGAAAGAAGGTTGAGAGATTTCAGTGGGTGAGAGAAAAATAAAAAAAGAGGGGTCCGCACGGTGCGAGCCCCATTCTTCCCATGCACTTTTCAAACGCCGAAGCCCGCCAAAGTTTCCCGGATGCGGCCGGTTGACATGAAGTCAAAACTTGCCTTGATTCGTCGAGCCTCCTTTCTGAGCTGTATGAATGCATCGTGACTGAGAGTCTTTGTAGCAATAATCACCTGGACCGATGAAGGGACTACTCGTTTCTGCGTTCGAGTATTCTTATCACTTTTCCAGATGATAACATCCGGCCTTTCATTGAGTTCCTTCAGGCTGTGCCCGGAGACGCCTACGATGAGGAACTTACCTCGGGTGTCACGGACTTGCTGTTGTGACATGACCATCCTCCCTGCTAAAAGTGAAAGAAGCGAAGTGGTACTGACCTAATAATAATTTTACGCTGGTCTTCATGAACTGCAAGTGAAAACTGTGTACAACTTATTTCCCTTATGAGTTTTACGAATTAGGGAAATAGAAGTACTCTTGTGGTGCAACTTATTTCCCTTATGAGTTTTACGAATTAGGGAAATAGAAGTACTCCTGTGGTGACGCCAGTGGGGTGATACCTGGGAAGGTGCAATTTTTTACATGAGAGTTGCAAAGGGGTAGAAACGCTCGGAGTATCACTTACTGTGGTTATCCGCGGGGGTAAAGGATTCGGTCACGAGTATTTTTCTACTGAAAAATCTCGCGACCCCGCCTCGCGCCGTCGCGCTCCGGCTTTCGAATCCTCACAAAATCTCCCCTGGAGATTTTTTACCGCCCAGCAAAAAATCCCCTAGAGGGGATTTTTTCTGTGGGCGGTAGAGGATTCGAACCTCTGACATCAACAACGTCAATGTTGCGCTCTACCAACTGAGCTAACCGCCCATTATCTATTTTAAAAAGTACCAATTTGATGTTATCAGCCAAAACAGTTAACCGCCCAACTATGAGACAGTCTAGCAGAATTATTATTTTTTTTCCAGTAAAATCTGATATAATTAAAAATATGAATTCTCAATATCCAACACATGAAAAAAGAAATTTTCCCCCAGCCCCGCGTCTCTGGACTGCCATTGGTGTTGGTATTGTTGTCATGGGAATGGCAATGGGAACTGGAGAACTTATCATGTGGCCTCACTTAGTAGTAAAGTATGGTCTAGGGATTTTATGGCTTGCGCTTGTCGGTATTACACTTCAACTAATTATCAACCATGAAGTTGCTCGACATTCACTCGCTACGGGGGAAAGTTTTTTTACGACATCTGGCAGAGTGTTAAAGTGGTCTCCGATATTTTGGCTTCTATCAGCGGTATTGCTGTATGTGTGGCCAGGGTGGGCAACTGCTCTCGGAACAATTCTTACTGAATTATTTGGTTTTGGAAGTTATGTGATGTGGTCATGGATATCTCTTGGTCTTGTTCTACTGCTTACTTTAAAGGGGAAGGTGGCATACGTAATGCTTGAAAGGAGTCTTAAAATCATAGTGCCGCTATTTCTCCTCATGTTGATAGCTATTAGCACTCAAACACTTGGAGGCAACCACCTTGTGGATGTGTTTAAAGGTTTGATTAATTTTGGGTGGATACCAGAGGGTATTGATATGAAAGTTCTCCTTGGTGCCGTCGTTTTTTCCGGTGCGGGTGGAATGTTGAATCTCTGTGTTAGTTTGTGGTATCGAGACAAGCAGGCGGGTATGGGTGCGTATGTGGGGAGAATAGAAAATCCTGTTACAGGAAAACACGAAGCGATTGCCGTTTCTTCGTTTACGTTTGAGCATACACCTGAAAATATGAAAAATTGGCATGGATGGATGCGTTTTATGCGTATTGATCAGGTTGTTATCTTTTGGTTTACAGGTTTGATCTCAATGGTTCTTCTTGCTGCAAATGCTCAAGTCGTACTGGCACCACAGGGCATTATTCCAGAAGGTACCCACGTTGCGGTGGCACAAGCAGCTATTTTTGGGTCAGAGTGGGGAATTTGGGGAGAAAAAATTTATCTTGTTATGGCATATCTTATGCTCTTTTCTGTTATGTGGACTGTGTTTGATGCTCTAACAAGAATGGTTACAGATATTATTCATACTAACTCTCGCGTTGGACCACTTGTTAAAATGTTCCATTGGTTGGAACCTATCTCGGTCCATCATTTGTATTACGGGCTTATGACATGCTTTATTTTAGTCGCAGCAATATTGGTACCGTTCAATCAGCCCCTCGGCTTTCTTCTTATCAGTTCTGTTCTTGGTGGGGTAACAATGGCAATATATACGCCGATATTACTGTATGCTAATAATCGTTTTTTGCCGAGGTATGCACGTCCAAGTATCTTCATGTCATGCATGCTCGGGCTTACTGCAATGTTCTACATCTATTTTTCCTATTTAATAATTAAAGATTTCTTCATATGAAGCATTTAGGTTTTTTGAGAGATATTGCTCTTGTTGGTTTGAGTATTATGATATCTGTACTTTTGGTTCAGACAGATGCGCTTAATGTAATATTTCAATACACAGAGGGTATGCGACTCGTCACTGCATTTTTTGCAGGAATGTTTTTTGTGTCTATTTTTACAGCAACTCCAGCCCTGGTGATTCTCTTGAAGATCTTTTCAGTGGGAAGCACCTTTGATGTTGTTCTTGCTGCAACCGTCGGTTCTCTTGTCGGTGATATGGTTATTTTGAGCATTATAAAAGATGAAATTGGCAAATATTTAATTATTGGTTTAAAAAAAATAGGTCAATCAAAAATAATTCGCCTTTTCAAGATACCCATAGTGAGATTTTTTACGAGAATTTTTGGAGCACTCGTTATTATGTCTCCATTTCCAGACGAGCTTGGAATCGCTTTGATGGGGGTGTCTCGTCTAAAAAGAAAAAATATTGCGACCCTTCTTTTTGTTCTTGATTTCGTCGGTCTCTATATTATTGCGCTCGTGGCGTAGATGTAATACAAAAAAAGACTCTCTATAAAATAGAGAGTCTTTTTTACAATCAGAGAGATTTTATGAATTCTTATGAAGATAAATATAGATGTCTTCCAGAGCTTTTACGGCGTCCCCAGCTGCAATATTATTTTGGTGGTAGTAGCCGTCCGTACAATCCCCAGCTGCCCAGATTCCCTGAGTTTTTGTTTGTTGGGTGCGGGGATCAGTTATGATTTGTTTAAACTGATTTAGTTCAACTATTTTTTCAAAAGCATCTGTACTTGGTAATAGTCCAATTTCCACAAAGACACCACTGACGGGAAGTTCTATATCTTGATCAGTTTCTTTGTTGGTATATATAATTGAAGAAACAAATTTTTCACCCTTTATTTCTTTTGGTACTGCGTTCAGTATTGCCCGGAAGCGTGGATTTTTTAGGGCTTTTTCAACCGTTACTGAATCAGCACGGAAATCTTCGCCGCGATTGAGAAGCGTCACGCTTTTTGCGTATGCGGTGAGCTGGATAGCTGATTCAAAGGCTGCATTGCCTCCACCAATGACCACAACGTCCATGTCACCGAAGAGTGGAGCGTCGCAGGTAGCACAATAGGTGATACCACGGTTCTCAAATTCCTTTGCACCAAGGATGTCTAATTTTCGACGATGACTTCCTGTTGTAATAAGGATTGTTTTTGCTGTAAAAGTATTTTTGTTTGTTTGTATAGAAAATCCGCCTTCAATTTTTTCAACAGATTTAACACGGGTATTGTCTTGTATAGAAAGTGATTCACCTGCGTAATGCTTTAAATGTGCTTTAAGGTCGTCGGCAAGTTTTTGACCAGATATTGCAATTGTTCCAACCCAGTTTTGTATTTCATCGGATACAGTGCTTTGACCACCCCAACTCTCGGTTATAAAAACTGTTTTTAGGCGTTTGCGCGCAGCATAAATACCACCAGAGACTCCGCCGGGACCGCCACCAATAATTGCCAAGTCATACTGAATAGATTCTAGATTCATGATTCAGGATATAAGATTAAGAAAAATTATAATTTTGAAAGAACGGGCGCGACTTTCGCGCCCGTTAGCTTTCTATTTCAATTTAGATCGTCGCAAGAATGCGGGTACCGCACTCCAATCATCACTTTCATCTTCTATGACAGGAGGAGCTTGTCGGACGGGCTGTTGGGTGAAAACTGGTTCTGATTTCTTTTCCTCGACTTTCACTTCTTTCTGTTGGGTTGGTACTGAATTAAAAATCTTACCTTTCTGCTGATCCTGATTTATTTGTTTTGATTCTTCGGTATGGAAGAGGCTTTTCTTTTGGGCTATTTCTGGGAAACCCGAAGCAATCACTGTGATCTTTATTTCGTTCTTTTTTAGTTTGTCATCATAGACAGTACCAAAGATAACCTTTGCATTTGGATCAATAGATTCGGTGATGATTTTTGCTGCATCCTGGATTTCAAACATAGTAACATCTTCACCGCCGGCGATTGAAAACAGAACACCTTTTGCTCCATGAATAGAAAGTTCAAGTAGGGGTGAGTTAATTGCGGCTTTTGCTGCTTCTTCGGCACGTTTTTCGCCTGATGCGGAACCAATACCCATGAGTGCTGAACCGGCATTTGCCATGACAGCTCTAATGTCAGCAAAGTCTATGTTAATGATACCTGGGGTAGTGATAAGGTCAGAAATACCTTCCACAGCTTGTTTGAGGATGTCGTCACACATTGCGAAAGCTGCCTTTGCAGTAGTTTCTTTAGTGATGTTGCTCAAGAGTCTGTCGTTTGGAACAACAATAATAGCATCAACTTCTTTGCGAAGTTCTTCAAGTGCTTGCTCTGCGACACGGACACGCTGCATACCTTCAAAGAAAAATGGTTTTGTTACAACTGCCACCGTGAGAGCGCCGAGCTCTTTTGCGATACGGGCGATTGCAGGACTTGCGCCAGAGCCAGTTCCGCCACCGAGACCACAGGCAATGAAAACCATATCAGCACCTTTTATTGCTTCCTGAACTTCTTCCTTTGTTTCTTCAACTGCACGTTTGCCAAGTTCAGGATTCATACCTGTGCCAAGTCCTCGAGTGAGGTTTTTGCCGATGTGGACTTTACGCTTTGCAAGAGAGTGGTGCAAATCTTGGGCGTCTGTATTAACTGCGATAAAATCAATCCCTTTTACTTTGGAATTAATCATGTGGTTTATCGCATTCTTTCCGGAACCTCCAGCACCAATGACTTTAATGCGTGCGAATGCTTCTACTTCTGGTTTGATTTGGGGCATAATACAGCGCTCTAGATTAATAAATTTTTAGCAGAAAACCGTTTATGAAGATTGCACACGGACTGCTTGAGTAATGTAGGGTATTATAGCAAATGGGGTATAAAATGAAACACCTTGCGATAGGGACTGTTGTGTGTTCAAAAAGCCGCGCCCAGAGGGCGCGGCTTTTCTTTTTTGAATGAAAATTTTAGGGTAAAAACTGCTTAAACCAACCGAGGGATTTTTTAATAAAACGAGAAAAGTTTTGAGAGATGGGTCTGTCAGAATCAGAACTGAAACCAAAGATACAGAGGCCGTATGCAACAGACCATGTTGAATCCTTGATACCTTTAAGTTCCTGTGGAGAATATAGTGTGCCGAGGCGCGAAGGGAGCTTGAGTGTCTCTTTTGCTAATTCAGTAAGACTGCCAATACCAGAACCGCCACCCGTGATGACAATACCTGCGGGTAACAAACCATTGCGGCCAATCTTTTTTAAATGTGCTTCAATCAGTTCAAACATATCTGAAAGGCGAGCCTCAACAATTTCTTCAAGTTTTCTGCGTGGGAATTGGACCGTTGTCTGTCCGCCAAGTTTGATACTTTCTGCTTCTTCCAGAGAAATTTTAAGACCAAGAGCAATGTCATTTGTGATATCTGTAGAACCGATAGGGAATACTTCAAGTGATATGGGAATATTGTTTTCATAGACAACGATAGAAACTGTTTCTGCGCCGATATTGGCAAGTACACATCCGGCAATTTTTTGTGTTTTGGAAAGTGTAACAAGCCCTGCAGCGAGTGGTGATGCCATAACATCCAATACTTCGATACCTGCTTGTTCTACTGCATCAATAATATCTGAGAGGTGACGTTCTATGCAGGTGATGAATAGGCATCGAACTTCGAGTTTCATACCTTTCATACCGACTGGTTGACCAAGCACTGCTTTGCCATCAATCTTGTATTGAAGGGGGATGTTATGAATTATTTTTTTATTGACGGAAAGATTCTGGGGGATTTCGCTTTCACAGATTTCTATCGCTTTCTCAACATCCAAGGCACTAATTTCTGAATCTGCACGCGTGATAATCGTTGAGCCTTGAGAAATGATTCCACCAAGTCCGAGACCTCCAATGGAAATGTAAGCACTTCGAACGCGCATATCTGCTGTTTTAGAGGCTTGTGCAATGGAGGATGCTATACTTTGAACAATATCGGATTGATTGATAATACAGCCGTGACGCATACCGCGAGATTCAGCAATACCTGTTCCCAAAATATGGGCTGCAAAAATACCATTATCCCTGACTCCTTCAGCGATAACTGTTTTTACTTGGTATGTTCCGATATCAATGCCAACGGCGATATTTCGTGCCATAAAAAGAATTTGAAAAGCGTGGCAAAATTATCAATCCTGTTTAGAATATAATTACACAAAAACAGGATTTCAAAAAATGGAAATGTTAGATGTCAAATATTTTCCTATACCGCGCTTCTTCGCTCTCCATTGTACTACCATGTGTGAATCCTTTCAAATGCAGTAAACCGTGGATAACTAATAGGCCGACAAATTTTTCATAGGTGCGTCCAAATTTCTTCGCTTCGGTGCGTGCGACAGCGGGGCAGATGTAAATTTCCCCTTCTGTTTTGGAAAGTGGGAAACTGAGAATGTTTGTCGGTTTATCTTTTTTGCGATATTCCAAATTGAGTTTGTGAGAGAGCGTTGAGGATGCAAAAATAATTCCGAGTTCATATTTTTTACCAAGAATTTTATTTTTGTACTCCACAAAAGGCAAGCGTGGAAGCTTGCCTTTTGTAGTATTTGTAATTGATATATTTTCCTGTCCTACTGTCATTATCTTATCTACTATATCCCGCTTTTTTCTCAGGCATTTTACCCATTTTCATAAGCATTTCCACTTCGTCCTTGCGATGAAGTTTCATCATGGCCATAACCTTGTTTGAACGCTTTGATTGTTTGCGAAGACTATAGCGAAGTGATCGGACTTTTGGCAATACACCAGAACCCTGAACCTTCTTGGTAAATCTCTTAAGAAGACTCATGTTGTTTTCTGTCCCGTTTCTTTCTACATGTACGTTTATCATATCGGGATATATTAGCATAGGAAAATAGAGTAAGCAAGCCCTGTAATGCTCAATATATCAATACAAAAAACTACACATTTTAAATGTGTAGTTTTTTGTATTTTTACATCAACTTCTTCAGGTACCCACCCAACTCTTTCATATCAATACTTTCTTGGGAGCGGGTGATAACGTCTCTAACAACGACGGAATTTTCTAAAGCTTCTTTCTGGCCCATGATCAGAATATGGGAAGTTTTAATGCTTTCTGCTTCAGCCATCTGGGCACCAAGTTTGTCTTTTGTAATAGCGTGCTCAACAGGAATACGCGCACATCGCAGGGTGTCAATTACCATGAGACTTTTTAATTTTGCATCTGTGCTGAATTGGATGAAAAAGAATTGGGGTTTCTTTGTTTTATAGACGTGTTTTTTTGCACACTTGGGGGATTTGTCTAATACAATTGTTGCACCTACTGCATAACACTCCTTTTTTAAACCAACTTTTTTTGCAAGTGTGTTGTATCGTGTTCCGACTGCAATCAACTGGGAGTCCTTCGTGTTGTCTGTTGGGCTTCCATATACTTCAAATACAGTTTGTGAAGCGAAGCTTGCATTGCCGAGAAGAGTGTTGCTGATTGTATATTCAATATCTAGTGTTTCTAAATATTCTAAAGTTTCTTTGAAGTGGATACGACTTGGCTCTGAAAGAAAACACATCATTTGAGGTGCTTCAGCATTGACGCTCAAGCATACGTCGTCGGTGCATTCCAAGAGTCCGAGTGGATTTTTCTTGAAAACTTGCCTGTGTGCGGCGGGGAGCTTGTTTAAATGTTGTTTGAAGTAGTGGGCCACCTCACGTTCAAATCGTGAGAAGGAGTCACGGTCACCCGTACTATTGATGCGAACCGAAAGATGTTTATAACCTTCCTCTTCTGCAATTGCAAGGATTGTTTTTATGATAAGCGCTTCAGAAATACTTTTTGAGTTGCCAATAATATCAAGATTAAAGGAAGGTTTCTTGGCACCTACTGTTTTGTAAAAAACCATCGCTGGTTGACCAAGTATGTTGTGATGTTCAGTATACATACGTAAGAGAGCTGCTCGCTGATCCAAATCAAGACGAATCGCATGCTTTTCGAAATCGCTCCCTGTGTTTATTTCCCCATGGAACCCTTTTGCCACAGCGATATCAGCTTTTTCTATTGGAGGTGTTTTGATGCCAATGAACCCGTAATATTCGGCCATATCCAACGCGCGTTCAAGACCTTTGAAATGTTCAATATTTGTTTCCAGAATTGTTTCAGGATCTTTTTTTGTGGTGGTGTGGTTGTGCATACTCTAAACTTATTAAATATTGCGGTTAGATTTTAAACAGGCTTCCTATATTAAGTTGATATGCGGATTAGTTTACTTTGTTTTCTTGAGGTACTTCTTTTCCTGGGAATACGGATATTGTATTCAGAGGAAGGAGGCGAAGGATTGGTCTGCCAACAAGAAATTTTTGTTTGAGAGGTCCCCAGACCCGTGAATCAGAACTATTACTTCTATTGTCTCCCATAACAAAGTATTCATCAGCTCCAAGTGTTGTTATTCGATCTGCATCATTGAGTGTTGTTCCGACATAGGGTTCAACAAGAAGTTCTCCAGTAGGGTTTTCTGTGTTAAAGATTGTTACGTGGCCCGCGCGAACCTCCACTTTTTCACCGGGTAATCCGATGACTCGTTTAATAAAATATTTTGTTGTGTCGTTGGGGTACTTAAATATAACAACATCACCACGCTGGGGATTTTGGAAGTGGTAGGTGAGCTGGTCTACGATCAAATATTGTCTGTCATCAAAGGTTGGTTCCATGGATTGCCCGCTCACAATAAAAGGTTGAGCGACGTACATACGGATTGGTATGACAATAACAAGCGCAATAATAATGAATTTTATTGTTTCCCAGACAACGTGCTCTTTTTTAAATTCTAATGGTTGTGTGTCCATGGTGTAGATAATTTTTTTAAGTGATTAGACGTGGAATGGGCTTTAGATGCACTGAATTGTATTACAAAGGCCTATTTGACACAAGGAGAAAAAGTGTTTCATCGCCTTTTTGTTCTTTCTGAGAATTAAATTAAGGCTTGCTCCTAATTCTAATACCCTTTATTATGTATGTGTTAAACCGCAATTTAAAAAACTACTCATGTCATACATTATTGTTGGATTGGGAAACCCGGGAGAGGAATACGAAAACACACGACACAACACAGGGCGTATTGCGCTTGCTAGTTTTATAAAAGAGTATGATTTGGTGTTGGAACCGAACAAACAGACAAAGTCACTTATGGCCAAAGGGAAAGTGGGCAAAGAATCTGTCGTGGTGCTTCTGCCAGAAACATTTATGAATAAATCAGGTGAGGCTGTAAAGCCTCTCGTGACAAGCGCAAAAAAGGCGGAGACACTTGTTGTTGTTCATGACGATTTAGACTTGCCAATAGGGACAATCAAAATGGTTTTTAATCGCGGATCAGGCGGACACAAGGGTGTGGAATCAATCATGAGAGCTGCAAAAACAGAAGGGTTTCTACGTATCAAGGTGGGGGTGTCCCCAACAACACCGGGCGGAAAGTTGAAAAAACCGACAGGGGAGAAAGTCATTGATTTTATTATCGGGAAATTTAAAACTCCGGAATTGGATATCATGAAAAAGAAAGTTGGTAAGAAAATCACAGAAGTTTTGGAAACATTGTGTGCTGACGGACGAGAACGTGCGACTGCGGTGGCGAATACGAATTAAGAACAAAAAGCAAGCGGGTGCCATTGGCACCCGCTTGCTTTTTGTTGGGAAAGGATTAATGTAAATTAAGAATCGTGTCGTAAAAACCATCAGAGCAATTAACTAGAGAGAGGAGCTTGTTATGCTGGGTGCTCGTCTTGGACAATCGATCGATGCGTCAATATTCGCGGATGAGATTGGTGGCAGAGACAAGCTACCTGTCGGAAAGAATATTCGCTGGTCCGAAGCTGTCTCATTCCGCTTTGATGATAGGGGGTGTGGAGAAACTATCTGGCAGGGACTTAACGCAAGGGAGGAGTGCGTCGGTCCGCGTATCAGGATCAGGTGTTGCGTGAGCGTGGTTTGATTGTTGTGTATTGTGAACCGAAGACTTTGTGAGGTATTTTCAGATACCTACACAGTCTTTTTTTGCTTTTTTTCTTGACTTTTCTATTTTTTTATTCTAAAATCCCTTTCAGAAAAGGAGGCAACATGAAAAATTGTCAAAAACGCGTTCCGAAACGTCCGAGGTCTGTTCGGATAGAGACTGCTATGCGAATTCACGTCGGTGTGATTGATCCGAAACTTCTGGCTTCAATTCCCGGGATGGAAGAAGTGTCCTGGTTTCTTGGAGATCCAGCAGATCCTAGGAAGTTCCAGGGCTACACAGCGAATCTGGATCCTGTGGGCAGGCCGGTTAGACTTGTAGTGCAAGTGATTGTGGACGAAGAGTTTGCTGTAGAAAGGACTCCATGCAATGGCGCCGCTGTCCTTGTGCGGTAGGTGTCTGGTTTAAAGACTGGAAATTTCGGTTTCATAATCGCGAAGTTGGCTTCAAGCCGACCTCGCGATTTTTAAATACCAGGAAACCCCGCCCCCTGTCTCCCTGGGAGGGCGGGGATGAATGGAACCGTATACGTATAACATTCTGATGTGATACGCTGGTTACATGAGGATT
>JBAZVT010000003.1:0-80824 GCA_041660745.1 Minisyncoccota bacterium | reverse complement strand
CGTAATGGTTCAATAGCTTGGACGCAACTAAGGTAATATAGAAAAGCTATGCCATATACAAGTAATCCAAACATACCAAAGGTGCGTCGAGACGCAGCACAGATGGTGTACAAGGGACATACTCCAACCGAAGTCGGTCGACGGTTTGGCGTTGGTTCCAGTACTATCTGCAAATGGGTTAAGAAAGCAAAGATATATGGATATCATCCAATTCCAACTCTTTCTTCAAAACCCAAACATCACCCCAGGCAATTATCTAATGATTTAGTCTGGAAAATATTCCACCAACGTATCAAATCAAAACGATGTGCTGAAGTGGTACATCAAGAACTGTTGAATCAGAAGATTGTAGTTTCACTCTCATCAGTTAAACGCACTTTAGACCGAACAGGATTACTCAAGAAGAGAAGTCCCTGGAAACGGTATCATCCACACCAAGAGCGTCCGCAAGCCTTAGAACCAGGTGATTTAGTGGAGATTGATACAATACATCTCATGGTTGATGGAAAGAAACGAATATACATCTACACACTCATCGATACATACTCACGATGGGTGTATGCCAAAGCATACAAAAAGATTAATGGACGAACCAGTCTCAAGTTTGTGAAAGAAGCTCAACAACATGCATCATTTCAATTCAAAATGTTGCAGTCAGATCATGGACCAGAGTTTGGTGATTGGTTTGTGGAACAGGTTAAAAAGAGTCATCGTTATACGAGGATTGGAAAGCCAAATGACAACTCACACATTGAGAGGTTTAATCGAACATTGCAAGAAGAGTGTGTTGATCGAGTAGCTAGAAATGTGTGGGCACTCAACAAAGCATTAAGGATGTATTTAAAATACTACAACAACGAACGGTTACACATGGGAATTTTACTTCGCGCGCCAATGCAATTAATTACAAATCCCGTCCAAGCTATTGACTAGAATACGACTCTTAAGTAAAAAAGTTATTTATGTTACAGTATTCTCATGGATATTAGGGAGAACATAATTGAACTTATTAAAAAGGCCCTCGGTGTGCTTGGGGTTGTTGATGCCAAGATTACTTTGGAACATCCAGAAAATTTTGAACACGGTGATTATTCCACCAGTGTTGCTCTTGCATATGCAAAAGAATTAAAAATGAAACCACATGATGTGGCAGAAAAGATTGTTGCAGAGTTGAATAAAGCGCTTCCAGAACATATTGAGAGGATAGACATTGCTGGTCCTGGGTTTATAAATTTTCATCTTACACGGCAGTTTTTTGTGGATAGTTTGAAACAAATTATTTCTGCGGGGAATATGTATGGTAAAAACTATAGTCAGAAAGGCAAGAGTGTTCTTGTGGAATATACCGATGCAAATGCGTTTAAGGAATTACATATTGGGCATTTGATGAGTAACACTATTGGGGAAGCACTTTCACGAATTATTGAGGCGAATGGTGCCGACGTAAAGCGTGCTTGTTACTCCGGTGACATTGGTTTGCATGCTGCAAAGGCGGTGTGGGGTATGATGTATTTTCAAAAGCAATCAGATTTTCCTATTGAAACTGATATCCTCAGTATAAAGGCTCGTTTTTTGGGTAAGGCATATGCATACGGCGCAACAGAGTACGAGGAGAATGAGCACGCAAAAAAAGAAATTATTGCAATCAATAAGCATATTTATGCTAAGGATGATAAGGAAATAATAAAATTATATACGACAGGCAGAACGTGGAGTTATGCGTATCTTGAAACAATATACAAAAAGCTTGGAACAAATTTTGATTACTTTTTCTATGAGAGTGAAACAACGCCAGTTGGTTTAAAGATCGTTGAAGAAGGGTTAGAGAAGGGTGTGTTTGAAAAAAGTGATGGAGCCGTTGTTTTCAAAGGAGAGAAGTATGGTTTGCATACGCGTGTGTTTATTAATTCCGAAGGACTTCCGACGTACGAGGCAAAAGATCTTGGGCTTAATAAGAAAAAGTTTGAGACTGCTCCATTTGACCAATCAATTATTATTACCGCAAACGAACAGACGGAATATTTTAAAGTGATGTTGAAGGCGCTTTCGCTTATCTATCCTGAAATGGCAGAGAAGACCACTCATATTGCTCATGGATTCTTACGTCTTCCCACGGGGAAGATGTCATCTCGAACAGGACAAGTGGTTACGGGGGAGTCTCTTATTGTTGAAGCTGAGACAGAGATAGAAAAGAAGATTGTTGAGCGTGGATTTTCTGGAAGTGAGAAAGAAGAGATTGTGCGTCTTGTGGGCGCCGCGGCAATAAAATATACAATTCTCAAACAGGCTCCTGGACGTGATGTTATTTTTGATATGGAGAAGTCTCTTTCTACAGAGGGAGATTCCGGTCCATATTTACAGTATGCCCACACACGTGCATTGTCAGTGCTCGAGAAAGCAAAAACAGAGAATATTACAGGCAACACACAAGGTGTGCCAGAGGCAGTTTCTTCTATTGAACAATACCTGTATAGATTTCCAGAAGTAGTGGAACGTGCAATGGCTGACAAAGCTCCGCAGCTTATTGCAACATACCTTATTGAACTCGCCGCAAGCTTTAATGGATATTATGCAACCAATAAGATTGTAGATATCACAGACGCAACATCTCCATACAAAGTTGCTCTTACTCATGCGTTTAGAATTGTTATGAAAAATGGATTGTGGATGTTGGGGATAGGGGTGCCGAGCAAAATGTAAGTCGCTCGAATAAGGTGTCTTTCAGATTCTTTTTAAATGGTTGCTTTTTAATAAAAAAGTTGTAGTCTTTGCTTTGGAGTAATTAAGTACCAAATGAAAGGAGAGACTGTTATGGCTAAGTCGAGAGAGTATTTCTTTTTCGTTGAGGCTTTGGATAGCTTCACCAATGAGGCCGTTGCTCGCTTGGCTCCAGATGAAGATGTGATGCACTGTCTGCGGTGCGCGGATGGGGTCGATCATAATCTGTGGCGGTTCACCGCTAAGACACGAAGCGAGTTTCGGCTCATCGTGAAGTCGCAACTTGTGGATGAGAGGTATCGATTTGTACTCTGGTCTCAAGAAGGGAGGGGACAGATTCGGCGTTTTCCAATCAAGATTGCCAGAAGGCTGGCAGGGAAAAGTTCCAATTTGGATAAGGCTAACCTTTTCTCTGGGCAGAAGTTTGAGGGAGGAACTGATAACGGGGGGAAGTAGTCTTGGGCCGAACTCGCTAACGCAAGGAAGGCCAGGGGTCACGGAGTTCTATCTCCGTGGCTTTTTTTCTAATCAAAAAATTGATTTTATGTTACTATAACTATCTATGGCCACAGAAGAACAAAAAGACAAAGAAGTGTTACCGGAGCCAAGTGCAATAGGCAAAAAAGAGGAGGAAATCCTTGCTTTTTGGCGTGATAATAATATTTTTGAAAAGTCTCTTAAACAGACAGAAGGGAAGGATGAGTTTGTTTTCTATGACGGCCCTCCATTTGCCACAGGCCTACCTCATTATGGGCATATTCTTGCTGGAACTATAAAAGATACCATCCCTCGATACCAGACAATGCGCGGAAAGCATGTTCGCCGTCAGTGGGGCTGGGATTGTCACGGTCTTCCTGTGGAGAACTTAATTGAGAAAGAACTTGGTCTTAAGGGCAAGAAAGATATTGAAGATATGGGTATAGAAAAGTTTAATGAAACCGCTCGATGCAGTGTACTTCGTTATGACGAAGCATGGAAAAAAGTTGTCCCACGTACGGGGCGTTTTGTAGACATGAGTAATCCCTACAAGACAATGGATGCGACATATACCGAATCTGTCTGGTGGGCGTTCAAAAAGCTTTATGACAAAGGATTGATGTTTGAAGGATTTAAGTCCATGCATCTTTGTCCACGATGTGGAACAACGCTTGCAAACTTTGAGGTTAATCAGGGATATAAAGATATCACTGATATTTCTGCTACAGTAAAGTTTGAACTTATGGATCAACCCGGAACCTTTTTGTTGGCCTGGACAACAACCCCGTGGACACTTCCTGGCAACACGGCAGCCGCTGTGGGTTCAGAAATAGATTACGTAAAAATTAAAATAGATCATAATCCTCTCCATGCTTTTGAAGCGGGGAATGGTCATAGTGTTCTAAAGTCTGCTCATGTTGTAAAAGTTTTGAATAACGGTGAGTATTATATATTAGCCAAAGCTCGTCTTTCTATTTTGAAAGAAGAATACGAAATAGTTGAAGAATTCAGAGGGGAAAAACTTGTCGGTGTGTCATACAAACCCGTCTTTGAATATTACAAAGATGTGGACATGAAGCATAAAGAAAATATTTGGAAAGTGTACGCGGCAGATTTTGTGACGACCGAAGATGGCACAGGCATCGTCCATATTGCTCCGGCGTTCGGTGAAGATGACTTAAACCTTGCTCGCGCGAATAATATTCCGTTTATTCAACATGTTGGACAGAACGGTGCCTTTAAGGCTGAGGTTACTGATTTTGCGGGTCAATTGGTTAAGCCAAAAGATGCTGATGACGACAAGAAGGGTGAGGGGCACATGAAAGCAGATATTGAGATTATAAAAAATCTTGCTCATCGGGGTTTGTTGTTCAGTAAGGAAAAACTCATTCATTCATATCCACATTGTTGGAGGTGTGCTACACCGCTTTTAAACTACGCATCTACATCGTGGTTTGTTGAAGTTCCAAAAATTCGTGAACAGTTGCTTGTTGAGAACAAGACGATCGGTTGGGTACCCGCAGATATTCGCGACGGACGTTTTGGTAAGTGGCTTGAGGGTGCTCGTGATTGGGCAATTTCTCGTTCTCGATATTGGGGCGCACCAATTCCTGTGTGGAAGTGTCATTCGTGTAATGCGATAAAAGTTCTTGGTTCTGTGGAAGATATAAAGAAAGAAACGACCCACAACAATTCATATTTTGTGATGCGACATGGAGAAGGGGACCATAATGTATTGGATGTGTTAAGTTCTAATTCTGAAAATCCTCATCATCTTACAGAAAAAGGCAAACAAGAGGTATTAGAAAGCGCAAAGAAACTCGTAGGCTTGGGCATTGATCTTATTATTGCTTCTCCTCTTATTCGAACGCAGGAAACAGCGGCCATTGTTGCCGAGACTCTTGGTATTGATAAAAAATCTATCGTCACCGACAGCCGTCTTCGTGAGGTTGGTTGGGGAGAATGGGACATGATGACTGTAAATGAATTTCGTGCAAAAAAATATTTTTCTTCGTTGGAAGAGCGGTTTGCAAAACCTTGTCCTGGAGGAGAGACAATACTGGATGTAAAAAAGCGTACCGGGGAACTTTTATATGAAGTAGAAAATAAATATTCTAATAGAAAGATTCTCTTTGTTAGTCATGGTGCTCCAGCGTGGTTGCTTTGTTCAAATGCCATTGGTGCAGATATAAAGGGCACTATAGAAATGGATCCGCATATTGGAGGAAGCTTTCTTGAAACAGCAGAGGTACGGAAGTTTGAATTTTCCACACTTCCTCACAATAGAAATTACGAGTTAGATTTTCACAGACCATATATTGATGAGATAGAATTGTCGTGTCCGTGCGGAGGCAAACATAAACGCATTGGAGACGTTTTTGATTGTTGGTTTGAATCAGGGGCAATGCCTTTTGCACAGTTCCATTACCCATTTGAAAATAAGGAACTGTTTGATCCAGAGAAAGGTTTGGGATATCCCGCAGAGTTTATTGGTGAAGGCCTTGATCAGACGCGTGGGTGGTTTTACTCACAGCTTGTGCTTGCTGTGGGGCTTTTTGGCAGGACATCATTCAAGAACGTTGTAGTGAACGGTACTATTCTTGCTGAGGATGGACAGAAGATGTCCAAGTCACTTCGCAATTATCCTGATCCGATGATGATAATAAATAAATATGGTGCCGATGCTATGAGATATTATCTTCTTTCGTCACCTGCCATGAAAGCTGAAGATTTTTCTTTCTCTGAAAAAGGTGTTGATGAGGTGATGAAGAAAAATGTCATGCGTTTGGGTAATGTGTACTCCTTCTATGAAATGTACGCAGATAAAACAGTAGAGGCGTCTGATGCAAGCACAAACATTCTTGACGGGTGGGCTCTTGCGCGTCTTACACAGCTTGTTTCTGAGGTTACAAAGGGTATGGAGAATTATGAGCTTGATAGAGCTTCTCGACCGATTGCCGATTTCATTGATGATGTATCTACGTGGTTTTTGCGACGTTCGCGGGATCGTTTTAAGTCAGAAAATGAGAAAGACAAAAAAGACGCAATCGCAACAACACGTTTTGTGTTGAGAGAGTTTGCAAAGGTTGTCGCACCATTTATGCCGTTTATGGCCGAAGATATATTCCAGAAGGTAAGGGGAGAGAAAGACTCAGAAAGTGTGCATTTAGAGAAATGGCCAGAGACAACAAAATTTAACGAGGGTGTCTTGGGAGATATGTCCGAGGTGCGAAAAGCTGTTACCGTTGGGCTTGAGGTACGTGCAAAATCTGGTTTGAAAGTTCGCCAACCACTTGCGTCTGTAACATTGAAGAATCAGACATTGATGGGGAAGAATGAATTGTATGATCTTGTGAAAGATGAGTTGAATGTTAAGGAAGTAAAATTTAACAAGGAGCAGGTAGAAGAAGCTGTGCTTGATACCGTGATAACTCCAGAATTAAAACTTGAGGGACAGGCACGTGAACTGATTCGCACTATTCAAGAACTTCGCAAGAAAGAAAAACTTAATCCAACAGATGCTGTGTCTCTTGTTGTAGAAACGGGGGACGTGGGTAAGGCACTCCTTGAGAAGTTCAAAAAGGATATTTCAAAGGTTACTCTTTTAAAAGATGTTGTCTTTGAAGTGATCGAGGATGCTGGTGTGATGGTGGATGATATATTGTTTAAGTTGAAGATAAAGAAGTAAAGATTAGCCAATAGGCTTTAACTAAATGAAGAAAACCGCGCCCAAGGGGCGCGGTTTTCTTTTGCTAAAAAAGTACATAGGGCAGTCCTATGTACTTTTTTGCTTATACATATACTTTTCCCTTATACTATAGCATGCACCGCATATACACGACTGACGGCTATATATTGGGTGGGAAGAACGTTGGAGAGGCTAACCGCTATTACTATATTCTTACACGTGATTTGGGGCTTGTTATTGCCAGTGCTCAGAGTGTTCGTTCCCATGCTTCAAAACTTAAAGCGAGTTTGCAGGATTTTTCGTACTCATCTATTTCGCTTGTTCATGGCAAAAATGGCTGGAAGATTACCAACGCTTCTGTGTATCATTCTGTTTTTTCAAATATTCAACACAACAAACCTGCCATGCACGTCTGTGCAAATATTTTTGCTGTCATTAAGCGCCTTGTTGTTGGAGAGGTGATTGATGCACAGTTATTTAATATTGTTCATGACGGCATGACGTTTCTTCTTTCTTTACCCAATCCATCTGCATTAGAAATTCGTTCCATTGAAACAATTCTCGTCGCACGGATTATCGATGTGTTGGGGTATGTGGGAGATGATACTGTCATTAAACAATTTTTACTTAAAGAATGGTCAACTGTCTTGTTGGGGGAGAGTATTGCACACGATTCTCATATGCGTTCTCAGATTAATGCATCGTTGAAGGTGAGTGACCTATAAGGTATACTTAATACCATGAATCCAAACGACGGAGAAGAAAAAAGTAAGTTAGACCGAGTACGTAACTCGCTATATTCGCCGAAGACCAAGTTTACGACTGATATTCCTCGCAATACGTTTGACGAGGTGGATTTTAACACAAAGACAGACTGGAAACAGCCAGATTTTTCTGAAATGAAATCACCCTCCTCCCAGCGCGGTTCTTGGTTAAAAACTTTTTTTATTGCATCAATTCTTTTTTTTATCGTGTCTGCATCTATAGCTAGTTACATATTTTTTGCTGGCGGTAATACTATTTCATCCGCAAAGATTGATATTTTAGTAGCAGGTCCGACATCAGTTCCTGGTGGAAAAACATTGCCGTTGGATATTAGTATAAAAAATAATAATACTGTTGCCCTGGAACAGGCATCTCTTATCGTGACATTCCCGCCAGGCACACGATCAGAAAATAATCTGAGTACTGAATATGTGCGTGCAACAGAAGATATTGGGACCATTGCAGCTGGCGCGTCTGTTCGTAAAAGCGTGACTGCTGTACTCTTTGGTGAAAAAGATGATATAAAAACAATCACCGTTTCTCTTACATATAAGGCGCGAAGTTCTAATGCGGTTTTGAAAAAGGATAAAACATATGATGTAGCAATCAATTCCTCACCGATAAATATTGCGGTAGATGCCGTTTCAGAAATATCTTCAAATCAAGATGTGAAGTTTGTTGCAACGATATCATCTAATTCTTCAGCAAAGATTGATAATTTGTTATTGCGAGCTGATACTCCGCCAGGCTTTATATTTAAAAATGCAAACCCGAAGGCTGATTTTGATAATACAATCTGGACCATTGGATCTTTGAAGCCAGAGGAAAGTAGGAAGATAGAATTTACGGGCACAATAGAGGGGCAGGATAATGATGAGAAAATATTTGTCTTTCATACAGGAGTGAAGACCGCCACCGACGAAAAGATCATCGCGGCCGATTTTGTTTCTGTCATGCATTCTATCGCAATAAAAAAACCTTTTATTGGAGCAACAATAGTACTTGACGGTGATACTGCACAAAACCATGTAGCGCGGCTAGGACAAAATGTTCAGGGTAAAATTGGTTGGTTTAATAATACACAAATGCCAGTGAGTGATGTTGAAGTATCGCTGAAATTTGGCGGTAACTTATTTGACCGTGCTTCCATTTCATCTGAAAATGGCTTTTTCCGTTCCCTGGATAATACGTTGATTTGGAATCAGAATAATGCACCAGCTCTCGCCCAAGTGGCATCGGGTGGTTCGGGGCAGTTTAATTTTGTATTTAGCTTAAAACGCCCAACGCTTGATTTGGTGAATACATTACGTAATCCATCAATGACGGTGGGGGTATCAGTTAAAGGTAAACGCATGTCTGGTTCTGGCTTACCAGAGGAAGTAAATTCTGTGGATGTAAAAACGATTAAAATAGCAACAGATCTTGCTCTGACATCAAAAACATTTTTCTATTCTGGAGCATTCAAAAATACTGGTTCTGTTCCTGCTCGTGCAGAGAAACCAACAACATACACGATTGTATGGACAGTAAGCAATTCTTATAATAATGTAAGCGGAGGCTTAGTATCGGCAGAATTGCCTGAATATGTACGTTGGGTTGGCGTAACAAGTCCGTCAGGGGAACAGGTTCAGTTTAATCCAATCGGTAATAAAATACAGTGGACCGTCGGTTCTGTACAGGCTGGTGCAGGGAAGACAGTCTCTCCTCGAGAGGTTTCTTTCCAAGTAGAAATCACTCCAAGTATTTCGCAGATTGGGACAACTCCTATCCTCGTTCGTAATATGGAAATTGTTGGAAGGGACGATTTTACAGGGATGCCCGTAGGGTCATCTCCCAAGGACAGCACTGTTGATATTTCCTCTGATCCGAAATCATCCTCAGATGATTACCTAATCAAAAAATAGTTTAATAATTTAATACGAGAAATCACCACAATGGCACAACCAGAAAAAGAGCTACCGGTTATGGAAAATATTATTGCGCTCTGTAAGCGTCGCGGCTTTATCTATCAAGGTTCAGAAATATATGGAGGACTTGCCGGAACGTGGGATTATGGACCTCTCGGTGTTGCACTCAAAAATAATATTAAGAGATTGTGGTGGAAGCGTTTTGTTGACGATAGGGAAGATATGTATGGGGTAGATGCAGCTATACTCATGAATCAAAATGTGTGGAAAGCGTCTGGGCATGTGGGAGGTTTTGCGGATCCACTTATAGAAGATTTGAAGACTCGCAAACGCTATCGCGCGGATCATTTGCTTGAATCCGCAGGAATAGATCCAAGAGGGATGAGTGCTGGACAAATGGATAAGACGATTAAAGAAAAAGGAGTAAAGAGTCCTGACGGTAATTCTGTCGGTGATGTTCGACAGTTTAATATGATGCTCCAAACTCATATTGGTGCTGTTGCAGATGAAACCGCAGTGTCATATCTTCGTCCTGAAACCGCACAAGGCATGTTTGTAAATTTCAAAAATATCGTTGATTCATTTCATCCACGGTTACCATTCGGTATGGCGCAGATAGGTAAGGCCTTCAGGAATGAAATTGCTCCAAGAGATTTTATTTTCCGTTTACGTGAAATGGAACAGATGGAGATAGAATATTTTGTTGACCCAAATATTGGAGAGGAAAAAATCAATGAAATTTTCGAGTTATTTCATATTGAACAAGTCGCTTTTTATCGAGATGACCTTGGGCTTTCTGAATCAAAAATACATAGAGTCGACATTGCTCCAGAAGATCGAGCGCACTATTCGAAGAGAAGTGTCGATATCGAATTTGACCTACCTTTTGGTCAGAAAGAAATTTCAGGCATTGCATATCGTACAGATTTTGATTTAAGTGCGCATTCTAAGGCGAGCGGTGTAGATCTCTCGTATTTTGACGACGCAGCAAAAAGAAGATTTATACCTCATTGCATTGAGCCTACTTTTGGTGTAGATAGAGCCATGTTGTCAGTATTGACCGATGCGTATACTGAAGACGAAATGGCTGGGGAGAGGCGTGTGTATTTAAAATTGTCTCCATCTGTTGCTCCGGTAAAAGTTGCTGTGTTTCCATTGCTAAAAAATAAACCACAGCTTATTGAAAAAGCTCGCGAGGTATTTTCTATATTGAAAAAGAAATTTGGAAATGTTGAGTTTGATGATAATGGCAATATCGGTAAACGCTATCGAAGACAAGATGAAATTGGTACACCATACTGTGTGACCATAGACTTTGATACGATTGAAAAAGATAATACTGTAACAGTTCGAGACCGTGATACGGGCAAGCAAGAGAGGGTAGAGATTGCTAATCTTACAGAATATATCAAGTTTTAAGTTTTATAAAACAGAGCCCCACTCATCAGAATGAGTGGGGCTCTGTTTTGACATAGTTAATAAAAAGGCGTATAATATAAAAGTGCTCAGTTCCTTGTTTCGCTTCTGATAAATCTAGAAAGGGGTTGTGATATGAACGCATCTCGGGCTTTTGGGGTTCTTGAGTCGATTGCTTGCGTGCTATTGCTCGCCGGCGCTGCGGCTGTCCTACTTATCCCTCTCGTGTTTCACTGTTGCCATATTTCTCGTCCACCTGACAAGAGGCCGTCGGGGATGTAGGAATCAAGTGGTAATCAACCAAGCCAGTCGTGCGGAACACGACTGGCTTTTATGTTTTTAAAAATCTGGTACACTTCTCTCATGCAATATAATAAAACAATCCTTCCAAACGGCCTACGCCTTATTACAATACCCATGAAAGAGTCTCCAACGGTGACTATGCTTGTTATGGTTGAGGCGGGTTCTAAATATGAAATAAAAGACAAAAGTGGTATTTCTCACTTTTTAGAACATATGTGTTTTAAAGGTACTGATAAACGCCCACGCTCTATTGATATCAGTCGAGAGCTTGATGGTATAGGCGCTCATTATAATGCTTTTACGGGGGAGGAGTATACGGGCTACTACGCCAAGTCACATCCAGATTATGTGGAGAAAATTATTGATGTTGTTTCAGATCTTTATCTCAACCCAATTTTTCGTGACGAAGAGGTTGAGCGTGAGAAGGGTGTTATTGTTGAAGAAATAAATATGTATAACGATCTTCCTCAACGGCATGTGGGAGAAAAGTTTATGACGCTTCTCTATGGTGACCAGCCAGCGGGATGGGGTATCGCCGGCACGGCAGACACAGTAACAAAAATGACAAAAGAAGATTTTGCTGAGTATCGTAGAACACATTATCTTTCTAGTGCCAGTACCGTCATTGTTGCAGGGAATTTTAATGAAGAAGCAATAAAAAATAAAATTGAGGGTGTATTTGCCGCAATGCCGTCAGGGGAGAAGGCTTCCAAACTTGTGGTGCAGGAATCACAAACAAGTCCGGCTATTGTGGTTGAAAAAAGAGACATTGATCAGGTGCATATGATTATTGGGGTACGCACATTTGGTGTCAACGATAAACGAACCCCCGTGTTGCGTGTTCTCAATGCTGTTCTTGGTGGGGGGATGTCGGGGAGATTATTCCAAAGAATGCGCGAAGAACTTGGTATTTGTTACTATGTGCATTCCAGTAACAATCCATTTACCGATCATGGTTTTCTAGACATTTCTGCTGGTGTTGATAAAAATAGAGTGCAGGAAGCTGTCGGGGCAATCATTGCTGAAATGAAGAAATTTGTAATAGAAAAAGTTTCTGAGGCAGAATTGCAAAAAGCAAAAGATTTTCTTGTTGGTAATATGTATCTAGGGTTGGAATCATCGGATTCAATAGCAGAATGGTTTGCACATCAGGAGATTATGCATCGACCGCTCCGCACTGCCGAAGAGGTGACAGCTGAAATTAGAAAAGTTACTGCTGAGGACATTCAAAATGTTGCTCATGAAATATTCAAAGACGAAGGATTAAATATGGCTGTGGTGGGAAAAGCTGAGGAGGGGGAGATTACGTCCTTGCTTACGTTTGGTAAGTAAACATGTTATTCATGTGTAGATAAAATGTTTTTTCTGTCTTTGCGAGGGTAATCCCGCGGCAATCCATCTGTATTTTTTAAAATTACTGGACTGCTTCGCAAAGCTCGCAGAGACAGTGATTGCTACCTGAGAGCGGTATCGACTACTGCTGTCGCGGGGGTGACAAATCTGAGGCTTTGTCACTTTTCTTATCAGGTGTTAGTATTACCATATGGAACTTGGCTCTAAAATAAATATAAATATCACCACAGGCACGGTCATAAAGATAATTCTTTTAATTGCGGCTGCATATTTTGTGTTCATCCTTAGAGACCTTGCTCTGGCTCTCATTGCCGCGGTTGTGTTTGCTTCTGCTGCTGAGCCTATTACAAAGAAACTTGTTTCCTATAGGATACCTCGCCTTGCCGCGGTTGTACTTATTTACATATCCTCAGCATTAATTATTGTTGGCACTTTTTATTTTCTATTGTTGCCCTTATCTGGAGAATTATCAAGCTTTCTTTCAAATATGCCGGTGTATCTCAGTTCGCTTGAAGCATGGAGTCCTATTCAGGCTACCGGGATTTTACAGAGTGATGCTGTTGTTCAGAGCATTTCCAAGTCCCTCACTATTAAAGACATTATTGCACAATTTACAGGTATCGCATCGAACTCTTCTGATGGATTGATCAGAACGCTTTCCACAATGTTCGGTGGTTTTGTAAGTCTTATACTCATTTTTGTTGTTTCTTTCTATCTTTCTGTCCAGGAAGATGGAGTTTCTCATTTCCTTCGTGTTATCACACCCTTCCGATACAAGAAATATGTAGTGGACTTGTGGAAGCGTTCTCAGTATAAAATCGGTCTATGGATGCAAGGACAGCTTTTGCTTGTTGTGATTGTGTCAGTGCTCGTATATCTCGGTCTTACAATTCTTGGAGTTCGCCACGCACTTTTGCTCGCTGTGCTTGCCGGTCTTTTTGAGATTGTTCCAATCTTCGGACCGATTCTGGCTTCTATTCCCGGAATTGCAATCGCGTCTGTAGATGGGGGAGTTTCTCTTGGGCTTGTGGTGGTGGGTATGTATCTTATTATTCAACAGTTTGAAAATCATTTAATATATCCTCTTGTAGTTAAAAAAGTTACTGGAGTTCCTGTGTTGCTTGTTATTGTTGCTCTTATTGTGGGTGCAAAGCTTGCGGGTTTTCTAGGCATTCTTCTATCAGCTCCACTTGCAACAATCGTGTACGAACTCTTCAATGATTTCCAGAAGCGACAAGCACTTGAAGAAATTGAACCAAAAGCGTAGTATCTAGAATCTATGACTAAACATAAAGGTAACTACTATATTACGACGACACTTCCATACGTTAACGCTCCAGCTCATGTTGGACATGCGTTAGAGTTTATCCGTGCTGATATCGCTGCACGTTATAGAAGAGTAGAGGGATATGCTGTTTTTTTTAATACTGGAGCAGATGAACACGGGTTGAAGATATATCGCAAGGCTTTGGAGGTGGGACAAGATCCACAGGCATATGTTGATGAATATGCAGGTAAACTAAAAGCTTTGAAAGAAAAGCTTAATCTTTCCTACGACAACTTTGTTCGTACGACTGATCCTCAGCACATACACGCTGTTCAAGAATTTTGGAAATTGTGTGCAGCACATGGTGATATATACAAGAAGGCATATAAGATAAAATATTGTGTTGGTTGTGAATTAGAAAAAACAGAGTCAGAGCTTCTTGATGGTAAGTGTCCTATCCATCCTGCACTTGAACTTGAATTGATTGACGAGGAGAATTATTTTTTTAGATTTTCTCGTTTTCAGATACCGTTGTTAGATTTGTATGAAAAAAACAAGACCCTTGTGTTGCCATTGTCTCGTCAGAATGAGATCAAGGCCTTTGTAGAAAGGGGGCCCGAGGATTTTAGTATTTCTCGTTTGAAGACGAAAATGCCTTGGGGTGTAAGTGTTCCTGGTGACGAAGATCATGTTATGTACGTGTGGTTTGATGCACTGGTAAATTATATTTCTTCAATCGGGTGGCCGGATAAAATGGAGGAGTTTAATAAGTGGTGGCCTGTAACACAATACTGCGGTAAGGATAATCTGCGCCAGCAAGCTGCAATGTGGCAGGCGATGCTTATGTCCGCATCGTTAGATCCATCTCGTCAGATTATTGTAAACGGTTTTATTATCTCCAATGGGCAAAAGATGTCCAAGTCAATTGGTAATGTAATAAATCCATTAGACATTGTGGAAGAATATGGAACAGATGCACTCCGCTACTATATGGCCCGGGAGGTGTCCGCCTTTGAAGATGCTGACATGACATTAGAGACCTTTAAGTCTATATACAATGCAAACCTTGCAAATGGTCTAGGAAATCTTGTTAATCGATCATTAAAGATGGCTGTTACGTATGGCGCGATGCTTGCAGAAGCCCGCAAAGAGGCCATAGAGGACTCTGTGACTAAGGCTACGATAGATGTGGTGCGAACGTACAAAAATGCGTTAGATGCATATAATACGACCATAGCTTGCGATGCTGTGTGGAGCCTCATAAAAGATACGGATGGTTATATACAGAAAAACGAGCCTTTTAAGAAACATAAGAGTGATCCCGCTGCAGCAATTAAAGACGTTGAGTTTGTGCTAGAAAATCTTTATCTTATCTCACTCTTGCTTGTACCAATCCTTCCTGAAACAGCAGGAAAAATTCAACATGCAATTTTGAATCGAGAAATGCCAGCAAAGCCTCTCTTTATGAGAAAAGATTAGGAATTTTACTACAGAGGCTAAGCCTTGGCGTTCGACGCCAAGGCTTAGCCTCTGTAGTTTCCAAATTTAAAATTATGACTCCCGAGTCTATTAAATACTTCGACATCCACTCACATCTCCACGGATCTGAATTTGATTCAGATAGGGATGCTGTTTTGGCACGTATGAGAGATGTTGGGGTGGGGACTATTACAATTGGAACTGATGTCGAAGATTCAAAAAAAGCGGTCGCTCTTGCAGAAGAGAATGAAAATATTTACGCATCAATTGGTGTTCATCCTGCAGATGATGCTGGTGCGATTTTTGACGAAGCAGTTTTTGAAAAGCTTGCAGAATCAGAGAAAGTGGTTGCTGTGGGGGAGTGTGGCTTAGAATATTTTAATCTCACTGGTGACATCGAGGTAGAAAAAAACAGACAGAAAGAACTTTTTGCCCAGCATATTGCTTTTGCTCAGAAGCACAATCTTCCTCTTATGATTCATGCTCGACCCACTAAGGGGAGTATGGATGCGTATAGAGATGTTTTGGAAATGTTAAAGACTGCACGGGAAAAAGCTCCGGTACGGGCAAATTTTCATTTCTTTGCTGGGGATATGGGTATAGCAAAAGATGCTATTGAGATTGGTTTTACACTTTCCTTTACTGGTGTAATTACATTTGCTCGCCAATATGACGAAGTGATTCGATTTGCACCATCAGGCATGATTATGGCTGAAACAGACTCGCCCTACGTTGCACCTGTACCGTATCGCGGCAAGCGTAACGAACCGACATTTGTGTCCGAAGTTGTAAAAACCATGGCAGAAATTAGAGGAGGGGATGTAGAAACTGTCAGGGTGCAGTTATTAAAGAATGTGAAAAGAGTGTTTATTATAAACATGATATAATTTTTACATGGATATAGATAAAAAATTAAAACTACAAAAAAATGTAATAACAATCAGTTTATTTCTTAGTGGAATAGCCTTGTTATTTATTTTATTTAAATTTCGAGCCTCTTTTCCAGCTCCGTCAACTAGTTTTAATGAGAGTCTCGGCGCGTTTGCGCTTTTGATATTTGGTATACCAATTGCACTGGTTAATTTTGCAGAACATGTTGGCTTGGAATTTTATTTCTATAATATTCGAAAATACAATTTAACTGCGGATAAAAAGTTGGAAAAACGACGGATGTACTGTGTCTTTTTTTGGTTCCTGATATTACCTTTGGCGATTCCTTTCCTTCTATTTTATATCCAGGGTTAGATTTACTTCTAACCGCTTTTGTGTTAATGTACCTCCTGAATCACTGCTCAAGCGGAGGTTTGGGAGATTTCGATATCTCTTCATTATTAAGTTTAAAACGCAGTACAATGGCTATAAAAAAGACAGTTACTGCGCAAGTAGGGCAAGCAGAGCGAACTCAAGTGTATGAAATCGGTTTTCACTTGATACCGTCTCTTCCAGAGGAAAAGCTTGCCGGAGAATTCGCCACAATCAAAGACATGATTGAGAAGAATGGCGGTATGTTTATCTCCGACGATTTTCCTAAGCTTATCCCTCTCGCGTATGAAATGACGAAGATTGCAGAAGCTCGTCATGACAAGTATAACAAGGCGTATTTTGGTTGGATTAAGTTTGATCTTGACCCAGCAATGATTAAGAACGTTAAGGAAGCGTTGGGTGCAAGTCCAATGGTTCTACGTTACCTCATCATCAAAACCGTCAGAGAAAATACTCTTATCAGCAACATGCTGAAAATCAGAGAAAAGTCTGCAGAAATTGCAGCAGACAAGAAGATAGAGACAGCAGAAGCTCTTCCTGTTAACGAGGCTGAAATTGACAAGCAAATCGATAGTCTTGTTACTGAAATTAAATAGGTACCTTTAATTACAAATATTTCTCCTCTGTCTTTGCGAGGAGGTCTTCCGACGTGGCAATCCAGGAATTTGATTCAAGATTCAAGAAAAACTGGATTGCTTCGGACGCACTCGCAATGACCGTAAGAAGAGATACTGTAACTCAAAGCAAAAAGACTCCATTTGGAGTATAATGAGGATAGATTATCAATTAACTAATTCTCAGGATGTATCTCAACAAAGCAATTATCATAGGTAATTTGGTTCGTGATCCAGAATTGAAATCTTTACCTTCTGGTATAAAAGTATGCACCTTCTCAGTTGCAACTAATAGAACGTGGAAGGACAAGAGCGGTGTTCGCCAGGATGCGACAGATTATCACAACGTGGTAGTGTTTGGAAATCAAGCTGCAACAACAGCTCAATACATGAAAAAAGGCTCTTCTATCCTCGTGGAGGGAAGAATGCAGACACGCAGTTGGGATGGTAAAGATGGAGAGAAAAAATATCGCACAGAAGTTATTGCAGACCGAATTCAGTTTGGTCCTCGTAAAGAGGGAGGAACACCAGGTGCCGCATATCCTGAAAAGGATACGAAAGGCGCACCGGCTCCGACGGCAGATGCTCCAGCGATAGAATATCCAGAAGAAGAGATTAACCCTGAAGACATTCCATTTTAAGATTTTGTCCGTAGAATGAAGCGAAAGCGACATTGTGCGGTTACAAAATCTTAACCCTGTTAAATATCTGCTTGGAAAGCAGATACCGCGAAGCGGATTTAACAGGGTGCCGATTTTTCTTGCCGACGTAGGGTGAGAGAAATGAGAAAAATTTTCTCATTTCCGAGCCGAGGAAGGCAACAAAAGTTTGGCATCTTTTATATCGCTTCGCTCTTAAAAAATCAGACATGAAAAAACAGTGCTATTTTGCGCAAAACAACATAAAGCATATAGACTATAAGGATATAGAGGTCCTCAAAAAGTTCCTCAATCCTCATGGCCGTATCACATCACACAAGCGCAGTGGTGTTAGCTCCAAGAATCAGCGCAAGCTTTCAGAAGCTGTAAAGCGTGCTCGTTTCATGGGCCTTCTCCCATTCGTAGCTAATTAAATTAGTTACATAAGAAAAACAAAAGCCGCGCCCTCTGGGCGCGGCTTTTGTATTTGGTGTTGGATACAAAAAATATCAAGGTCGAACCTTGATATTTTTTATGGCTAGATTCTAGAGGCTAATAGCTAGTGCCTTGTCTTAGAACTTCTTTCCTTCGTTTACTCGCTCCACGTATTCTCCAGTTTCTGTATTAACACGGATGGTCTCTCCTTCTTCAATGAAGAGGGGGCCGTTGATAACAGCACCTGTTTCAAGTTTGAGTTGCTTGTTGCCACCCTTTGCGGTGTCGCCTTTGACTGCAGGAGGAGCATCTACAACTTTGAGGTCGGCTTTGATAGGGAGGCGGACGCCCATGATTTTGTCATCAAAAACATACGAGTCCATCACTGTATTTGTTCTTATAAATTGTATTGCTGTCCCGACAATTTCTGCAGAGAGCTGGAAACGTTTTGCAGGGTCTTCAGCTTCACAGAACCAGTATTCACCCTTGCTTGTATACAGATACTTTACCTCTCGTGTTTCAATTTCTGCTTCTTCAGTTTTCTCGGATACGTGGAATGAATGTTCCGTGACTTTACCTGTGATAAGGTTCTTGAGTTTTGCTGCATTAACAGGCTTTCTCTGTTGTTTACGAAAAACATGTGAAGTGAGAACTTCGTATGGTTGTCCGTCCAATATGATATATTTTCGTTCTACGACTTCATTATATTCAAGAAGTGACATTGTGCCTTTTATATTATAGTAACCTCGCAATTCTATGCTAATTGGCCGTTTTTGTCTATTTTTAAGTAGTGTGCGGTATCTTAGCTTGGCTCTTCTTCCTTCTCATCCTCCACTTCTTCTTTTGTTTTTCCAACGGTCATAATTTTACCTTCTTTGAGCTCGTTGCGAATCTTGCCGAGGATTTCGTCTTTTATTTTTGGATTGGTGCGGAGGAATGTTCGTGTTGCGTCATAGCCACGTCCAAGTTTCATTTCACCATAGGTATAGGAAGCACCACCACTCTTTGAAATCATGCCCATTTTTTCTCCGAGAGCGAGGATCTCACCTTCAATAGAGATACCTTCGTTGTACATAAGATCGAACTCGGTCTGCCTGAATGGGGCAGCCACCTTGTTTTTGACCACTTTTACGCGGACACGGCTTCCCATGATTTCTTCTCCTTTCTTGATCTGAGCTATTTTTCTGATATCAATACGTATGGAGGTGTAGAATTTTAAGGCCTTTCCTCCCGGTGTTGTTTCTGGGTTGCCAAACATCACACCGATTTGCATGCGGATCTGGTTAATGAAAATGACAATGGTTTTGCTTTTTGCAACGATACCAGTGAGCTTGCGGAGAGCTTGTGACATAAGGCGAGCTTGTTTGCCGACATGGTATGCGCCCATTTCTCCCTCAATTTCGTCTTTTGGTGTGAGTGCTGCGACTGAGTCTATGACAATAACATCGATTTTTCCTGTTCTGACTAGACTGTCCACAATATCAAGACCCTGTTCGCCCGTATCTGGTTGAGAGAGGAGGAGGTTGTCGATATTAACACCAAGTTTAGTTGCGTATTCTGGATCCATTGCGTGTTCTGCATCAATATATGCACAGACACCGCCTTTCTTTTGAGCCTCTGCCACGACATGAAGGGCGAGGGTAGTCTTACCAGATGATTCTGGACCAAATATTTCAACAATTCTTCCGCGCGGAAGACCTCCGACACCAAGCGCCGCATCGAGACCAATAGAGCCTGTGGGGATTACATCTACATCCACATGAGGTCTTTCGCCGAGACGCATGATTGATTCATCGCCAAATTTCGTTTTGATTTCTGCAATAGCCGCTTCGATTTCTCGCACTCCTGAATTAGCTTCCTTTTTTTCTTTCTTCACCATAAAAATTTCCTTTTATTATTAATTGTATTAAATTCTAACGATTTCTATCTTTTTTTCCGTTTTCTTTCCAAACTTATCTTGAGCGTCAATCTTTAAAATATTATACCCATCTGATAATAAAAGCCGTTCACTAAAGTTCCCATTATCATCAATAAAAATTTGGCGATCGTTGAGTGTGATTTTTGAAATATTTTTTGGCGATACCAACAATTTCTGTAAGAGGTGATGAAGAGCTTGAGCCGTTGAGAGGGGAGATGATGGTGACCTGAGGCCCATCTATGAGTCTTGAGGATTGATGGTAGCAATATCCAGCAACGCCCAGGATAACAACAATAACAACGCTCATTTTCAAAATAATTTTTCCTCTGTTGTTTTCTATCCTCATAGATGTGTTGGTTAATCTCCGACCGATTAATAATCTTTTTCCCTGGGCGAATGTTTTGTAATCAAAACGTTTTAGCCTCTTCTTCTTCTGTATCTGTATTACCACCAGATCTAGCATCTTCTCGTGCTGCTTCTGCACTTGCTGCTGCAAAGTCCTCCCCAATGCCTTGAGGGGCACTTTCCAGGACATCACGAGCCTTAGATCCGTTTCCAGGACCCACGACACCGCGTGCTTCCAGTGAATCAATAAGTTTTGCCGCGCGAGCATATCCAACCCCCAGCTTTCGCTGAAGAAATGAAGTAGATGCTTTATGTGATGCAATAACAATCTCTCGAGCCTCTTCATAGAGTTCGTCCTCGTCTTCCATATCAGCTACTTCGTCGAGCTGTGCGTCAAAGAGGGCATTTTTTTGTTGTTCTTCACTAAAGTTAATTTCGCTTGGAATTGATCCTGCGTATTGTTCCGCAACATGATCCACTACCTTTTTAACCTCGCTTTCAGATATGAACGGACACTGTACGCGGATTGGTTTGGAAATATCAGGGGAGAGATACAACATATCTCCGGCGCCGAGCAATTCTTCGGCACCTCCCATATCTAAAATTGTGCGTGAATCTATCTGACTAGCCACCTGAAGAGCAATACGAGTCGGAATGTTTGCTTTGATAAGACCGGTGATAACGTTTACAGATGGACGTTGTGTGGAAATAATGAGATGAATACCAACAGCACGACTCATTTGTGCGAGGCGGACGATCGCTGATTCCAGTTCTCGTGGGTATGCCTGCATGAGGTCTGCGAGCTCGTCTATAATAATCACGATGTAAGGCATCGTCTCAGGCATCTTTTTCTGGTCCTCCTCGCTTACGGTTCCTTTTGCTAGCTTTTCCTCATATTTCTTCATGGCGGGACCGAGGATGTTCTTGTGGTACGAGTTTATATCTCTACACTTTTCAATCTGCAACACATCATAGCGTCGGTCCATTTCTTTAGCTGCCCACTTCAGAGATAGAATAGTTTTCTTCGCATCAGTAATAACGGGGGTAAGGAGGTGGGGGATTTTGTTGTAGAGAGTAAGTTCCACACGCTTCGGGTCAATCATAATGAATTTCATGTCTTCTGGTGAGTTGCGGTAGAGAAGCGAAGTGATGAGTGTGTGGATGGTCACAGACTTACCGGAACCGGTAGCACCAGCAACAAGGAGGTGGGGCATTTTTGCCAAGTCGGAGAAATGCGATGCTCCAGAAATACCGCGACCGATAGATACAAGCATTGGTTTTGGTGATTCCAAGAATTCTGGCATAGCAAACATGGATCCAAGACCAACCATGGTTTTGGTAACGTTTGGTATTTCAACACCTACGAGCGACTTGCCGGGGATAGGTGCTTCAATACGGATGGGGTGGGCAGCGAGAGCTAGAGATAGGTCGTTTTGGAGTGAGACTATCTTTGAAAGTTTCACACCTTCTGCGGGTTTGAGTGCGTATCGTGTGACAGTTGGTCCGATAGAGATTTCGTCCATTTCCACAGTGATGCCGAAATTCTGTAAACAACGCTTGATGATGTTTGCTTGTGCTTTGATATCACCAACTTCTGGTTTCCCTTTATCTCGTTCCAGCAGGGAGAGCGGGGGAGGGATGAACTTTACCCCAAGGGCAAAGTGCCTCTGAGAGACAGAAAAATCTTTATCATCTATCTTTCCGAGAGGTGCTTTTTTCTGGGCTGCTTGTTCTGGCTTTTCTTCTACTTTTTTCATCTCAACAGCAATAGCTGCATCTGCCTTTTTCTCCTCCTCGGTATCCAATTCTGCAGAGAGTACTTTTTCTTTCCGTGCAAACATTCTTTTTACGAAAGCAAAGGTGCTGAAGTTGATGTGTGTATCAAATATGATGAGACAAGAAATACCGACGAGTGCGAGGAGGAAGATGAGCGTCGCATAAATATCAAAAAGTCCGACAAGGGGTAGGGCAACATAATATCCGAGGATGCCACCGATGCGATCATCAACAATGATACCGATAGTGCCAATTGTTCCGAGAGAAGAGAGGAAGAAGATTACCGCACCAATAGTTTTTGTAAGTGCAAAACTTCTCTCCATAGCTTTCATAAAAGATATGCCGAGCATGAACATGAGAAGGGGAATCATGTAATAACCGATACCGAGTAGGGTGTGAAATGTCCCATAGAAGAATCCACCAGCTCGTCCTGCGAGGTTACTATCGCTGCCGCCGAATGCTGCCAAAATGAGAAAAATTCCAATAACAAAAAATACGATCCCCCAGACATGCTGACGGGTCTCGTCTTGGAGGTCTCGAAAAACACCACGTTGTTTTTTCTGTTTTCTTTGGGAACGTTCAAATTTCTCGCCACGTTCCTCGCGCTCTGTTCGTGTTTCTTTTTCTAATTTTTCTCGTGCCATGATAGTTTAGTTTTTATGTTTTTTGTCTTTTCCATTCTGTCATTGCGAGGAGGTTGCCGACGTGGCAATCCAGTCTTTGTTCCTCTATTTTCTCCTACCTTTTCCATTCTGTCTTTACCGCTCGCGGGTATCAGGTGCTCTAGTTGCGAGGTATTCCGAAGCAATCCAGTATTTTTCTCTTTCTCACACCCTTCCTTATACTTCTCTTATTATATCACGTTCGTCTTATAGTAACTACAATGTTATCCACCGTTTTTATCCCCGTACTTCGCCGTATAAACATGTTCAAAGACATATAAAAGACATTGCAATTCTTTGACCTATTGCAATTTCTGGGGTCAGGTGTATACTAATGTCCATTACAAATGTCTCGGGAAGGAAGTGCTATAAAGGACACTTTAGAAGGTACGTTTAATACATAAAAGACAATACTATGGATAATCAAAAAGACATCCAGAATACAGCCGTACAAAATACCCCTGAAAAGAAAGAGGTTTCTTTAAGTGTCTTTAATGGTGATGCTGGATCTGCTTTTATATACAAAAAGACAGAACGTCTCGCTACTGCACTCTACCTCATTACAAATTTCTTCTCGGACAATGAGCCGATGAAGTGGAATATGCGCTCCGCATCGTCAACAATTCTCTCAGACATTCTCACGGCTATGTCCATCTCAGGAACAGGTTCAGGGTTTTCGCTTGTAAGTGTGAAGAAGGGAATTACCCATCTTGCAACGCTCGTAGAAATAGCACATACCGCTGGACTCATTAGTCCGATGAACCACACGATACTTTTACGGGAGTTTACAGCACTTATAAATCTTGTGGACAAGAAAGAGGCCTCTGAAACTATTGGAGTGAATCCGATGGCATTTGGGGAATCATTTTTCCATGTAAAAAAACCAGAAATAAATTCCACGCACGCAGATGTGTCAGCCGTCCGAGAGGAAGAAAGAAAAGTTATAAAAGACAACTTTATGCCCTCACAAAAAGTGTCCTTTATATCTCGTGAACAATCTCGACCTGCAGAGGCTCCGTTTGTTTCATCGTCCACTTCTGTCAAAAAGACATTTACTCAAAATATAGCTCCGGCACGACCAGCTCATGTGTCTCCTGTGGAGGAAAAGAAGACAAAACGTGTTACTGCAATTCTCGCCCTTGTAACCAGAAAGAGTAAAGTTAGTGTGAAAGATATTGCTGATGTGGTGAAGGGGTGTAGTGAGAAAACTCTCCAACGCGAGCTTCTCGCCCTTGTTGCCGAAGGTGTCCTTAAGAAAGAAGGGGAACGCCGTTGGAGTACATACTCTCTCGCGTTCGCTTAAAGGACAAAATAAATACAGAGGCTAAGCCTTAAATCCCCAGAAAGGCTTAGCCTCTGTATTTTCATATTTTCTTTCATATCTCGTCTTTCCAAAAGTCCGACCTTTTTACTGCAAAAAGGTCGGACTTTTGTCTTTGCTTTTTTCCTCTCCTGTCTTTGCGAGCCTTCTAATATCTTTTTTGTCCTCCTCTCTGTCATTCCCGCGAAGGCGGGAATCCAGGTTCAATGCAAATCCAGATTCCCGCCTTCGTGGGAATGACATGTGGCTTTTTGTGTAGTAGAGAACAGTCTATGATTTAACCTTCTCCTTTTTTCTTTTAAAAACAGAGGCTTAGCCTTGGATCTTCAAAAAGGCTAAGCCTCTGTTTTTAGCATTCTTTTACCTCCTTATACTCATACTAAATACGTATGCTTTTAGCCACATAATTACTTTTTAATCCTTTTCTTCATTGACTTTCTTCATAAAAAGACTATACTTATACCCACTTCTAGATGTGTCCCGTGCGGGATTTTTTAGAAGTTATCCACAGTATCCTTTGCAGTGTACCTGTATAAGGAATATAATTATCCAGTAGATGTATCTTCATGGTACGTCCACATTACAGATAGAAAGTTAATGAAGGCATGTAACGAATACACGCGGTGTTCGTAAGATGTTACAGAGAGGGTGGATAATACGATAGACCTTTGACAATTAAATAGCGCAGTAAGACTTTGAATTAAGACATCTTTTCTCTGTCATCCTCGCGGATGCGGGGATCCAGTTTCTGTCTTTGCGAGGATGTAATCATCCGAAGCAATCCAGGATTTCTTATTCCCAGTCTAAAAGACATTCCCGTACACTTCTTCAGACATGGTTGCTTCCGATAGAACTCAGACCTACTTTCATCACCTAAACTCGTAAAAGCTTTGTGTCGATTTAACTGCCTCGCGTGGACGAATGAATAAATTCTTTTGTCCACCTGGGGCGGTTGAGTAATAAAGCCCCCGAGATTAGTGAATGTGTAGTTTGTTGTCGCTCGCAAGAGTGATGACGCATTATTAGGTTCACTAACGTACTATATATAGTACGATCGTGAAATTTATTACAGTAGTTGTGTGAACACACCTTTTTATTAAGTAACGTGTCTTGCACAAATACTCATTTATTAGAATTCATTACTATATGACAAAAACAACAAAATTGTTCGCAGTAGTTGCGGCAGTTGCTATCGTCCTTGGTCTTGTCTTCGCTCCAGTAGCAAAGGCACAGACAACAGACATTGCAGCTTTGAACGCAATGATCGCTCAGCTCCAGGCCCAGATCGCCCAGCTTAGTGGTTCAACAGTATCAACACCAGCAGGATATGTTTACTCAACAGATCTTACTGTAGGCTCACGAGGTGCTGATGTTTCAGCTCTCCAGGCAAAGCTCGGTGTTACACCAGCTACAGGTTACTTCGGTGCTATCACCAAAGCAGCTGTACAGGCATACCAAGCTACAAAGGGAATCAGTGCAACAGGTTACGTTGGTCCTTTGACCCGCGCAGCATTGAATGTTGCAGCTCCAGTTGTAGTTACACCAGGAACACCAACAACACCAGTTGTAACAACATCTGGCGAAGAAGGTTCTCTTGACATCAATGACACACTTTCAGTTGATTCATCAATTGAAGAAGGTGACGAAGATGTTCAGGTTCTCGGTCTTGAGGTTGAAGCAAAAGATTCAGATATCGTTATTTCACGTATTGATGTTGACTTCAAAGCAACAACAGTTGCTACAGGTGCATCAGATCGTTTGACACGATACATTGACTCAGTAGCTCTCGTCCTTGATGGTAAGACCATTGACACTATGGATGCTTCAGAAGCAGACGAAGACAGTGATGTATACTCATTCCGCTTTACAGGCCTTAGTGGTGTTGTAAAAGCAGATGAAGTTGCAGAACTCTTTGTTGAGGTTACTGCAGTTGAGAACGTTGACGGAGATGACGAAGGTACAACATGGACTGTTGCAATTCCAGTAAGTGGAATCCGCGCAGTTGATGGTGCTGGAATCAGTGATACCTACAGTAAGGTTGCTGGATCTCAGACAGACCTCGAGGGTACAGTTGAAACCTTTGATGTTGCTGGCCTCTCAGGTGAGGATCTCGTTGTAAGTGAAGCAACTTCAAATCCAGACGCTCAGAGTATTGAAGTTGACGAGTCTGATGACACAACAGATGTTACAGCTCTTGTCTTCAAGCTCAAGGCAAACGATGGAGATATGGTTGTTAATGAAATCCCAGTTGTTATTGCAACAACTTCAGGTGCAACAAGTACAATCACAGGTATGTTCAAGAAAGTTTACCTTTACGACGGTTCAGATCTTCTTGATTCTGTAACTATCGCTTCAGCTAATGCTTCAGGTGAAGTATTGTTTGAAGATCTCGATCTTTCAATTGACGAAGATGATACAGTTACTTTGACTGTTAAAGTTGACCTCAATGACACAGACGATGCAACATTCGCAAACGGTGATGCTGCAGAAGTCTCTGTTGGAGTTTCAAACGACTTCGACGTTGAAAACGTTCAGGGTGATGTAGTTTCAGTTTCAGGTTCTGCAAACGGTGAAACTATGACATTCTACGTAAATGGTATCTCAGTCAAGGAAGTCAGCACTTCAGTTGTTGCTTCTAACGACTCAGAAACAGTATTTGGAAACGAATACACAATCAAGTTCAGTGTTACATCATTTGGTGAAGATGCTTACATCCTCAAGGGTGCAACAACAACAGCAACTTCAACTGGCGTTCAGTTTGCAATTGTTAACCCAATTTCAGGTTCAACAGTTTCAAGTGATCTCAGTTCAGATGCTGATTTGACCGGTGGCTCATACCTCGTTCAAGAGGGACAGACAGAAACATTCACTTTGAAGGTTACTGTTGAGAACGGTGCAACATCATCAACAAACTATGTAGGTGTTAAGCTTGCAGAAGTTAACTTCAGTGATGCAGTTACTTCAGCCGCAACATCATACGTAGCTGGCTTGAATGACATTGATACAGAAGTATCAAGACTTAAATAATCTACCCTCTAAGCTAAGCACTAGTTTTAGCTAGACAGATTTACAAAAACCACCTTCGGGTGGTTTTTGTTTTGCCTGATTTTTTCAGTGGCGTATACATAGGACATCCCTAGGGTAGGGAGTTGGGAATTTTCCCGTGACATACATAGGGCGGTCGTATGCATTTTATATATTCTTGAGTTATCCACAGATTATGAGCAACATTTTTCCCTTATCTGAAGGCCTTTGTTATAATACGATTACAATGTCAGACTGCTTCGATAAAACATTCTTCAATTTTTTCCTCAGTTTTATCGCGATCCTTCTTGCAAGCCTCATCGTCACCGGCATCCTCTCTTACAACAGCTATGTTTCCGGCAACGATCTTCGTGCTTCCAACCCAACCCCATCTTCTGTCATTAATGCTTTAGACAATAGCAATAGATAGAACATAGGACCGCCCTATGTAAAAACATAGGGCGGTCCTATGTAAAACCTCTATTCTTATAAAAATGCAAAGAAAAATCGAATTTAGTGTAGGAGAGTACTATCACATTTATGCTCGAGGCGTTGATAAACGCTTTATTTTTCAGGACGAAAGAGATTATCAACGTTTTATTAAAGGTTTATTTGTTTATAATACATCTCAAAATATAACTTTTAGGGAGATTGAGAAGGAATTTAAGGATATTTTTAATTTTCAAAAGAAAGATAGTATTGTTTCTGTCGGCGCATACTGTTTGATGCCAAATCATTTCCACATACTTTTAAAAGAAACAGAAGAAGGTGGTATAAGTAAATTTTTGGGTAAATTGCTTACGTCATACTCAATGTATTTCAATAGAAAAAATACACGGACCGGAAGTCTTTTTGAGAGCCGATTTAAAGCAGTTCATGCAAATACCGACGAATATTTAAAGTATTTAGTTTCATATATACATTTAAATCCGGTAAAGATTATTGATCCTGCGTGGAAAGAGAGGGGGGTTGTGGACATGCAAAAAGCTGAGAATTTCTTAGATAATTATAAATATTCAAGTTACAAGGAATATGTGGAAATTAACTTTAATTTAAGACCTGAATCAAAAATACTAAAAGCTGATGAGTTTCCGGATTACTTTTCGTCTCCAGCGCCATCTTTTGAAAGTATTGTTTCTGACTGGCTTGAGTTCAGGGATCTTGGAGATTTAAGAGGTGAGCCAAAATAATTTCCATAGGACCGCCCTATGTGAAAACATAGGGCGGTCCTATGGAAGAGTCCTAAGGAAGAAAAAGTTATCCACAGTTTTTATTAAAAGGGAATGAAGATTTTTGGTGGGGCGGGTGATACAATATAGAAAATGGTTTGTGGGGTGTGTCAATAAAAAAGTTTTTGGTAATTATTATTTCTAAATTAAATATTACGTAAAATGTCTCCTTTTTTGAAAAAATCTCTCATTGTTGGCGGGGTTGTTATTGTTGCTCTTTTTATTCTTTTTTATTTTCTAGGTGTGTACGGTGAGAAGATTACGTTGTGGATGGAGAACCAACGTCAGGAAGCGATTTATAATAGATTGGTTGTAGAGCCAAGACAGAAACTGGAGGAGGCATACAAGAAAGACACAATGGGGAGTACTACGCCTGAGGGGACGTTGGATATGTTTATTGCAGCTCTTAAGAAGAATAATCTTGAAGAGGCAAGCAAATATTATGTTGTCGAAATGCAAGAAAAACAAAAGGAGAGTCTGAGGAGTGTCTTTGAGTCAGAAGAAAAAAAGAGTTTCATGTTTAATTATCTTACTGTTGTCAGAGATTCTGGATTTAAGAAGTGTGAAAAATATATAGGTTCTAATGGCCCCGGCATCATCAAGGAAGTGTGCTTTTTTACTAGCGTTCATGTGACAACAGAAGCAGCTACTTCTTCTAGTGTAATAGCTGGGAGGGAATACTCTTTTACAACTCCTGCAGGTAGTAAGGAAAATTGGTCTGTGGGATTCGTGTTAAATCCTTATAAAAATATTTGGAAAATAGAAAACTAACATGAAAAAGATATTTTTTAGAATGTTTTTTGGGCCTTTATTTCTTGGGGCTATATTTTTTGTGAGTGCATACCATTCTGGAACAACTCACCCTGGCATAACCGAGCAGGGGATAGAGTTTTATAATTTACAGTCCATAACGGATAAAATACATGATTCAGAAAAACGTTTAATTATTCAGGGATCAGTCGATGAGGATGCTGGGATTCGAGCCCTCAATCATTTTTATGATCCGAGAGGAGAAATCGGTTTTAATAACTATCGCTCAGCAAAAGATTGGGGTACGGATGGGGTGCTTGTTGCTAATGAATTTTCTTGGCCAAAAGCGATCCAATATTATGCTGAGGGGAATGATAATAAAGCGTTCTTGTCGCTAGGTCATGTACTGCATCTTATTCAGGATATGACTGTTCCTGAACATACAAGAAATGATCCACATAAAGGAGACGGTGCTTCCGGGTTATATACAGGAGATAGTCCTTATGAGAATTGGGCTCGCAGGAAAGATGGTAGTGCGCTTACGGGCACTGCAAAGGAATATGTTGACCGGAGATATGAACCAATAACTTTTTCAGACATCTCAGAATATTTTGAATATCTTGCAGACTACTCAAATAAGAATTTTTTTAGTGCAGATACAATAGATAATTCAGAAAATTATTTTGAAAATCCAGAAATTGAAAATTCTGACGGGTCAGTTATTTATGGTGTTGACGGTTTGGATAACCAAAAATATGAAATTTTAAATACAAAAATAAGTTTGGATGGTGTAAGGACATATTATTTTTCTGACTCCGTCCTCTCTTCCTACTTTGATCGTCTTTCAAAACAAGCTGTGCTGGCGTCGGCGGGAGTGATAGAGCTGTTTTTGAAAGAGGCGAAAGCGGCGCGCGAGGAATATCTTGCAGAGCAAAAGCAGGAGCAAGTAGAAGAGGCGCTGAAGGATAAAGAGCTTGCTGAGGGTCTTGCGAAGAAAAATATTTTTCAACTTATACCAATTGGCTTTGCGTATCTTTTCTCAGATTACATAGGTGCACCTGTGGCAAAAGTTGCGACAAGCGCCTGGAGGGGTGCTAATTATGGAACGTTGTGGACAGTGCAAACGGGTGGGAATATCGCTTCCGTTCTTGGATATACCGGAAAGACAACAGCAACGGTTGTTGCGAAAAAGACAGGTGAAAGTGCTCAGACTTTTGCACAGTCTGCAATAAAATCAATTACTTTTTTACAGTCAAAGACTACTAATAGTATCACCACAGTCCTTGATGAGGGTGAGGGATTGGAACTTAATTCTACACCGAGCTTTATAGATCAATCAAAAGTAGCTGACGCAAATTTCCCAACTGGGGTGTTTGCGCCTTTTTATAACCCAACACAGGTTATTTATTCTGGGTCAAATAGATCCCGCCACACAGCATCTCCCGGAGAACCGGAGGTTCCTGTAATCCCGTCACCGTTTCTTCCTGAGCTTCCTGGAGTTACAAATTTTTCAGTCGCTGAGTGTTCGCAGTCTCTCGTCTCGACTGGCTGTCTAGTTGCAACAACAACCCTGACGTTGACCTGGCAAGCAGATGAATCTCTTGGTATTGCTGAATATTTTACATTTAATTTAAACGGTCTTGTTTCTACAACCACATACTCTGGGCTCAGCGTGGTTGTTGATGATAGAAGTGACTTACAATTTACTGTCTCAGCACACAATGCAGGTGGTGATTCTGAGCCTGTTGCAGTGAGTGTGTCTGTTGCGACGATGCCTGTAGTTATTAATGAAGTTGCTTGGATGGGCACAGAGGCTGATGCTAATGATGAATGGTTGGAGCTGTATAACACGACTCCGTATGATATAGATCTTTCGGGCTGGGCTCTTGTTAATAGTAAAGCTACTGGAACACCGCGTATTTCATTATCAAAAACAATTCCTGCCCATGGCTACTTTCTCTTGGAGAGAACAGACAATACTTCTGTTTCAGATATCCAAGCAGACCTTGTATATGTCGGAGCTCTCAACAATAGTGGTGTTATATTGAATCTAAATTACGGATCTACAACCATAGACACGACAGTGTTGGTTGAAGGAAGTTGGCCAGGGGGGAGTAATGATACTGGTGACAAAAGAACCATGGAACGGGTCTCGCCGTATGTTGGGGGATTTGATTATGAAAACTGGAATGCGAACACCGGAGAAATTGCAAATGGAAAAGATTCAAAAGATGGATATATCCTAGGCACGCCAAAGTCACGTAACAGTGTTTCGACTGTGTGGTATAGAGGGGAAACTTTTACAGAAGATATGATACTCACTCCAGAAGAAAGTCCGTATGTGTTTGAAGGTAATATACACGTCGCTTCAGGAACAACGCTGACACTCTTGCCTGGGACGATTGTAAAATTTTACGATAATGGAAGTTGGGGGAGTTATGCAACAGGACTTTCTGTGGAGGGTACTATCAAGTCGCTTGGCACATCAGACAATCCAGTTATTTTTACTGAATTTACAGATGATTCTGTCGGGGGAGATTTGAGGTCTTCTGATAATGGGGAACTCTCTGAATATGGCACTGGTGCAACGGAGTTTTATTCAGGGTCTGTAGGAAATGTATTTGGATATACAAAAATAAAAAAACTTGAGGATGGAATAAGTGCACAGGCAAGTTCTTCAGTGGTTATTTCAAACAGCACAATCACAGGCTCTCCATATACTGATACCGTCACCTGTAGACAGTGTACGCTTGCGATACAGGATACTAGTATTTCTGGCGGTGATTCCATTGTGAATGCATACGACGGGGCCGAGGTCACTCTTTCTGACGTGCGCGCTGAAAATACTACGGGCGGAATTAATCTGTACATGGATTCTCATGGGATTTTTTCTGACCTCGCTCTTTCAAATATTTCTGGAGATGCTTTGTCTATATATGCCAATAGCACCGCCCAAGTCACACGTCCAAATATTTCCCGTGTGGACGGGGTAGGGGTGTATGTATACGACAATTCTTCCGCAGAAATTTCTGATGCAGATATTTCTTATTGTGGTGCAGGTGTAGAAATATTTGGAAATAGTTTGGCATCGGGTTTAATGACGATTACAAATTCAAATATTTCAGATAATGAAGCTGAGGGTGTTGGGATATTTGATGATGGGAAAGTTGTGATTGCTTCAAGTACACTTGCCCGTAATGAATATGGGATTCTTTTCTTTGGGGACAGTGCTTCGGTTGCTCGCAGTCAAATATTTGGAAATCGTTCAAACGGCATTCTTTCTACGGGTGAAAATACTATCCTCGCACAAGAAAATTGGTGGGGTGACGCGACGGGGCCATTTGAAGAGATAAAAAATAATCTTGCAGTGGGGGATTCAGTCTTTGGTCTTGTCGATTTTTCACCATGGTTTGATGCTGTGCCGTCAGGAAATCCTAAGCTCGCATATGCAGAAGATCCAGTGACTGTTGCACTTCTTTCTGAGGCTATTGAAATACACGAAGATGGTGTCTTCGGTGCTATGCAAATGGCCATGTTAGAAGAAACGGAATCTGCATCAATAGCAAGCACTACTTTAGAAAAAACGGAAGAGGAGGTCCCTGTGAGTTCTGAAGAAAAAACAGAAGGAGAGACTCCCACACCTATTGCCGATGAATACAAAGAACCCGATAATTTAGAAAGCGGGGAGGGTGTTGTTGAGGAAAAAAATGATGCCCTAAATAAACCTTTAGAGGTATTAGAATTACAAACGGAAGAAGTTGTTGTGCCGGAAATTATTTTTGTTGAAGGTGGACACGAGGTAAAAGAAGAATAATACCCACGATGCTTCCAATATGGTACTCTGGTGATAGAGCGTTCGCGGAATAAACTTTTCTTTTACCTATGGAGGCACTATGCGTGGCGGTTACGTTACTGCTGAGGTGAGCGATCTGACGTGGGCAGATGTGAGTGGCCTGCCTCCTTGCGACTTGGCGGCTGTCGCATCGTGTGGACGTGGGTATCACAAGCCTGGTTCGTTGTGGGGTCCCGAGGGGTATGGAACACCGCTAGCAGGTTGTTTCCCTGCTTCTGAACAGAAGCCATACGTCGGTGTCGGTCAGCGCATTGCTCTTGCGAACATGTTTCAGGGGTGAAGTAGTTTGTCCAAATCATTAGGACAAAGACCCGGGCATACACATGCCCGGGTCTTTTTGATATTAGATATGAGGTGTGGTATAAAGGATGAGGAAAGAATGTGGATGTTTATTTTTTGGAAGGAGATTCTTATGTGGGAATGTCTGGTTGTACCCGTCGGGATCGTTGCTGTTGTTGTAGGCCTCGCGGTTCTTGCGTGGCTGCGCTACTCAATCGGCGCTGCGTTCGTTTTCTTCCCAGATCTTTCTCGGGGGAAATTCTCGTGGGCATCGTGGCGTCTGTACATATTCAGGGTCCTCTTCGGACCCATCTCAATATGTGCTCACGATTTTGCGGGGGCGCTTGCGAGGCGTGAAAGAATACTGCACAAACCAATGCAGGAGTAATCGTACTTGCCTTCTGTGTAGGAACTTTCGGGAAAGGAGATGCTGTATGAGTGCCTTTTTTCACAATCCTTATCAGTGGCTTCCATGTCTTTGGGCCTGCTGTTCTGTCTGGAGCGTTTTGATATTTCTTTGGCAGGATTTCGGACTTTTCCGGAGTCATCTTGAGCCAAGGGAATCGGACTTCTGGGGCAGGGCTCTTACTGTTGTTGGGGGACCGATTGGTTTCATTCTCTTTGGAGTCTGTCTCGGGTACTACTTCTCTTGTGAGTTGGAACCGGACTGCCCTGAAAACGGTCAAGAAGAGTAGCGACCACCTGTGTCGCTCGGTTGGAAAACAAAGGGTGCGGTCCGCTGCGGACCGCACCCTTTTTATAATGGAGGGTTTTAGTAGAAAATTATATATTTTTTAAAAAGATTGTTCTGCGGGTACTTGCTTTACAAGTGAACTATTTTATGTAAATATGTACCTCGTAAGGCCAAAGACAATAGGCAGCGGAAAACCGCTTTAATACAGGTCCCTAATCCACCTTCGGTGGACGGGCGTCCAGCTTTGCTGGAATAGCCTATCGAGGTTTACTCACATATCTATTGATATGTGAGATCTCACTTTTATCAGGCCCTTACGGGTCGATTTATTTTGTAGAAAATAACGAGCCTAGCGAATATATTTTCACAACCCTGTTAAATGTCATAGAAATCAGATTTCTATGATTCCCTGTACTCAGGGGATTTAACAGGGTGGGAATTTTAAACTCACTACGTTCGTAAAAAATTCCAAATGGCTATCTCAAAAGAAAAGAAAAAGGAAATTTATGCAGAAGTAAGTGATGCGGTAAAAACCTCTGGTTCTATCGTTCTCTTCAACTTCCATGGATTGACAGTTGCTGACGCTACTATTATTCGCAAGACTCTCAAGGGCTTGGGAATAGGGTACAAGATTGCTAAGAAAACTATCACTAAGAAAGCTCTTGTTGATGGTGGTGTCACTGGTACGTTGCCAGAACTCCCAGGCGAACTTGGAATGGCATTCAGTAAAGATCTTACCGATGCAGCTCGCGAAGTCTATGACTTCCAGAAGAAGCTCGACAAGAAAATTCAAATCCTCGGAGGTGTCTTCGAAGGTAAGTTTATGAACAAAGAAGAGATGATGGCTATCGCCCTCATTCCTTCTCAGAAAACTCTTTATGGTATGTTCGTCAACGTTATCAATTCTCCAATACAGGGACTTGTTATCGCTCTCGATGCTATCGCAAAGACTAAAACCTCATAAATGAGGTTCGTCCGACCCGAAGGGTTTAGGAAAAAGCAGGCTTAATATTTATTAATTATTACGAATTATTATGGACAACGCACAGAATACAGTTGTTGAGACTCCAGCAAAATTCAAGGATATCGTAACAGCAATTGAGAACATGTCAGTACTTGATCTCAACGAGCTTGTAAAATTCTTTGAAGTTAAGTTTGGTGTTTCTGCAGCAGCAACAGCAGTCGCAGCTCCAGCAGCAGCGGGTGCGGCAGAAGAGAAAACAATTTTCAGTGTTAACCTCGCAGATGCAGGTGCTCAGAAGATTGCAGTTATTAAGGTTGTAAAAGAAGCTCTTGCTCTTGGTCTCAAGGAAGCAAAAGACCTCGTTGATGCAGCTCCAAAGATGCTCAAGGAAGGTATGAAGAAAGAAGATGCAGAGGCTCTCAAGAAAGCTCTTGAGGATGCAGGTGCAAAAGTGGAGTTGAAATAAAATAAAAACCCGCCGAAAGGCGGGTTTTTATTTTATTTCAACGGAACCCCGTTGCATGCGTACAAAAGCTCGAATTTTGTTAGAAAAAGAAATTGGTTTAAAAATTTTTCTATACCGCTTTTTGTGTACATCCTCGCATGCGACTGGGGGTGTGGGTATTAGACTGGATTGCCACGCGAGTATACCGCTCTCGGGTACCAGCTGCTGAAGTCGCTCGCAATGACAGAAATATTGGTACTAAAAAACTGTAAAAGAGTGTGGTATACTATTACCCATTATGAATACTATGGACACATTACAGAAATTGTTTGGAAGCGCCGCAAAAGTAAAAATCATGCGTCTCTTCTTGTTTAATCAGAAGATGGTTTTTGATCTCGATGATGTCATGGCTCGTTCTAAAACTGGCAAAGCTGAAACACGGAAAGAAATCGCTCTCCTAGAAAGTATCGGTATGCTTATAAAGCGCGATGTGCATAAATCTGTCGAGGTAAAAAAGGGAAAAAAGAAAGTTTTTGTTTCAAAGAAATTTCATGGTTGGAAGCTTAATGATAAATGTCAGTATCTCTTACCGCTTCAGACATTTCTTATTAGTATGATGCCAGTTACAAAAGGGGATCTCGCAGAGCGATTCATGAAGGCAGGAAAAATAAAAATGGTAGTAACATCGGGAGTGTTCAATCAGTACTGGGATGCTCGTGTTGATCTTCTTATTGTTGGCGACAACATTAAAAAAACAGCTCTTGATAATGCGGTGAAAGGATTGGAATCTGAAGTGGGGAAGGAGCTTGTATATTCTGTTTTTGAGACAGACGATTTTCTGTACCGTCTTGGTGTCTGTGACAAGCTTGTGAGAGATATTCTTGATTACCCACACGAGAAAGTTTTCAATAAATTGAACATTATATAAATTAAGAAGAATGGAGGTAGAAGGTGGGAATAAAAATAGGGCGTTCTTTGAGAACGCCCTATTTTTATTCCCAGCTACTTCACGAGGCTTTCACCTTGTGGGAGCATGGTGAAAGGACTACCCACCATCTTCATAAATGCTATAATAAAGGGGTTCATTACTAGTAATAATTAATCACGAACAATGTTAATAACGTGGAAAGAAGTTTTACTCGGTTCATTCCAAAATCTCTGGTTTGGAGTTGCAGGATTTGTCCCAGTAGTTGTCGTAGCGATTCTTATTATTCTTATTGGCTGGGTAGTTGCGATTTTTGTGGGTTCAGCAATCGCTCGCCTTGTCGCAGTTATTAAGCTTGATGATGTTCTTCGCAGAGCAAACTTAGAAAAAGTTCTTGCACGTGGCGGGTTCAGATTGAACTCAAGTGCATTTATTGGTGGGGTAGTAAAGTGGTTTATCATAATCGCTTTCCTTATTGCTGCTGTGGATGTGCTTGGTCTCTCGCAAGTAAAAGGAATCCTGACTCAGCTTGTTGTCGGCTTTTTGCCACAGGTAATAATTGCTGCAATCATCCTTGTGGCCGGTGCAGTCTTTGCTGATATTGTTAGTAGATTGATTACCGGTTCAGCAACAGCTGCTGGTGTAAAGTCTGCAAGATTTATCGGTACGGTTTCTCGTTGGACAATTTGGATCTTTGCGATTCTTATGGCTCTCGTTCAACTTGGTATTGCAACTTCACTTATCCAGACACTCTTCACTGGTGTTGTGGTTGCTGTTGCTCTCGCCTTTGGTCTCTCCTTTGGTCTTGGTGGCCAACAGGCCGCAGCGCGTTTTATTGAAAAAACTCGCGAGGAGATTTCAAATAGATAATACGTAGTAATTCTCTACATATACCGTGCAAAAATCGCTTTCTTCAAAAAGAAAGTGATTTTTGTTTAAGAGCCTGTTCAATATCTAATGTCTGAAATAAACTTCCAAATTTCGAGCGAAAAATAATTTATTTCGACGAAGCATGTCGAGACCTGTTGAGGAGAAATAATTGATTTGTAGCCGAAATTTGGAAGTTTAGACAGACAAGCAAATATTTATATTACTATTTTGCGTTTAGATTTTGAATAGGATCTTAGGGCTAAAATGTATACAAAAGAGGTGTCTGTATGTGCAATATGTAAAAGGAATGAAAAAGTGTTGACAGGATTTATTCTATGAGTATACTAATACCCATTACAGATATGCAGATCACTAACCACATTTTAAAGCGGAGTTAGACGACCAAGTATTCTTGTGTAGTCCACCCCCGCCTCAAAAAGCGGTTTTTTATTTCCGAACGATCGATACCTTGAAAAATAACATTTGCTGATTCTCGATTCACATCGGGATAAGATTTGTTCATTGTATCCCAGCAACCATTTTATATGGTCTTTTCGAAGCTGGAGATACGCAGGTAAAATGTAGAAGTAACTTGTTATGTAGATGATTCTATGTAACAGGGTAAAACAAAAACAAAAAATATATTGTGGTTCTTAAATTTCCTAATGGGAAATTTAAGGGCATATGGTGGATGCCTTGGATCTGAGAAGCGATGAAGGACGTAGCATGGCTGCGATAAGTTTCGGGGAGGTGCCTAGCAACCTTTGATCCGGAAATTTCCGAATGGGGAAACCCCTCCGTTTAAACGGAGACACTACATGCTTGTCATGTGTGAGCATACCTGGGGAAGTAAAACATTTCATTACCCAGAGGAAAAGAAACCAATAGGAATTTCCTTAGTAGCGGCGAGCGAAAAGGAATAAGCCCAAACTCGACCTTCCTACGGAATACAACTTCGGTTGTCGTCCGTAGGGCGGTCGGGGGTTGTAAGGTGGTAATATTAGTTTTTAATTAAACTTGAAGAGTTACAAATTGTATTAGTAGCAGAATCTGCTGGAAAGCAGAACCCTAGTAAGTGATAGTCTTGTATGCGAAACTAATGCAACTCTTGATTACCATTCTTGAGTACCTCGAGACATGAATAGCTCGAGGGAATCCGCCGGGACTAACCGGCAAGGCTAAATATTCTCAGATACCGATAGTGAACTAGTACCGTGAGGGAAAGGTGAAAAGCAGCCCGTTAAGGGCGGTGAAATAGACCTGAAACCATATGCCTACAAGGAGTCAGCGCGGTCCGCACAGTGTGCGCGATTTTGTGTTTTTAAACACAAGTATCGTACATAGTGTGCGGACCGTCATGGCGTGCCTATTGAAGAATGAGCCAACGAGTTGATGCATACCGCTCGGCTAAGTCCGCGAGGACGGAGTCATAGGGAAACCGAGTATGAATAGTGCGTATGTGGTATACATCAGACCCGAAGCCAGAGCGAGCTATCTATGAACAGGGTGAACTCTTGAGAAATCAAGAGGGAGGCCCGAACCGGTGAGCCGTGCAAAACTCTCGGAAGATTTGTGGATAGAAGTGAAAAGCTAATCGAGCCTGGTAATAGCTGGTTCTCTCCGAAATAGCTTTTGGGCTAGCGTTGAATGTACCCTTTGGGGGTAGAGCACTGGAAGGTCTTGACAGGTAGAAATATCGCAAGACCTATCAAACTCCGAATACCAAAGGTCAATTATTCAGCAGTTAGACTGTGGGGGCTAAGCTCCATTGGTCAAAAGGGAAACAGCCCGGATCTCTATTTAAGGTCCCTAAATTTACGTTAAGTACGCTTAAGGTGGTAAGATTTCTCAGACACTGAGGATGTTGGCTTAGAAGCAGCCATCATTTAAAGAAAGCGTAACAGCTCACTCAGTAAGAGATCTTGCGCCGCAGATAATCGGGGTTTAAACGTAATACCGAAACTGAGGATTAGATCCATCTTCGGATGGATATAGTGGTAGGAGAGTATTCCACTCTGCGTTGAAGGCAAAGGGGTGACCCATGCTGGAGCGTGTGGAAGTAAGAATGTTGGCACAAGTAACCGCAATGCAGGTGAGAGTCCTGCACGTCGAAAGATCAAGGTTTCCTTGGCGATGTCAATCAGCCAAGGGTTAGTCGGGCCTAAGGCAATGGCGAGAGCCGCAGCCGATGGACACATGGTTAATATTCCATGACTTCTATATAGTGCGATGGAGTGACAGAGTTTAGTATGCTGTGCATATTATTGGATTTATGTTCATGCCATAAGAGTGATTCCCAGGTAAATCCGGGAGTCTGTATTTAATTACGTCCTCAAGTGGAGTGGAAATGTCTTGGTTCGCCAAGACAGATACAGCAAAGCAAACTTTCAAGAAAAACTTCTAAGCATAACTATATAGAATCCGTACCGCAAACCGACACAGGTGATCAGGTCGAGTAGACCAAGACGAACGAGTGAGAAGTCCTCAAGGAACTTTGCAAAAAAGCAGCCGTAACTTCGGAATAAGGCTTGCCTGTAGCAATACAGGCCGCAGCTAAAGTATCTCTGACAACTGTTTAACAAAAACACAGCTCCCTGCGAACTCGCAAGAGGATGTATAGGGGGTGACACTTGACCAATGCCAGAAGGTCAAACAACGGCGGTGCGATTATATCAAGCTGACTGTTGTAAGCCCTGGTGAATGTCGGCCGTAACTATAACGGTCCTAAGGTAGCGCAATTCCTTGTCGGGTAAGTTCCGACGCGTTGAATAGTGTAATGATTGGAGAACTGTCTCGAGGACCCGCTCGGTGAAAATACAATACCGGTGAAGATGCCGGTTACCTGCAGTTAGACGAAAAGACCCTAGAAGCTTTACTGTAACTTGGTATTGAGAATATTTTTTTACTGCGTAGCGTAGACGGTAGAGGTTGAAGTTTGGGTTTCGGCTCAGATGGACTCGTCGATGAAACACCGTTCTGTGAAGAGATATTTTCTAACCTATTCGGCAAAAACGAATAGAGACAGTACCTGGCGGGCAGTTTTGGTGGGGCGCTATCCTCCTAAAAAGTAACGGAGGAGTTTATTAAGGTTGGCTAGGCGCGAATGGAAACCGTGCCGATAGTGTATGGGCATAAGCCAGCTTGACTGTGAGACGTACATGTCAAACAGGTGCGAAAGCAGAACCAAGTGAACCGACCATTCGCATTAGATGCGGTGGGAGATTATCGGATAAAAGCTACTCTAGGGATAACAGGCTAGTTCCGCCTAAGAGTCCATATCGACGGCGGAGTTCGGCACCTCGATGTCGGCTCAACTTATCCTGGGGCTGGAGAAGGTCCCAAGGGTTTGGCTGTTCGCCAATTAAAAAGTTACGCGAGCTGGGTTCAGACCGTTTTGAAGATTAAGCGCATGCTTTGTCTGCAAGACGTTCTGAATCCGCGAGGACATTTCAAGAAATATATTATGGGTTAGTCTATGAGAATAGACGCTCAAAGGAATACTGTTATAAAACATTTCGTTTAGAAAATTATTACTTAACTGTAATAATATAAAAGAAAAGAAACCAATCACATCACGGCGGTCTCTATTTTTCTTCGGAGAAATAGAAACAAAGTTGATTTATATCGGTGGAAGCCAAAGGCACTTCGTGCACGGCTAATATCGAGGGAATTCGTAATTTACGGAGCCCGTAGAGACTAAACATCAACCATTTGCACTGTGCGAATGAAGCTATAGTCCATTGCACTTAGTAATAAGTGATATCAAGCGTGAGACAGGTTGGTCTCCTATCTACTGCAGGCGTTGATTTTTGAGGAGATTTGACTCTAGTACGAGAGGACCGAGTTGAACTGACCTCTGGTGTATCTGCTGTCCTGCCAAGGGCACCGCAGAGTAGCTATGTCGGGAATGGATAACCTCTGAAAGCATCTAAGAGGGAAGCCAACTCCAAGATTAGAAATCGTTATGAGACCCCTGGGAGATGACCAGGTGATAGGCACTAGGTGTACGCACAGTAATGTGTTGAGCCGAGGTGTACTAATTAGTCCATTTCTATTAGGAAATTTGAGATCCACTTCTGTGATACGTCACAGAAAGATTTTTTGTTTTTTACCCTGTTACATGGAATTATATACTACTCGCGATGGGCGAGATGTGTGTATTTCCGTGTAATTATTAGGTTTGTTTTTTGATATATCGAATTTTAAGTTCTGGTGGTATGGCGGAGGGGATACACCTGATCTCATTCCGAACTCAGAAGTTAAGCTCTCTTGCGGTGATGATACTCTTATGGAGGGGAAAGTAGCTAGCCGCCAGAACTTAGTATTCGATTACAGAAGATGAAAAAAGCACTCCACTCGAGTGTTTTTTTATTACTTTCCCCTCCATTGGAGGGTGAGCTGGGGTTGGGTCCCCAGCGCAAGACCTTTTGAGATAGAATTGAGTTTTGCGAAATTATATCCAAAAGGTGTACAGCTTCTGTAAGAAGGAGAAGCATGACCCAGAACTTAGTATTCGATACTCATTTAGATTTAAAAACTGCCAGAGTGCAGTTTTTTGTTGCGCATAGTTATTTTAATATATGATATAATATTCGCATGTCAGCATGGGCAACGCGTAGAAAAATGTTATATGGCGGCGGTTTTTTCTTAACCGTTTTTCTAATTATTGCTATTCCTTTAGCGATTCTCATATATCAACGTCCAACATGTGCAGATGGCAAGCAGAATGGTGTTGAAGAAGGGATTGATTGTGGGGGAACATGTTCACTGCTTTGTACTGCGCAGACGATTAACCCTATTATCCATTGGGCTCGGTCTTTTAATATAAAAGGGAATGTATACAGTTTGGCTGCGTATGTAGAAAATCCAAACGCTACTGCTCGTGCTGTTAGTGCCCCATATATTTTTAGAGTATTTGATAGGCAGAACAATCTTCTTGCGACGAAAGAAGGGGTTACGTTTCTTCCTGCACGGAAAAGTACTGCTATTTTTGAACAAAATTTAGTCTTGGACAAAGCAAAACCTAATCGTGTGACGCTTGAGTTCCCCGGTAAAATACTTTGGAAAAAGTTTTCAGGACAAGAACCTGAAATAAAAACAGAAAATACAGTTCTCACGGGTAGAGATACCACACCACGTTTGGATGTAACAGTGTCTAATCCTGGAGTTGATCCGTATCAAAATATAGAACTTATAGCTTTGATTTTTGATAGTAAAGAAAATGTCATAGCTTCATCTCGCACAATTGTAGACGGTCTCTTGGGCGGTGAGAAGAAGAGGGTTACGTTTACATGGCCAATGCCGATAGATGCAGGTGAGGGTATGTGTGATGTTCCTGTGGATATAGTGCTTGCGCTGGATCGTTCTGGCAGTATGGCTGATGACAACAAGAATCCGCCCCAACCACTTACTGATGTAAAAAATGCTGCCGCTTCTTTTCTCGGGCAACTTCGAAAAGAAGATCAGGCGGGTGTAGTTTCTTTTGCTAACGAAGCAACGATCGCAACAACGAGCGTCTTGTCAAATGCGTATGATGTATTGAAGCAGTCTATCACCGCTATTTCAATTAAGACCGGTGTTTTGCAAAATACAAATATCGCGGATGCGATTACAAAAGCACGGGAGGAGCTTGAATCGCCGCGACATAATGAGCGTGCGGGTAAAGTGCTCGTACTACTCACTGATGGTGCCGCAACGTTACCGCGGGATCCTGCTGGTGAAAGTGTAAAATATCCTGAACAACAAGCGTTGGCAGCCGTCTCATCTGCAAAGGAGAGTGGGGTGGAAGTTTATACAATCGGTCTCGGTGCAAAGGTGAGTTCTGATTTCTTGAAAAACGCAGCAAGTTCGGCTGGTCATTTCTACACTGCAGCAACAACCGATCAGTTGAAAGGTATTTATAATAATATTGCCACTTCTATCTGTAAGAAGGGCCCTACTTCCATAGAAATAGTTTCTCGGGTTTATTCCAGTCTGAAATAGTAACCCATTATGATAGAAGATTTTCGCAGAAATATCACACATCGTTTCGCTAGTTTCTTTTCTGTTGATTGGATTCTTATGTGTGCAGTTTTTCTTGTTGCTGCTGCAGGGATGGTAACAATGAATTCCTTTGTTGGAAGTAATTTTCAGTTTGAAAAACAACTTTTGTGGGTGTTTATTATGACTTTTTTTTCTATAGGAATTAGTTTTATTGATTTTCGTTTCTTGCGTCGCACAGGTGTCCTTGTTGCATTATTTGCTTCATCATGTGTGGTGCTCCTTGTGCTTCTGGGCTTTGTTACTGCGACAAAGGGTGCAGAGAGTTGGTTTAAACTAGGCGGCGTGTCGTTTCAACCTTCTGATCCAATCAAGGTTATACTTATTTTAGTATTGGCAAAATATTTTTCGCGACGACATATTGAGATTGCCAACATCCGACACATCCTTGTTTCGGGTGTGTACGCGTTTATTATCTTCGGGCTCGTCTTTCTCCAGCCAGATTTTGGATCAGCAATTATTATGTTTTGTATTTGGCTTGGAATGGTGCTCGTTTCTGGAATTAATAAAAAGCATTTGTTTGCGGTGTTTCTGATTGGTGCGCTTGTCTTTGGTGGGTTATGGGTAGGGGTGTTTAAGGATTATCAAAAAAATCGTATTATGAATTTTATACATCCTCTCGCGGATATTCGTGGTACAGGATACAATGCGTATCAGTCAACAGTTGCGGTTGGTTCGGGACAGATCCTCGGTAAGGGTGTTGGCTACGGCACGCAGTCACGATTAAAATTCTTGCCTGAATATGAAACGGACTTTATTTTTGCAGCGTTTGCTGAAGAGTGGGGGTATGTTGGAGTGATGCTTTTGTTTGTTTTGTACGGAGTGATTATTTGGCGTGTTCTTGCAAATGCAGTGAGGGGAGCCACAAATTTTGAGATATTGTTCGGGTGTGGGGTTGCTATATTGTTTATCAGTCATTTTCTTGTCCATATCGGTATGAATATTGGTTTGTTGCCTGTAACTGGTGTTACTGTGCCTTTTATGAGTTATGGAGGATCACATTTGCTCACTGAATTTGGCGCAATTGGTTTGTTGATGGGCATGCGTCGATATAGTCGCCCAGCACATAAAGACAGTGCTCGAAACGAGATTGTGGGGGTGGGGGCATAATAAAGTATAAGGAGAAATAAACCGCGCCCCATGGGGCGCGGTTTATTTCTCCTTATTTTTTTCTATATACTTCTTCTGTTTTTTCTAAAAGTTTTTCCAGTGAATAATTTTGAGTGATTTTTTCTTGAAGTGTTCGCGCATACTTTTTCATTTCTTCGGAATGGGTGAGTGCATATTCTAGCCCTTTTTTGAGTTCGTATACAGACTGTGGGCGCACGAGTATGCCACTTTTCATATCTTCTATTATTTCTGGTATTCCCCCAACACTTGTTGAGATAATTGGTACACCTGCTTGCCCAGCCTCTAAAATCACATACGGCAAGCCTTCTTTGCGGGAGGGGAGTACAAATATATCAAACGCTGGAAGATATTTTTTTGCGTCGAGTATATATCCAGGCAGAACCACTCGCTCTTGCAACCCATACTCAGATATTTTTTTCTTGAGATTTTCTTCTTCCTCGCCGCCGCCAATCAAAACCAAGACTGTGTTGGGGTATGTGTGTGCAATCTCTGCAAAAACATCCACGAGAATATCGAGTCCTTTGTTGCGATGCAGTTCCGCGATACTTCCAAGCCATACTTTCCCCGGTTCTATGTGTGGCGCCACTGCATTGCGTGATTCTGTCTGGGTTGCAAAGGTTGTCGCCGTGACGCTTGTAGGAATGATCCGCAGCTTCTTTTGTGTGCAGAGCCAATCGCTCGCCTGGTCAAATTCTTTTTGTGAAAGTACGATTACATCGGTAGAAAAAAGCACGGTGAGCCACGAGAGGAACTTGATGGCTGTTTGTGAAAAATATCCACGTGGCTCGTTGAATGCCCAGCCGTGAGCTGTGAAGACGATTTTCGGAATACCGGCCCAGCGTGCTGCCAAGGCTCCTACGCCGCCTATTTTTGAGCTATTTACGTGTACAATATCTGGTTTTTCGCTCTTGAATAACTTTCGTAATGAAAATACAAGTGAGATATCTTTCAAAATACCAATATTGCGCTCTAGGTTTTGTATGGTGATTGTCCGTATGCCTGCAGTGTGTAGCTTTTCTTCAAGAATTCCATGTCCACCAAATGCTACAGTTGTTTCGTACGCTTCTTTCGGTAGAGATGTCGCTAGGTCAAAGACGTACCGTTGTGCGCCACCAAAGTTGGATTTGGTAATGAGATGAAGGACCTTTTTCTTGTTTTTCATTGTTGTATTATACACAAAATAACCCTTTAAAACAGCAATTCCTAGACAAGTATTTCAAAAGTTGTCATAAAAAGGTCCGACCTTTTTAGGGTGGGGCGGTGAATTTGAGGTCTTTATCAAATGCCAAAACTGTTGTAGTATGCTTCATTATGGTTTATAACGGTAAAAAAGAGTCACTCGTGCTATTCCTTGGGGATATCATTTTTTTCTTTATTTCTCTATGGATAATGCTCGTCGTCCGATATGGTGGATTACCATCCCAAGAACTCTTCGTGAGTCATGCCGTACCGTTTTCAATGCTTTTTGCGGTGTGGATTGCTGTCTTCTATATTGCTGGCCTCTATGAAAAGCACACAGTTTTTCTTAAAAAGAAATTGCCGCATATTATATTTCAGGCTCAGGTAATAAATAGCATTATTGCTGTTCTTTTCTTTTACTTCATTCCGTACTTTGGAATAACCCCAAAAACAAATCTTTTTATATATCTCATTATATCTTTTGGCTTCATGCTTCTATGGCGTATTTATGGGGTGGAGTTTTTTGGAGCAGGGAAGAAAGAGAATGCAATTATTGTAGCATCTGGTTCAGAAATGAAAGAACTGGTGGAGGAGGTTAATAATAATTCACGTTATAATATTCGCTTCGTGTCGTCGTTAGACTTGGACAAGGTTCAGGGTGTTGATTTTCAACAAGAGATTGTCTCTCGGGTGTACGGAGAGGATATTCATATGATCGCCATTGATTTGCGTAATGAAAAAGTGGAACCTATTTTGCCCTCATTATACAATCTCATTTTTTCAAAGGTACATTTTATTGATATGCATAAAATATATGAGGATATTTTCGATCGGATTCCTCTTTCACTTGTGAGATATAATTGGTTTTTGGAAAACATTTCTGTTTCACCAAAAGTGACCTATGATGCCCTAAAGCGTGTGATGGATATTATTATTGCTGTTATTCTCGGAATCATTGCTCTTATTATTACTCCTTTTGTTATGTTTGCGATTTTGATAGAAGACGGCAAGCCATTTTTCTTTATTCAAGAGCGTGTGGGGGTAAACAACAAAACTGTTCGAGTGATTAAATTCCGCAGCATGTCTGTGGATCTTCGCGAGGGTAATAATGCACGTCGCATTACTCGTGTTGGCGCTTTTCTTCGTAAGACTCGTATTGATGAGTTGCCTCAGTTGTGGAATGTGATGAAAGGGGACTTGTCACTTATTGGTCCTCGTCCTGAAATGCCGGAACTTGTGAAGGTGTATGAAAAAGAGATTCCATATTACAATATCCGCCACTTAATTAAGCCCGGTCTTTCTGGGTGGGCACAGCTGTACCAGGTCGCTCCGCCCAAGTTTGACGCGGCAGCATCTGAGACTAAAACAAAGCTTTCCTACGACTTGTATTACATCAAAAATCGCTCTGTTGTGCTAGACATTAAAATTGCACTTAAAACGCTCAAGGCTCTTATTTCACGAACTGGGGTTTAAGAAAATCGGGGCGTTTAGGAAAACACCCCGATTTTATGCTATCATGGAACAAATGACTACAAACGAAACTGTAATAGAAGACAGTTCTTACGGGGTTATTCCTGTGTTTAAGAAAGATAACGAGCTGTTCTTTTTACTTGTCCGAAGTTCTAAGACAGGAAATTGGTTTTTCCCAAAGGGTCACCGAGAGGGTAATGAAACCGATGTTGCTGCTGCCGAAAGAGAGCTTCGAGAGGAGACTGGGCTTACGGGGGTTCTTATACAAGACTCGCCTAAGTATGTAAATGAGTATTCCTTTGAGCGTGAAGGAAAGAAATATCACAGGACACTCACATTTTTTGTGGGCATCGCACCAGGGCAGTCTGTCACTCCACAACCTTCCGAGATCCGTGATTGTCAGTGGTTCCCATTTGAGCAAGCACTTGCCACAATTTCTTTTGACGATGCTCGCGACATGTTTAAAGAGGCGTTTGAATACATTAAAAATCATATTTAATTTTTATGCCTGCATTGAAGAATGATTCAAAAATCAAAGTTGTCGTCACTGGTGGAGCAGGATTTATAGGTTCAAATCTAACAGATGCACTTGTGGAGAAGGGTTTCGATGTTCATGTTGTAGATAATCTTTCGGAGGGGAAGAGAAAGAATGTGCATAAAAAGGCACATCTTCATGTCGCAGATATTTGTAATTTCACAGCTCTGAAAAAATTATTCAAAGGTGCTGACTATGTATTCCATCTTGCTGCGATGCCTCGAGTTCAGTATTCTATAGAACATCCTCAAGAAACAAACGAGGTTAATATTGGCGGAACAATAAATGTGCTTGAGGCCTGTCGCGCTTCAGGGGTGAAAAAACTTATCTATTCCGCCTCATCTGCGGCATATGGTGATCAGACAAAAATGCCTCTTGTGGAAGGTATGCTTGCCAGTCCAAAAAGTCCCTATGGTTTACAGAAATATGTCGGGGAACTCTATTGTAAAACGTGGAGTGAGGTGTATGGCTTGTCTACCGTCAGTTTGCGCTATTTTAATGCCTACGGCCCTCGCCAGAGCGAAGAGGGTGCTTATGCACTTGTTATTGCCCGGTTTCTCAAACAGCATCGTGAGGGCAAGAAGATGACTATTACAGGAGATGGTACACAGACTCGCGACTTCACTCATGTGCGAGATATTGTACAAGCAAATATTTTAGCGATGGGGAGCGATAAGGTGGGGAAGGGCGAGGTGATTAATATAGGATCCGGACAGAATATTTCCGTGAATGAAATCGCCAAACTCATTGGCGGTCCCGCAGAGCATATCCCCGCACGTCTTGAACCGAAACACACCCTTGCAGATAATTCACGTGCCCGTAAGTTACTTGGCTGGAAACCATCAATGAAAATTGAGGAGGGGATAAGGGAGCTGTTGGAGATGGAGAAATAAAGGGTATTTACCCTTTGATGCCTTCCTCGGCTCAGAACTGAAAAAGTCAGCACTTTTTCAGTTCGTTCGCTCTACGTCGGCAATAGAAAAAGAAAACGAAAAATAAATCACAAAGCCGTTCGCTTATCAGCGAACGGCTTTGTGTGTGGATAAAAATTATTTTTTCATGCGTAAAAAAATATTCTGTGGGCTAGTGTAGTTTTTGTGAGTAATCCACAGTGACTGGTTGTCTAGATACGTTATAATGTCTCTTCCTATGATGATAATGAAAAATAAAAATACAAAACGAAGTAGACTAAAACGAGTCACTATCCCGCCATCAACTATAAAAGTTGTTGTAACCGGCGGTGCCGGTTTTATTGGCTCTAATATAGTTGATGCATTAGTTGAAAGAGGTTTCAATGTGCATATTATAGATAATTTATCTGAAGGGAGGAGAGAAAATGTGAACAAAAAAGCAACACTTCATATTGCCGATGTGTGTAGTCTGGAATCAATAAAGAAAGTATTTAAAGATGTTCAGTACGTCTTCCATTGTGCTGCTTTGCCTCGCGTTCAGTATTCTATAGAACATCCTCAGGAAACAAACGAAGTTAATATTGGCGGAACAATAAATGTGCTTGAGGCATGTAGATGGGCAGGGGTCAAAAAACTTATTTATTCTGCTTCAAGTTCTGTATATGGTGACCAACCAACAATGCCACTGGTTGAGTCTATGACTGCAATGCCCAAGAGTCCCTATGGCTTACAAAAATATGTTGGAGAAATATATTGCAAGACATGGAGCGAGGTGTACAGGGTGCCTACAGTCAGTCTCAGATATTTTAATGTATATGGTTTGAGGCAGAGTTCTGAGGGTGCATATGCACTTGTAATCCCGAGTTTTTTGAAACAGCGACAGGTAGGGAAGCCAATGACTATTGTTGGAGATGGTAAACAGACTCGCGATTTTACTCATGTGCGTGATGTTGTGCGAGCAAATATCTTGGCAATGGAAAGTGATAAGGTGGGGAAGGGTGAGGTGATAAATATTGGGGCGGGGAATAATGTTTCAATTAATAAAATTGCCGAGCTTATTGGCGGTCCCGTTGAACATATTTCTGGACGTTTAGAACCGAAACACACTCTTGCTGATAATGCGCTTGCTAAGAAACTTCTCGACTGGAAGCCAACAGTGAATATTGAAGATGGGATACGAGAGCTTTTAGAAACATAAAAATAGTCTGTAACAAAAAACCGCCGTGTGGCGGTTTTTTGTTCTTTTGGATGCGAATTATATTCCTACGATCGTTTTCTCACTAATTGTGTTCATTTCTGCTACCTCACTTTTTTCTCCGTCGGCTATGTAGCCCCATTCCTTAAGTTTTCCAAGACTATTTTTTTCAAATTCGACTCCGATATCGTTTCTGTAGAACATTTTAGGAATAACAATCGGTTTTATTTTTTCGTAGGTGATATCCCGTGCTTCCTGGATTGTTTGTCCCATACCAGTAACATAGAGAACATTACCTCGGCTGTCTGCAACATAGAGTTGTTTTGGATCAGTAGCACGCACAGCCACCTCTTCAAAATGAATATGGCTCATTTCTTCTGCGCTCATCTCGTGATCAAAATATATGTTGTAGCGGTATGAGTTGTTGTTTGAAAGTCTATTGTAAGCACGTTCTGAGTATGGGAATGGGGGAGTGGCAATAACAACGACAATACCAAATCCTTTCTTGTATTTTAAATCATATTGTTCACCACGGGCGATGGCATATAAAAATTCTCCCCATGGACTCTCGTGTATCTCATCATGCAAATGAATGATGGGGGTGCCGAGACGCGCGGTTGCTTCCAGTGGATATGCACCCGTCTCGTTAACTATAAAATTGACTTCAAAATCACCTCGATAGCCTATATGTTGCAGGAATGGCTTGAGAAGATTTAAATTTTCTTTAAAAAGTTTGCCTGATTCATCATCGTCATACCAAGCAAGAGTTCCCATTTCGCTCGTTGTCGGTCCAATACAGCCAGGGAATAGTTTCGTATGTTCTATATTATATTCTATTGGCCCTACCCAGTCTGTTCCATTAAAATATCTACCCACTCCTATTTCCACGCCTTCAATCTTTTTATGCAGAGTAATTTTGTCTATCTCTCCGTTGCGTAGTTCGTAGTTTTCTAGAACGTTAACAATATCTCTTCCGTCCTCAAATTTACCCACGTAGCTGAGATGTTTGAAGTTGTGGTTGTTTTGTTTGATAACCCAGGACCCACCATTTTTCTTTACATATGCAATTGCATCTTGGACAGAAGAAAAGTTTTTGAGGGGAGCTGTCTTGAGGCCGTATTCTTTGAAGATTGCTTGGCCGTACTCTCTTTCTGTTTCAAGTTTGTCGCCAACATAGCAACCGCCAAATACAGTATAGCCATCGTTACGAAGCTTTTCTTGCATTTCACCGTATCCTGCGTCATCAAAAACAATCAACCCGTCTTTTCCAACCCAATCAAGTTCCTTTTTCCAATCTTCGATTTTTTCTACTAATCCAGAGAAGCATTCTTTACTGAGGGGTTCTTCAACGAACAACTTAACATCATGACCTTCTTGTTTGAGGCGATAGGCGAGATTTCCAGCTATAAGGTCGTTTGAGATGAATAGAATTCTCATGGTATAAGTTTGTATGTATACACCTTAGCACTTTTGAGGCTTTTTTCAACAGTTAGTCTTGGGGCTCTCCTGCTAAGGCGTTTTTTGCCATAACCTGCATAAGTTCAGAAACATATGAGACTCTTTAATTAGAGTTTTCATATGCGCATTTTCAATAAATTTAGAGGAACAAAGGGCTTCATTAGTACTTGGGAGCGTGTGATACGCTTCAAGTATATGATTAGCGAAACCGCAAAAGAAAGGTGCAGGATATTAGCGTTTTGGGAGAAGTATGGAACAACTGCCACTAAAGAAGCCTTTGGCATTTCAAGACCAACTCTTTTTCGCTGGCAAAAAGAACTTCGAGATGGTATGGGAAAACTGGAGTTTCTCAACAAAAAAAGTACTGCTCCTAAACAAAGAAGAAAACGTGTCATCCCAAAAGTTGTAGAAGATTTCATTCTCAAGGAACGCCAGAATGATCCAAGACTTTCCAAAGACAAACTGGCGGTACTCATGAAAGAAGACAAGGTTGCCGATCTCTCCGCATCTACTGTCGGTCGAATGTTAAATGATCTCAAGAAACAAGGAAAACTTCCAAAATATACGAAACTTTCATACTATGCAAAATCAGATACCTTTCGAGAGAAAATCAGAGTTAAACGCAAGAAACTGCGTTCTAAAGGTCACGAAGGAGGACTAGTTAAAGCAGATTCGGTCATCCGCTTCACCGATGGTATTAAAAGATATTTGCTCACTGGTATTGATTGCGAATCAAAATTTGCTTTTGCATATGCGTATACTTCTCATTCATCAAAAGCATCTGCTGACTTCATGATGAAGTTTAAACATGTTGCACCACTTCCTGTTACGCATGTGCAAACAGACAATGGTAGTGAGTTTGCTGACCACTTTGACGTTCTGCTTGAAAAGAACAACATCGTTCATTTTCACACATATCCAAGATCGCCAAAAATGAACGCTGAAGTTGAACGATTCAACCGAACTGTTGTGGAAGCTTTTGTTAACAGAAACAGAAAACTTTTAGCTCATGACATTGATGCTTTTAATGAAGCTCTCATTAATTGGTTACTTTGGTACAACACTAGGCGTCCTCATTGGTCGCTTGGTCTTGTATCTCCTTTGAGGTATATTGTGTCTACATTACCAGCGTCAGAGTCTCATATGTGGTGGACGAGTACAAAATCTTGACATAAAAAATTAAATACGTAGTCTTACATTCAGAACGGTTAAGCGGCCACGGCTTTCAGTGGCAGAAAATCCTAAAAAGGAGTTCTCATGGCAATGCCAAGAGCACTGGTGTCGGTTACGGACAAGAGTGGGTTGGAAAAACTTCTTCCGCTCGCCACCCTAGGTTGGGAGTTCATCTCTACCGGCGGGACGGCGAAAGCACTGCGGGCAGTCGGCATCGAGGTAACTCCGATTGAGCAGGTCACGGGCTTTCCCGAAATGCTGGACGGCCGTGTCAAGACACTCCATCCAAACATCTTCGGCGGCATACTCGCCGCACGAGCCATTCCCGCACACCTTGCGGCGCTCGTCGAGCACCACATCGACCTGATTGATCTCGTCGTGGTCAATCTGTACGACTTCAAGAACAAACCTGACATTGAGGAGATTGATATCGGCGGCCCCTCGCTCATCCGCGCAGCGTCCAAGAACGGGATCTCGACAATCCCGGTCATTGATCCTACCGATTATGAGTGGGTGGTTGCATCACTGACTGTAACCGGCGCTATCTCGGAAGACCAGCGCGAGAGGTTGGTGATCAAGGTCTTTGCAGCTACCTCGGACTACGACCGGATGATCACGAAGTGGATGCGTCAGAAAAAAGCGAGCGGGCAAAGATTCCTCACTCCGCAAGTCAAGCATGGGTAACCCCCCTATCTCGGCATACAGCCAATACCCCGTCGGGAACCACCAAGTGGTTCCCGACGGATTTTTTATACTTATCTCATCCTACCATAGCAATAAAACTCTTCCCTCATTTCACATAAAAAAATTATACACTGAAACCATGCAAAAAATAAACGTCAATCAAGGTGGTTGTGCGGGGTTATTATGGGTAGGAGCATGGCTTTTCACCATAGGCTTTCTTCACCTCGCCTTCTGGAAAGGAGTACTCGCCATTATCCTTTGGCCATATTTCCTCGGCACCACATTCAGCTTGTAATTATTACATACCAAAAAAGACGAGCGAGTTTTCCAAAACTCGCTCGTCTTTTTTGTTTCAAACATTAGATTGTAAACAGGCTCTATTATTCACAGTTATATCATGGCACAACAGATAGATTACTTGCTATAATCTATCTATATGAAACATGAACATGTATACGTAGTCGCTGTTGATATGGGATATGGACACCAGCGAGCCGGTTTTCCCCTCCTTTCAATTGCAACCACACCACCACAGTGGAATATAAAAGAACCCATGATTATCGCAGCAAACAATTATCCCGGCATTGCACAAAGCGATAAAATTATCTGGGACACAATGGAAAAAAGATATAATTGGTTTTCCAAAATGACGAGTTTTCCTCTTGTTGGGAAAATAATCTTCGGTATTTTAGATTTCTTTCAGACGATTGAACAGTTTTACCCAAAACGAGACCTTTCAAAACCAACAGCCCAACTACAAAAAACATACCGAGCAATACATAAAGGTTTTGGAAAAGATCTGATAGATACTCTCAACAAAAAACCCCTCCCTTTTGTGGCGACATTTTTTACTGCAGCCTTTTTTGCCGAAGAACATGGATATGCCGGTGACATCTATTGTCTTTGCACGGATACCGATATCTCTCGTGCGTGGGCACCTTTAAATCCAGAGACAAGCAGAATTACCTATCTTGCCCCAACTCGCCGAGTGCAAGAACGATTACAGATGTATGGCGTAAACTCTCAAAAAATAATTGTGACTGGTTTTCCGCTTCCTGAAGAACTTATTGGAACAGACGATACTGACAATGTTCTACTCAAGGCTCTTTCTCGCAGAATAATTAAACTTGACCCACGTGGTATTTTTGAAAAAAAATTCAACAAAACTATTTCTGCACACTGTGGAAAAATCAAGCGAGCGATATATGACAACACTCCTATCACAATCACTTTCGCTATTGGTGGTGCTGGAGCACAGAGTGAAATCGGTATTCAAGTTCTCTCATCCCTATCAGAAGCTATTAAAAAAGGGGCCATCAAAATAAATCTCGTAGCAGGCTCATCAAAAATAATTAAAGAAAAATTTGAAGAAGCAATTGAAAAAAATAATTTAAAAGATCTCTATAACAACGGAATACAGATTATATACAACCAAAACAAATTTGAATATTTCAAGGAGTTCGACATGATCCTACAAGAAACTGATCTACTCTGGACAAAACCGAGCGAGCTTTCATTTTACGCAGGACTCGGACTTCCAATCATCATGGCACCAACTGTCGGATCCCAAGAAACATTCAACAAATCTTGGTTGCAAATGATTGGTGCTGGATTCCAGCAGGATGATTCACGATATACCCACCAATGGCTTTTTGACTGGATTAATTCAGGACTTCTCGCTGAAGGAGCGCTGGACGGTTATTTGAATGGTCCGAAACATGGCACAAAAAATATTATAAACGTCGTTACTCAAGGCACCAAAACAGAGATACAAGATATCCACTTCTTATGATCACTTCATTTATCTTTGCATCTGTCGGATATGCAGCTCTAGCTTTTGTCTCAATATTAGACAAAAGTATTCTGACAACAAACTTCAAACATCCGGCAGTATATGCTTTTTACACAACAATCTTCTCAGCAATAACTGTAGTCCTTCTACCGTTTTTTGGATTTCCACACAACATAGACTTGTTGTGGTCGCTCGGCTCAGGTATATCTTTCGGTCTTGGAGTGTGGGCCATGTACATAGCGTTCAGACACGGAGAAGCGAGCCACCTTACACCACTTGTCGGTGCGGTAGTCGCAGTCGCAACTGCTATTCTTTCGTATTTTGTACTCAACACATCATTTAGTCCGCATGAAAAAATAGGACTCACCCTTCTCATTGGCGCAAGCTTTTTTCTTTCCTATGAAAAAAGCAATAGAGAAAAAGGTCTCTATCTTGGCTTCCTGTGGGCGATAATTTCCGGATTACTATTTGCATTTTCACACATCTCCGCAAAACACATCTACACCCTCTACCCCTTCATTAATGGACTCATCTGGACAAAAAGCTCAATAGGAATTGTTGGTATTGCCATTATTTTAATTCCCCGCTTTAGAAAACAAATATTCAACAAAAAAGTTGCCATTCCAGAACAGTCACAGCAACAACCTGTAGAAAAACAAAAAGGATCAATCACAAAGTTTGCAACAACAAAAACTCTTGGGATTGTTTCCACCCTCTGTATTCAATACGCTATTGCAATAGGAAGTGTGGCAATCGTCAATGCGCTTGCTGGCTTACAATATGTCCTTGTATTTATTTTTATATTTCTTCTTACAAAAATGCGCCCTAAAATATTCTCCGAAGATTTTACTCGAAAAGAATTTATCATGCAGACGCTAGCAATAGTACTTATCGTTACGGGTCTTTTATTTCTTTAGAGCTGATTTAACATAGTATGTATAAAAAAATTTTAAAATATATTAAAAGAATACTCGTAATACTGATAGGTATACTCATTCTTATATATGGGATTCTATGGACTCTTTCTTATAATATCTCCAACACCCGATTTGGCGTAAGTTTCAGTCCAGAATACGCTGAGTCTCTCGGCCTTGACTGGAAAGAAACATATCAAGCAATACTTGCTGACCTCAAACCCACAATGATACGCTTATCCGCTCCCTGGAATAAGCTCGAACCCCAACAAGGAACATTTGATTTTTCCGAAACAGATTATCTTGTGAATGAGGCGGGAAAACATAATACAAAAATTCTTTTTGTCGTCGGACAAAAAATACCCCGGTGGCCAGAATGTTATTTTCCCCAGTGGGCAAGAGAACTTAGTAAAGAAAAAAGACAGTCAGAAGTACTCTCTTATATACAACACGCGATTGAAAGATACAAAAATAATCCATCCATAGAATACTGGCAAATTGAAAACGAGCCTTTTATCAAATTTGATTTTGGCGATTGCGATGCCTTTGACAAAACACTCGTTGAACGTGAAGTCGCACTCGTACGACAATTGGATCCCACCCGTAAAATTGTTATGACGGACAGTGGTGAGATGTCTATATGGTATTCAGCATCAAAAACAGGAGACATCCTCGGCTCAACGCTATACAGACTTATCATTTCTCGCTACGGCTTCGTGTGGCACTACGACTATCTTCCCGCAGGACTTTACCGAATAAAAGCACGTTTATTTGGTAACAGTTTTGATAATTTCTTTATTTCAGAACTGCAAGGTGAACCATGGTTTCATAATGGATCCCCCCTCACCACAGACATTTCTACACAAGAACAAACAATGAATCCGCGACAATTAGAAAAAAATATTAATTACGCTCGCCGTGTTGGAGCATCGCGAGTCTATATGTGGGGATCAGAATGGTGGTATTGGCAAAAAACAAAAAAAGGAGACTCAACCTACTGGGATATTATCAAGAATACTATAACCCCAGAAAAAACTTCAGAAATAACTTTAAACAAAAATTAATAAAAAACTCACACAATTTGTAGATTGTGTGAGTTTTTACTTTGTTGACATCTTTTTCTATTAGGTATATCATTCAAACATGCATTTGAACGAACTAGCACAAGCACTAAAGACTGTTGGTGAAGAAAACCGTCTAAAAATTCTATGCGTTATTTTTAATAATAAAAAAATTTGCGTATCAGACATTGCAAAAGAACTCGCCATGAGCGTCGCAATTGTATCCCATCACTTACACATTATGGAACGCGACGGCTTACTTAACCCCACACAAGAAGGCAAATGTACTTTTTATCAACTTCCCGACAAACCTTTTGTATCAGATCTTAAAAAATTGATCTGTAAATACAAATAATTACAAATTAACAATAATTAAAAAACAATATGAAAAACCACACCGTAAAAGTCTATTCAACGCCAACATGTCCATACTGTGTTTACGCAAAAGATTTCTTTAAAGAAAATAATGTCCCCTTTGAAGATATTGACGTTAGCAAAGATAGAAAGGCTGGTGAAGAAATGGTAGAAAAAAGCGGTCAGATGGGCGTGCCTGTAATTCAAATAGATAACAATATCATTGTTGGTTTTCAACCAGAAGTATTTAAATCATTACTCGCTAAATAATCTCTATATCTCGTGAAAATCCAAGTGCTTGGTTCAGGATGTCCTACATGTAAAAAAATGTTTGAGTTGGTACAAACTACCGTAAGAGATATGGGTATTACGGCAGAAATCGAATATATAAGCGATATTCAGAAAATAGTGGCAATGGGACTTTTACAGAGCCCCGTGCTTGTCATTAACGATAAGGTTGTCTTGGTTGGAGCAACGGCGGATATGGAGAAAATAAAAAATATAATTTTACAACAGTCTGCTTAATAATTTATTTACATGGACATATTTTATCCTATTAAAATTGTTGCAGACTTTCTAACTTTTACTATTTTAAACATCCAGACAGAAACACACATTGCACACGTTGTGAACTTCTTCATATATGACACAATCAAAATACTTCTCCTGCTCGTCATTATCATTTTCACCATTTCTTTTGTAAGAACTTTTATACCCGCGGAAAAAATACGTAGTATTCTCGTAAGAAAAAATGAATTCGTTGGTAATATCTTGGCGTCTTTATTTGGAATCATTACTCCATTCTGTACTTGTAGTGCTATTCCCCTTTTCCTAGGTTTTATACAGGCAGGGGTGCCACTTGGAGTAACATTTTCTTTTCTCATATCATCTCCAATGATTAACGAAGTCGCTCTTGTGCTTCTATTGGGAATGTTTGGTTGGAAAATTGCACTCCTCTATGTCATCACAGGATTAATAATCGCGATACTGAGTGGTATTATCATTGGACGCCTAAAACCAGAAAACCTCATCGAAGACTTTGTGTTTAAACAAAAAATTTCAGCTCATTTTGAAGAAACAAAAATAAGCGTCTCCAAACGAGCCTACTTTGCTTCCGAATACACACTGGGTATTATCAAAAAAGTCTGGCCCTATCTCTTGGTCGGCATCGGATTGGGAGCACTTATTCATGGCTATGTTCCAGCGAGTGCCCTGACTGCTATTATTGGCTCATCTCACTGGTACAGCGTCCCTGTTGCAGTAATTATAGGGATACCACTATATTCAAATGCGGCAGGCATCATTCCTCTTGTGAGTGTTCTTTTGGAAAAGGGAGTCAGTGTAGGGACAGCGTTGGCGTTCATGATGTCAGTCACCGCACTATCATTACCCGAATTTATCATATTAAAGAAGGTTATGAAAACCCAACTTATTCTCATTTTTGCTGGCATAGTCGCTACAGGGATTATTGCGACGGGCTATATATTTAATATTATATTAAGTTAAAAAACACAAGAACTAATTTTTTGATATACTATCCGCATGGAATCAAAATCTCTCATCTGGATCGGAATGATTGTGGGTTCTACTATTGGTAGCTACGTACCAAATCTCTGGGGGGCGGGATTTCTCTCCATGTGGTCAATCACGCTCTCCGCAGTAGGTGGGATTGGGGGCATTTGGTTAGGGTTTAAGCTCAGTAACGGCTAAAACCACAAGCAGCAGTATTTATGGTATAATCTTACCCATGAACCCATCTTTTTCAGAATCCCTTTCAAAATATAAGCATTTTGTGTTCCCTATAACTATTGGGATTACTGTGTTATGTGCTGTGGGAGGAGTCCGCTACTATTTGATCGCACGCAACACTCACCAAGCGCTTCAAGCAGAAATTCAGCTCAATAGAGACCTAAGCGAAAAACTGACCCAAGTTGAAACCGATAAGTTTAATCTAAGCGAGGCCCTTGCTACCGAACAAGAGAAGAACAATCTTTTTAATGAACAGATTGAAGATATTTCTAGCTCTGTTAGTGAGTTAGAAAAACTTAACGCAATAGACGAACAATTATTACAAAAATATTCAAAAGTATTTTTTCTTAACGAACATTACACACCCAAAAGACTGCGGCTAATCTCCACCGAATATCTCAACAACAAAGAACGCCCCCTTGAAATACTATCTGGTGTTTGGCCCCACCTAAAAGAAATGCTAGAGGACGTACAAGCTACAGGGACTGACTTACGAATCATCTCTGCATACCGCTCTTTTGGAGAACAGACTTCACTAAACTCGAGCTACAAAGTGATCTATGGTGCGGGCGCGAATAAATTCTCTGCAGACCAGGGATATTCTGAACACCAACTCGGAACAACAGTTGATCTCACCACCGCCAAATTAGGTTCAGATTATTCTCAATTTGATGGAACGATTGCATACAAATGGCTTCAAGATAATGCCTATAAATATGGTTTTATACTTTCATACCCGCAGAACAATGCTTATTATCAATATGAACCTTGGCATTGGAGATATGTCGGAGAGAGTCTCGCCAAAAAACTCTACCGAGATAAAAAGAATTTTTACGATATGGATCAACGAGAAATCGACTCCTATCTCATAAAGTTTTTTGATTAAAAACAAAACCGGCTGCCATCAGCCGGTTTTTTTATAAAAACTATGCCCGCGAACTGCTGTTCACGGGCACTAGAACCAAACGTAATCTTCCTTATTCCCACCGACCCATATCATGAGTCGCCTGGTACGCCGACTCCACATAGTTGCGAGCCCAGCATCCATAGACGACGACACTTGCCGGTGGCAACGAACCCTGACTTGTCGCCTCCACCTGAACCGTCGGCGCTGTGGTTGGCTGAGTGGTCGCCCGAAACTTGGCGAGAATCTTGTCCTGTGAACCGATGTACATGACTGTCGAGTTCTCGTTGAGAACAACCAGCGTATCATGGACTTGAGCCCATGGAACCTTGAGATCATTCGCCACACGAAGAATCTTCTCCGTGTCGAGCCAACCAGCCGAACCCCTTATGTAAAAGGCTTCGTCCACGTCAGTCTTGGAGATTGTCTTGCCAGCGACGTAATCCAGAAAGACTCTGGTGTTTTGAGACATTGCCGCCGGCGCCATTGTTGACTGATTCTGAAGCAGTTTTTCACGCTTGTTCACCGGAAGCATACAAAAACCAACAATGATCAATGACACAAGCAAGAAAATAACGCAATTACCCTGAACCTTGGTCATAACGACCTCCTTTTTATTTCAATCCGCAACCCGGCGGAAGTCGGTTTGTGACTTCAGTCACTCTACATACTATTATACACCTTTTGAGTACTTCCGTCAATATGTGTTATTTTGCTTAAAATAAGGCATTTCCTCCTCTACATACAAGAAAAGCCGCCTGTACTCAGGCGGCTTTTCTATGTACCCTAATCCTAGAGTCCGAAGGACACCTTATTCTACTGGAGTGAGGATTTTCTAAAAATGAGGCTTCGCAGGCGGGTAGCCGAGACCGAGTGAAAATTCAGTAGAATTTTACACGTACTCTTTTTTAGAAATTCTGAACGATATTTACCAAACCGTAAACTTATTTCTCATCCTCGCAAACTGTCTCACACTACCCTTCTTTTTTAATAATGCCAGTGATATCAGTCCAAGTATTGGGAAAATGAGCCAATATGGACTCACTACAAAATTCCACGCGCTTCCCACATTTGCAACCTGATTGTTTACTATAGTATCTATTTTTTCCACAGCAGTAGCGTCTGGGGACGAATCAACTATGTTTGAGTCTGAAATAGCCCCTGCAAGTGGCTCAATGTTCTCTGTAGAAAGAACAGGGGTGGTTGTGGCAAAGGAAAATCCTGCATTAAAGACCTCTGGGCTAAGAATAACCACAGCACTCGTCGCCACATTTGAGACAACAGACTGCCCAAGTTGTTCCGAAGAGGACGCGACCACCTGAGCATAATTGGTATACACTCCGGGGGGTGTACTTGTGCCAAAGATAGCTGTATATGAAACAGAAACTTCTTCACGCGGAGCAATCATTTCCAAATTCCACTGTTCCTGACTAACAATACCCCCAGAACTATCCTTGAGTGTGTTTGTAAGGATGGAATTATACGAAGTATCCCCATTGTTTTCTATTGTAATAGTATAATTTACACTACTACTTGCAGTAGCCATAAGAGGCGTCGTCAGCGCATCATTTGTCGTAGAAACAAGAAGTATTGGTAATGGCATTTTTGTTTCTCGAGGTCTACTCCCACCCCTTGAAGACGTAGATCCGGAAGCTACAAATGATATAACGTCACTATTATCTACTGTATTTGCATCAGTTTCATTCCCCTGCACAGAAATTTCAGACGAGACGGGAGTTGACCCTCGTGGCAAGCCCGTGTCTACAGTTGCCACTTTTTCTACAGTAACAGTTTGTTGTGGTGCCAATGTTCCAATATTCCAGTCAGACATATTATTAGGAACATCAGTTGATCTCTCTCCAAAGTACACGTATGGACTATCAAAAACATTCTTTAACACAACATCATGCGCGGGAGCATCGCCTTTGTTTGTAATAGTAAATGTGTATTTTAGTTCTGAACCACGCGTAATCTTTCCAGGGGATTCCACTTCCCCCGCAACCCACAAATCAGGTTGACCAAAAGAAATATTCCCTCCCCAATCACCAAAGATATTAATGATTGCGAGAATCCAGTTACGTCCAACAATATTGGTATTAGTAATATTGACTACGTTCGCTGTTGCATATGCATCTCCAGTCTCAATCTCAGAGTTTCCAGTTTTGTCCGTAATTTTATTATCTCCGGTCAACGCATACACCTCTATATTGTTTGTGACACTTGAACTATTGTTGTTAGAAATTGATATATTTTGATCAGATGAATCTGTCTCGCTTGAATCAAGAACAGAAGGAACATCTCCAACAAGTTCAACCCCATGAGGTGTTTCTTTCCATTGAATTCCGTCTGGAGTATTTAGTACATTTCCACTCCATTTTCCAAAAACTCTAAAAAGTACCATGAACGATCCGCCGCCGACAAGATTACTATTAGTCTCGTTAAAAATATTTGTTCCAGACTGTGCGTCTCCCGTTACAATACTACTAGAAGCTGTTGTAGATCCCATTTCAGACGACACGCTATTATCCCCCGTGCCCGCATGAACATCAACGGAATTATTGATTATCGACGAATTCTCATTTTGTATATCTAGATCAGTTGTGGAAGATAAGACTGCGGGAGTAGACTGCCCCGACATACTACTTCCTGAACTTCCAGAAAAAAAGTTAGAGAAGAATCCTGCGCTCGGCAAAATAAAATCACCATTAATCATATTTCCCAGCCCATTAAAAACAAAGAGGAGATAATTTGAATCAACAATATTTGTATTTGCCATATTTACCACATTGGCTGCCGCATACGCATCCCCAGTCATAATAGTTCCGTCAGTGCCTGGTCCAGAAATACCGTTATTCCCCGTTTGAGCACCAACAACAATGTTATTATCAATTGTTGATGTACTATTATTTGAAATGAGAGCAGATAAAGGTGTACTCGTTCCATCACACCCCTCGCCACAGAATGATTCAAAAGTAATTCCCGAGAGTGCATCTCGCAAATCAACATTACCCGTCATACCAGATAAACTATTAAGAAGCATGATCATTCCATTAGAATCAAACACATTAACATTGGCAACATTAATTATATTTGTACTAGCCGCCGCATCACCAGTATCGATAACCGCTGTACTTGTGGCAGTGCTTGTTGCCGTGGTCGATGTTGCGTTTTGAATTTCATTTACACCTGTATTTGCAGTAGTTGTGGCATTATTTACAATAGTGGACGTACTTGTTGTGTCCACAATAACCTCTGTACCCTCATCAGGTACTAGAGACGTGCTTGTGCCTGTGGTAGTGGTATCGGAAGAAGTAGTTGCGCTAGTCGTAGCCACTTCTAATAAAGAATCGTGTGTACTCGTTGCCATTAGGGTGTCCGAGGAAGATGTACTCTGCCCCTCAGAAATAAGATTGGTATTTGTTCCAGTTTCCACACTACTCTCCGCAGATGCGTCACCAGTCGTAATAGACGTCACAGAATCATTTTCCTCTGGCACAATAGCAGCTTCTGTTATGGTGCTAGACTCTGTTGTCGTACCTAAACTAGAATCAGGTGTTTGTGCCCCTGCAACAATAACCGCACCACCTTGGGCCAAGAGCAAAGAAAAAATTATACAGAAGGAAACAATCCCTCTGCCTTGTGAAACAATATGTTTAGAAACGAAAGATTGAAAATACATATGATATAAATTGTTGAAGAAGGCCTCGCGCTTTCAAACCCCCTTCGGCTAATAATACTGAACTCGAAGCCGCAACGTGACCATCTTGCGTTGTCTTCACAGGACGTGCGAGAGACGTTGTGGCTGTTGATGTCGCCGCTTTCTTTTTATTAAAATCTTCCACCAATGAACTTTGACCTGTCTGCGCCTGAACTTTTATAATTGTTTTCACTGTCTCCGTTTCATTTCCCGATCCAATATTCTGATTGTATGTTTCTTTAAAATTAACCGGACTCGTAGAAGAATAGTTCTGATTAATATCCTCTACTACAACACCATCTATAATTGTCTTTGCCTGGATATGTGTATTAGAAGTACCCCGACTTTCTTCACCGCCCAATACAGTATTACCCCCAGTTTCTGAAGTAATCGTGATTGAATTAACCACAGAGGAAGAAGCTGCCGATACTATCAGTGCAGTATAGAAGCCAGAATACACCAGCACACAACAGAAAATATATGATGCTTTTTTCATAGAATTGGAAGGTTTTCCTTCGGCAAGGTTTTGACATCGCATCAAAACCTTGCCGAAGGAAGGGAAAAATCCCTTTCCTCCGACGACAAAAGTAGTTATCTCATAACACGCTTAACCGTCATATTAACAATACTCATAACATCTGCAGATACAGTGCTATGACCAGTTACAATAGATCCACCCATACCTCCTGCTCCAGAGGCGCCACCAGCACCGGCGACATTTTCATTACCACTTGAATCAACACTGCCACCAGTGCCAGACAAATCACTAGATGCTGAACCAGCTTTTACCTTATTTGAGCCAGTGAACGCTGATAGAACTCCTTCATTTCGTAGCGCTGCTGTATTTGATGTAATAATATTTACATCGTTATCGGAAGCATCCTCCGCCAATGCAGTTGAATCAACCTCTATGTCAGTATCATTTGCTATATTGGTGACCAGAACTGATACGGAAGCATCACCAGTTGCAATTACACCCCCCTCTCCGCCTGCACCTCCAGCTCCTCCAGCCCCACCTGTGTTAGCACTGCCAGAATTTGTTACTGAACCACCACCCCCAGACGCACCTCCAGAACCACTTTTTGAGACATTGTCACCCGTGTGTGCGGATACATTAAAGGAATTAACAATGTCTGCAGAATTCGTTGTCGTGATATTTACGTCATTACTCCAAGCTGCATGAGATGCCGCTGGAGCAAAAACAAGAGCTAAAGCAATAATTGAAGTGAAAGCAAAAATTTTTTTCATAATATATTTTTAAAATAAAGTAGTAATACAAAACCTAAAGAAATTATTTTCGCCGACCTTTTTAAATTATGAAATCCGCGCCCCGGCACGCCAAAACTTTTTTAAAAAGTCTGGTGCAACAAGGAATGGGATTTCATAATTCATGGGTAATTATTAAAACAAAAGAGTGAGAATGCGGTGAACGGTTAATTAAGAATGTGTTAATTTATTTTATTTAAAAAAGTATTGTCATCACAAATGGCCCACTTCGGCAATTTTGTAATTAAAAAATCAAAACGAAATATAAAAATGTGCAAGGGCATTATTCCATGACAAACAATATTTTTTTCTGATATGATAGCCTGTATGTATATAAAAGTTCGCGTCACTCCCGACTCAAAAAAAGATACTCTTACACAAAAAAGCACGGATCATTTTAATATATCCGTACGAGAACCAGCAGAAAATAATCGCGCAAATAGAAGAGTTATAGAAATAATCGCGGAGCATTTTAACATTACGCCAAAAAAAATACGTATTATTTCTGGACATCACTCCCCTGGAAAAATATTAGATATTCCCATCGACTAAAACAGCATCTTCGGGCTGGTATTTTGTTCTACTCATAACGCAATGCTTCAATCGGGTTCAGACCCGCAGCACGTTTAGCTGGATAATAACCAAAAATAATACCTATTGCTGCCGCCACACCAAATGCAAGCAGCACTGCAAAAAGAGAGACCTGTGCAGTCAACAATCCTGTTGCAGTTATAATAAACGCAACTGTCCAACCTAATATTACCCCAAGAATTCCGCCCGTAAACGTAAGAACAATTGACTCAATTAAAAACTGAGCACTGATATCTTTTTTCTTTGCACCGATAGCTTTTCTGAGACCAATTTCCCTCGTACGTTCCGTCACTGTGGTTAACATCATATTCATAATTCCAATACCTCCAACAACAAGAGAGATGCCCGCCACAGACGCCAAAAGGATAGTGAGAATATTAGTAACAGATGACGCACTAGAAATAATATCTGCTTGGTTTAATACATTAAAATCAGCCGATGTTGGATCGGTAATATTATGTCGATCTAAAAGAAGCGCTGTAATCTGACTCTGCACATCAGCCATAACATCAGAACTCTCGGCTTGTACACTTATTTCACTTACATATATATTCCCAGTTAGAAACTTCTGTGCAGATGTCAGTGGTATGTATGCTCGATCGTCAGCATTACCGAAACCAGAACCACCCTTAGATTTTGTAACTCCAATAACCTTAAAATTAATACCGTTTACACGCACTGTTTTCCCGACAGACTCTCCGTCAATCCCAAATAAATCATCTCGTGTCGTGGGACCAAGCACCACTACACGACCCAAATCTCTTACATCTTCTTCGGTAATAAAGTCGCCTTCTGCAATTTCTACATTCCGAACCACTGCATACTCTGGCACCGTACCAATAATAGACGTATTTGTATTTGCACCAGATACAACTATTTGTAGGCGAGTAGAAACATTGGCGGCAACGGCAGCAACAGAAGAAACTGATACTCCAATAGCATCTGCATCTGCCCGGGTAAGCGTCTGCGATGAACCACGGCCAGCACTCACTTGTACTCCGGGTCCTCTTTGAGCTCCAGGACTCACCAATAACAAATTAGAACCAAGTGCCTGAATACTAGACTGAATAGAACCACTTGCACCTTGTCCAACAGCAAGCATGGCAATCACGGAAGCGATGCCAATAATAATTCCAAGCATTGTTAGTCCCGTACGAACCTTGTTGCCAAGCAATGCCGATGTCGTTTCGTGAAGTAAATCTTTTATTGTCATAAATATTTTACATGCTCAATTACTCTCTTATTCAGATTTTTTCTATCTTCAACAATTTTTCCATCTTTGATATGGATAATACGATCAGCATGTTGTGCGACATCAAGTTCATGCGTAATTAAAATAATAGTTCGTTTTAATTCACGATTAAAGTGTTGAAACGTCCCCAAGACGATCTCTCCAGTTTTTGAATCAAGATTGCCAGTAGGTTCATCCGCCATAATAACAGAAGGATTATTCACAAGTGCACGCGCAATTGCCACACGTTGAATTTGACCGCCCGAGAGTTGATTTGAAAGATGACCCCACCTATCCTCGGAAAGTCCCGCGGACCGCAATGCCTCCTGTGCTCGCACTGTTCGCTCCTGTTCAGAAACGCCTGAATACACGAGAGGAAGACTAACATTACGAAGCACCGTTGCACGAGGTAGAAGATTGAATGCTTGGAATACAAAACCAATTTTTTGCGCTCGGATATCCGCGAGTTCATCGTCAGAAAGCGTAGAAACATCTTCTCCATCAAGAACATATGTTCCAGACGTGGGAGTATCTAATGCGCCAAGAATATGCATAAGTGTTGACTTACCAGAACCAGACGGCCCCATAATTGCCACAAACTCACCGTCCGCAATCGTAAAAGAAACATTGTTAAGTGCGAATGTTTCTGTATCTCCACTTTTATATATTTTTGTTATATTTTTACATTCAATCATACTAGTATCGTCTTTTTTATCGTCCGAGCGCCCGTGCAGCCTGCCCAGTCGTACTACGATTTCCACCCGTCAAAATACTGCCAGCACTAGCTGTCGTCGCCGCACCTGATGCCGTGATGGTACGTGTAACGATACGATCTCCCTCGTTGAGACCAGAAATAATCTCTATTCGTGAATCACCCGTAAGCCCCACTTCTACTATCTGCTGTCGTGGTGGCGTTGATAATATGATCCCCCCCACAGCAGTAGTCGTTCCTGAGCCTTTTGGAACATTATCAACGACTTCAACATACAAACCCCCTCTACTTGTTTTCACGGCGGATGTCGGCACCGACAACACACTCTCCCTTATGTCGGTCGTAATGGCTGCGGACACACTCATAGATGGCTTCACGCGAGTGTCTTGGGTGTCAAAAGATATTTGAACATCATAAGAGACAACACCCTGACTCACTGTTCCTAATGTTTGAACATCAGACACTTCCCCAACGACTTCTAGACCCGACACTGCATCAAATGTTAAGACTACCTTTTGACCAGTTTTTACTTTTGCAGCATCCACTTCATTGAGGGGTATTGTAGCAATCTGTTTTTTAGTAATAATGGTTGCAAGTACCATTGCAGAAGAAGCACCATCACCTACACTAACCGGCACATCTGCAACAACTCCACCAAACGGGGCACGAACATAATAATCAGAAAGCGTGTCTTGGGCATCCGAAACAGCATTTTTCTTTTGTTCAAGAGAAAGTTTCTGTGACTGGATATCTAAAGAATCATTAACTTCCGAAGTTTTTGCAGATTCAATAGATGTCTGTGAAGACAGTACATTAGACACATGGCCATTCAATTTTGATGTATACGAAACAAGAGCACTTTGGTCAACACCAAGTTCTGAGGGTTTATCTGTATCAATTTTATCACTAATATAATTAACTGTTGTTTGTATGTTTTTTAATGCGTCCGACATCGCACGCACAGTAACCAAAGTATCTCCGAGCAATGATTCTATAACGGCCGGCTCCGAAAGACGAGGTGTTGTTCTATATGTGGCCAAGGAACTCTTAAGGAGTTTTTTGGCGGTATTATATTCTAACTCTGCACCTCTTTTAAGACTCACCCCCGTCTTCCCCGAGTAAAAATTAACCTGTTGATCATCAGCCAAGTACAGAGAATGCTTCCGGTCATATAACATGCTATACAATTCATCTGAAATAACTGGCAAATCAAGAAATGCATTTGTAATTGTATTAAAAGCATCGTCATATACCGTAGAAGTATTTGCCGGCTGAAGAACTTTATCTAAAGAAATTTGTGCGCTTTTTAAATTTATTTCCGCATCTCGTAGATTTTTCAATGCATCCTCAGAGTCAATCTGAGCAATGATACTCCCCTCACCCACCTCATCACCATTTTTTACATATAGTGCCACGATATCACCCGAGACTTTTGATTTAATATCCACACTACTTTCTGCAGAAACCTGACCTGTACCAGTGACTACAGACGAGACATCGCCAACACGCACAGTGCCGATAACATACTTCGTCTCTGCGGTTGCTGTTGTTTTAGAATGATATAACCAGTATCCACTCACGATAATAATAAGAATAATTACAAGAGAAATTATCTTATGTCTCTTTATAAAACGACCGATTCGTAAAAAGAAGTTTGTTTTTTTCATACTTATTGAATAAATGATTTTGGCAAAGCTTTTCCATTCATTGGCATGGGTGCAATCCTTATAAGTCGAGCTTCAATCTGTCCAGCGCTATTGGGAGCCCCAAAAACAACAACCTGATCATCAACAATAATGTCCGAAACCTTAATCTCATCTCGAAATTTTCGTATCGATGTTTCTTTACCAACAATAACCTTTTTCTCAACACCGTCATTCCCCACAATAATAAAAGATGAGGATGCCGTCTTTAAGACAGATCCCACAACACCGTGAGAATTAAAAAAGGCGTCATCTCTAAAATCCATTGTGCCACCAGGTCCCATTCTTCCAAAGCCTTCTCGTGGACCAATAAAATTATTAGAATAATTATTATTCCAATTACCCAAGAATTTCGCCTGATAAAAGCCAACGAACATACCTGCACGAAAAACAATAACTAATATAAGAAAAATTCCTATGCTATACAAAACCCATTTAAATGTTTTTGACTGAACTCCCTTTTTTATATCTAAATCCATATGATAATAATTACTTATTGAATAACAAGCCAAAAGATTTTGTCGGTATTTTAAACAAACTTCTCACCGAAACGAGAAATACCCACACTGAAGCCAACACCGCCACAAAAGGAATAAATGGCACCGATTCTACAAACGACAGCAGAAATTCTTTCCAGTAGGTAGTCACGATAGTAAAATCTGAAAAAACAAGGGAGATTATCTCTGCGGAACCAGACTGAAACCATGTGGAGTACAACTGTACAACCGCAGGAACGAGAGCCACAAAAGAAGCTACCGCAAAAAACGAACCGGTAACAAAACGTCTCCATGCTCGCATGTATAATTCTTTTTTAACTCGTAACATAACCACCTCCACAAAATCTTCCCTGGGGTGTATATCTGGTATACATTGAATTAATTTCTCATATTCATTCATGTTTATAGTACGACACAGAGGAAGGCTTTGGTGCACTACGGCATAAGATGTTTTTTAAGCATTATGAGTGCCCTCCTATAACGACTTTTTACTGTATGCACTGACACCCCTGTAATATCTGATATCTCTTGAAACGTAAGATCTGAAAAAATATGCAAAGAAACAACAGCACGATATTCTGGATTAATATTTACAAGAGCTTGCTCAACTTCTTTTTTTAATTCCTTTCTTCCCACTAACTCATCAGGAAGAGGTTCGGTATCAATAACCTCAAACAAATACTCCTCGTCGAGACCCATAAGAGCCTCAATCTCAGAAAAAGTTTTTGAATGTTTCGACTTTAGCCAATCTAAAGCGGTATTTTTTGCAATCTGGAATATCCATGTTTTAAATCGTTTATTACCATCAAATTTTTTTATATTCTTCCACATTTTTACAAACGTATCTTGAGCCAAATCATTCGAGTAAGAATCAGCGCCAACATATCGATAGATAAAATTATATATAGACTTACCATACCGCCTCACAAGCACCTCAAATACATCTGTGTCCCCGGTGACATTATACTCTTTGACAAGTTCTTCATCGGTTTTTTCCATCATGTGGATTATACCACCCAAATTCAAGTACAAAAATGAAAGTAGTAAAATAGTTATATTTTAGCTCAGGATTAGATTTTACAGAAAATTTACGGTATGCTGGTTACTGATGAAAAAAAGAGTCGATGTTCTCATGTTTAAAAAAGGGCTTTGTCGTTCTCGCACCGCCGCAGCCGAGCTTATTAAACGCGGCCTGGTAACCATTAATAACAAATCAATTATAAAACCAAGCGAGGAAATTGAAGAGGAGTTAGATATACATATCATAAAACCTCTTCCTTTTGTGAGTCGTGGTGGTGAAAAATTACAGAAAGCTTTAGAAGTATTTTCTGTAAAACCATCAGGATATGTAGTGGCAGATATCGGATCATCAACCGGAGGTTTTACAGACTGCCTATTGCAAGCGGGGGCACAAAAAGTATATGCCATTGATGTCGGCACAAACCAACTTGATGCTTCACTACGAAATGATTCGCGCGTCATCACCCTAGAACAGATGGATGTGAGGAAAGTACAACTACCCGAGCTGGTTGATCTCGCAGTCATAGACGTTTCTTTTATTTCCCTGACACAAGTCCTACCTGCAGTACTGACATTATTAAAAAACGATGCCGAAATTATAGCCCTTGTAAAACCACAATTTGAAGTGGGACAAGACAATCTCAACAGACAGGGCGTTGTGACTGACAAAAACGCCCGCAATTCTGCACTTGAGAAAATTCACGCCTGGACGACTGCAAACCACCTATCAGAATGGGAATCAATCCAATCTCCTATTATTGGCGGAACTGGCAATATAGAGTACCTCGTATACATTAAAAAGACCTTCTAAGACTCTTATTGCTGACGTAGAGTGAGTGAAGTGAGAAAGTCCCCTTTCTCACTTCCGAGCCGAGGAAGGCATCAAAGGGTAAATACCCTATAGCTCTGCTATAGTTTTGGGCGAGTCTGCGAATTCCAAAAATGGTCCAGGGATCTGCCCTGGAGTGGATACCCTTTATTATTCCAATTTTAAAGCACCTTCAACTTTATATTCTCCAATTGAAAGCCGACGAAGCTCAACCAATGTCGCAACAGTATTCATTCGTCTTCCTAATTCCTCTGCAAGGGTACGAATATACGTCCCGCTTTCCACATCAAAGAATACTTTTGCTCGAGCTGTCACCGAATCATACCCATCCCAATGCGCATTACGAATAGTCATCGGTTTTACAGGAACCACCACAGCTTCTCCGGCACGAGCATACGCATACAACGCTTTCCCATCTTTTTTTATTGCCGAGTACATTGGCACTGCAAGTTCAAGTGTTCCTTTCATCCCCACAAGAGTATCTGTAATTCGCTGTGTGGATAGACCTTCAGTATCTGTAGTTGCAATAATCTTCCCTGTGCAATCGCCACTGTCAGTCTGTATACCGAACTGTATTTCTGCCTCATAACACTTGGGCAGTTTCAAAAATTCATTTAAGCGCTTTGTTGCAGACCCAACTGCAAGTATCATGAGACCAGTTGCATTTGGATCAAGTGTCCCCGCATGCCCCATTTTCATCTTTCCATATGTTCGCCACAACTTCCGTATCACATCAAACGATGTAATACCCTTCGGCTTATCAACCAAAACAATATCTCCATCTTTCATGAGTTTATACTAACGTGCTATTGACAAAGTTGCAATTTATTCTCATGAAGTATACAATAAACACAGAAATCACATACTTCATGTATATAGTAAAACTGTATTAATAAATTACGTTATATGGCTTAATTTAGCCACATAGATACAATACTACATCTTCATAATTCTGAAACAATTTCTTAATAATGACTTATTGGCATAAAAAAAGAACTTGTCTATGAACGAACCTACCAACACAATTTCGTCAGAACTATTTAAGAACGCTGTTGAACAAGCGTTTGACCATATTTTTATTACGGACAAAGAAGGGACTATCATTTATGTAAATCACGTCGGCGAAAAGATGACGGGATATACAAAAGAGGAAATCATTGGACACAAACCATCACTTTGGGGCGGAGTCATGCCACAGAATTTTTATAAAGAATTGTGGAAGACAATTCTTATTGAAAAAAAGAATTTCTCATATGAAATCACGAACCGAAGAAAAAATGGTTCTACATACATAGCACAAATGCACCTATCTCCCATTATAGATTCAAAAGGAAATGTAAGATTTTTCCTCGCTATAGAACGGGATATTACGCGAGAAAAAGAAATTGATAAAGCAAAAACCGAATTTATTTCATTCCTTTCACATCAATTCAGAGGGCCACTTTCCGTTATCAATATGAGCGCAGAAATGCTTCTCGACCCAACCATGAATATGACGGATGAACAAAAAGAATACATCCGAGAAATCCACGACAGCAATCACAAACTTACAGATTTGGTCAACAACCTCCTCGATATTTCAAAAATTGAAGGAGGAACATTTTCTATTGAAGCACACGAAACTGATATAGAAAAAATGATCGAAGATATTATGCATGAGCAGTATCATATTGCGAAAGAAAAAAACATACACTTCCAATTTATATCCCACCTAAAAGACTCTGTGTTAAATATTGATGAGAAATTGACTAGAATTGTCATCCAAAATATCATTTCAAACGCCTTAAAATACACCCCCACCAAAGGAAAAGTTACCATTGAAGTCCAACAACACTGCACTCAGTCTAAAAAAATGTCAATTAAAAATGGGATCTTAGTTACCATAAAAGATAATGGTTACGGTATCCCCGTTCACGAACAAAAAAATATATTTACCAAACTATATCGTGCAAAAAATATCAAAAACATGAAGGTAGAAGGAACGGGCTTGGGTCTATATATTGTAAAAACGATTATTGATAAAATGGGCGGGACAATATGGTTTACCTCAAAAGTCCACGCCGGAACAACATTTTTTATTCTGCTTCCCAACATTAAAGACTCAGCAAAAAAAATAAAATAAAAAGAGTGGATATTTCCACTCTTTTTATAAACTCACCAGACTCTTTTCTTGTGCCTCCATATACCCCACCAACTCCTTGTATGTCACACAATTAACTTCTGGTTTTCCGCATTCTTCACGAATAAAATCTTTCATAACTTCCCAGTACACCCCACTATTCCATTCCGAGAAATGATGTCCAATAGCAATAGGCTCTCTTCCGCCGTCATATACACCATCAAACAATTCCCGGTACGCACCAGACAACTGTTCATATAGTCTCATCCACTCAGGAGAATCTTTCAAGACAGTGTCCTGAGCGTCTGTTTGAGTCATAAAAACACTATAATCCATAGTAATAGTAGGAATACGACCCGGATTCAAGAAAATAGTAGACAATGGAATATGCCATATACCGAATTTATCTCGTTTTGGCCAATCTGTTTTTTGTGAGATACCACTTGCATCATACACAAAACTTGATGAGGCTAGCGCGTGATACATGTTTACATTGGTAGCGAGTTCTGGTGCACGGAAACCAATAATGTCGCCCGAGGAAACTCGCAAAGATTCGCGTAAAACCAAATTACTGTTATTTGTTTTAATGGCATCAATCAAAAAATTAAAAGATGTAAATTCTTGCATCCATTGTTCAAACGTCCACCGATGCCCACTAAAATGCCCATTGGCGTGAGAACCGATTTCATGCCCATCAGTAATTGCCCTATTAATAAAAGATACCCGCGGAGCAATGTCATCTGATCTTCCAAAACCAATAAGAGACCGCCCAATGCTTCCAAGTGGATCTTTGTATATATCTTTATTCTGTTCATCCAATAAATACACTCCGCTTATAAAAAAAGTAAAATTAACATGTGTACCAATCCCCTTCATTTCTTGCGAAAAATCTAGAATCTTTTCCCACGCATCCAGAGAACGTGATCCATCAAAACCAAGAAGAATAAATTGAGGTTTTTTGCCAGAGTCTGTTTTAAATTTTACCAAAGGGCTGGCCGAGGCAGTAGCAGCTTTTGCCTTAATCTGCTCAAACACACTTTCTGCAAAAAAAGCGCAAACAGCGAGAGCGCCCAATGCTATAAAAAGAAAAAAACTACTCGCAGCGATACTTCCTGCATGATTAAAAATTTTTCTTCCGTGAAGATTCTCTGAAGCCATTTGAAGCAATTATACAGACAAATCAAATATCTCAAAATAGTATGCAACGTAAGGAGAAAATAGCAAGACAAGCCGCGCCCTTGCGGGGCGCGGCTTGTCTTGCCTGCTTAATTACTCTTTATCCTATTACTCTATATTAAGTCTTAATCCTATACCCCACACCACGAATGGTTTCTATTGGCGACTTTGCACCACCAAGCTTACGACGCAGGTTTTTCACATGCACATCAACAACGTTTGAAAATGAGTCAAAATCAAAACCCCAAAGATGGTCAAGAATTTGATTACGATTTACTACTTGTCCAGGATGACGCATTAAATATTCTAAGAGGGAGAACTCCTTTACAGTCAGCTCAATTGCTTTGTTGTTCACCGTAACAGTGCGCGTTGCTGGGTCAAGAGTAATGTTTCGTGTATGCATTACTTCAGGAATCACTTCTTTTGGACGACGTAGCAACGCTCTAATACGAGCAACAACTTCATCAAGAGAAAATGGCTTAACCATATAGTCATCTGCCCCACTATCAAGGGCAGCAACCTTGTCATTGATATCATACTTGCCAGAGAGGACAAGAATAGGAATACCAATCTTCTGAGAACGAAGACTTTTTGCAACTTCAAAACCAGTCTTCTTAGGCATCATGAGGTCTAGAATAACAGCGTCATAATCCATATGAGAAACACTTAGACGGCGTTCTGCCAATTCCGGATCTGAAAGATAATCTGCGGCGTAACCCATTTTTTCTAAACCCTTTTGGAGCATCTTGCCCATACTCTCATCATCATCAACAATTAGTATTCGCATATAAAATGTATATTAAACTATTACTCTTCTACAGTAGGAATATCACATGAAGATTATATGAATAATCTTCATGAAAAACAAGGGGCACCCTATTACATCATATTTTGAGCCACTAATCATGTAGGAATCATGAAGACACCTGTTATTTTTTCTTCATAATCAACCGCTAAACACAAAACCCCAAGACCAACAATCTTGAGGTTTTTAGATTTTTTATACACGTCCAACATTACCCAATCAAACTCTTCCCCGTCATCTCTCGTGGCACATCAACACCCATAACCTGCAAAACTGTTGCGGCGATATGTGAAAGTCCACAACCATCCCGGAGAACAGTCCCCACCTCTGTAAGAATTGCCGGGACAGGATTTGTGGTGTGAGCAGTATGTCTCTTCCCTGTTTCTGGATCAATATTCACTTCTGCGTTTCCGTGATCTGCCGTAATAAAAGCAACTCCACCTTTCCTTTCTAGGACAGTAATAACTTTCCCTAAGACAGTATCCACTGCCTCAATCGCAGTAATAATCGCAGGGACGTTTGCTGTATGCCCCACCATGTCTGGGTTTGCAAAATTGATAAAAATAAAATCAGTTCCCTTTTCTATATATTCAACAACCTTATCTGCAATTTCCGCAGCACGCATCTCTGGAGCAAGATCGTGTGTCGCAACATCTTTGTGACTTGGAATTAACACGTGTTCTTCCCCTGGATATGGTTGCTCATGCCCACCATTAAGGAAGTATGTCGCATGCGCAAATTTCTCTGTTTCCGCAACATGTACTTGTGATAACCCAGCTTCTGAAATAGATTTTGCAAGAGTCTCAGTAATAGAAATCGGAGGAAAAGCGACGGCAGATACAGGTACAGCCTCATCATATACAGTCATCGTTGCTATGAATAAATTTTCAGTAACAATTTTCTCCGACAAGTGACGTGTAAACATGCGAGCACGATCAGCACGAAAATTGAAGAAGCAAACACCGTCATTTTTTTCGATAATAGATGATCCCGCCCCAATATCTGTACACACCGCAGGAATCACATGTTCATCTACAACCGCATTCTGATATTGCAGCTCCATATAGGCTGATGCGGAGCCAGAAAATTCATTCCCCTTTGCAAAGAATATCGCCGCCTCTGCTTGCGCCAATCGATCCCAATTACTATCACGATCCATTGCGTAGTACCTACCAGAAACTGTTGCAATATGTCCCACGCCAATTTCCGCAATTTTTTCTTCGAGCTCTTTGAGATATCCAGATCCACTTTGTGGGGGTGTGTCCCTACCATCCATAAATGCATGCACGGTTACTCTAGAAAGACCCGAGTTCTTTGCGCTGCGAAGTAATGCAAAGAGATGTTCGCTGTGTGCGTGCACGCCACCTGGACCAATAAGTCCGCAAAAATGTAACGTGCTATTATTTTTCTTTACATGTTCAAAAAGAGTACTGAAAGCGGGATTTTTTTCAAACTCACCAGTATTAGCGGATTTTGAAATTCTCACCAAGTCAGTATCCATAATCGCCCCCGCACCAATAGTAGTATGCCCGACTTCACTGTTACCCATTTGACCTTCTGGAAGCCCCACAGCGAGCCCGCTCGCCTCTAAGGTAGTATGAGGATACATGTTCCACAACCTATCAAAATTCGGCTTTTTTGCAGCCGCAATGGCATTGTCTTTTGTTTCTTCTCGATAGCCCCACCCGTCTAAAACAATTAAGGCTGTTTGTTTCCCATGATTTGATTTCATGTATTTAAGTATACGAAAAAAAGGAAAAATGAGCAAAAAAAATGACCGCTTACAATGCGGTCATTTTTTTGCTAAAAAATTTTATATTTTAAACGCCTTCTTTCCTGGAAATATTGCCTTCTTTGCAAGAGCTTCTTCTATACGAAGCAACTCATTGTACTTTGCAACACGCTCCGAACGACACAGTGAACCCGTCTTGATCTGTCCCGTACCGAGACCAACAACAAAGTCTGAAATTGTTGTGTCTTCTGTCTCACCTGAACGATGTGACACAACTGCAGTAAACCCTGCCTTGCGCGCCATCATGATCGCATCAATAGTTTCTGAAACGGTGCCAATCTGATTGAGCTTGATAAGAATTGAATTACCAGCTTTTTCAGTAATACCCTGTTCAAGACGTTTGATATTTGTAACAAACAAATCATCTCCAACAATCTGAACTTTCTTTCCTACCCTTGCAGTGAGAAGTTTCCAACCATTCCAATCATCTTCTGCAAAACCATCTTCAATAGACACAATAGGATACTTTTCTACCCAGTCTGCATAAAACGCAACCATTTCTTCACTTGAAAGCACCTTTCCTTCTGTGTCTAAATGATATTTGCCATCTTTGTAAATTTCACTAGCCGCTGCATCTATTGCAATAGAAATATCTTTACCTGGAACGTAGCCCGCTTTTGTAATTGCTTCAAGGATGACTTCAATAGCAGCCGCGTTTGAAGGAAGTGATGGAGCATAACCACCCTCATCTCCTACAGATGTATTGAGGCCACGATCTTTCAAAATCTTTTTCAATGTGTGAAATACTTCTGCACCATATCTGAGTGCTTCAGAAAAAGATTTTGCACCAATCGGCATAATCATAAACTCCTGAAGGTCTGTGGAATTAAGTGCGTGTTTGCCACCATTGAGAATATTCATCATTGGCACGGGCAACTGAAGAGGAATTTTTGATTTGGAAATTTTCTGGAAATATACGTAGAGAGGCTTCTTCATGGACTTTGCAGCCGCGTGTGCAAATGCAAGTGAAACACCAAGAATGGCGTTGGCACCAAGCTTACCCTTGTTCTCTGTGCCATCAAGTTCAATCATGGCAACGTCAAGAGAACGCTGATCCCATTCTTTACCTTTTATCTTTTTTACAATAATTGTATTTACATTTTCTACTGCAGTGCGGACACCCTTGCCACCATAACGTTTGTCACCATCTCGGAGCTCAACAGCCTCGTGAGAACCTGTGGAAGCACCTGATGGAACAGCCGCTCTGCCAAATGAACCATCGGAAAGCGTAACATCAACCTCTACAGTTGGGTTACCTCGTGAATCAAGAATCTCTCGTGCTATAACCTTTGAAATCTTTGCCATTGGTATTCTGAAATAAATTATTAATTGTGGCGCAATTATACCAGTTTTCCTTTTTCTAACAAACTTTGACAATATACCGATTATTTGGTACATTTATACACACATAAACAGCCGAGAGGCGTTTTTTTAGTTCCGTAATTTAAGTATTTTTTATCAAAATGGAAATCAGAAATATAGCAATCATCGCACACGTTGACCACGGCAAGACAACCCTTACCGACGCCCTCATGCGCCAGACTGGAATGGTCACCGAAGAAGGTGTCAGTATGGACTCAAACGCTCTTGAACAAGAACGTGGTATTACCATATACGCAAAAAATACTTCTGTTTTCTACAAAGGTACAAAAATAAACATCGTGGACACTCCAGGACACGCAGACTTCGGTTCTGAGGTGGAACGCGTTCTCCGTTCTATTGATACAGTGCTCCTTGTTGTTGATGCGCAGGAAGGTCCCATGCCTCAGACTCGTTTCGTTTTGAAAAAGTCTCTTGAGCTTGGCCTTAAACCAATTGTCATCATAAACAAAATCGACAAACCAGCCGCTCGACCAAAGGAAGCCGTTGATGAAGTGCTTGAACTCTTTATGGATCTTGGTGCAAACAACGAACAGCTTGATTTCACGACCGTATATGCAATTGGCCGCCAAGGTATTGCAAAACGTCATCTTGAAGATACTTCAACAGACCTCACACCACTTCTTGATACTATTCTTGAGGTTGTTCCCCCAACATCAGCGATTACCGATGCACCTCTTCGCCTGCAAGTTTTCAACCTTGGCTACGATAATTTCATGGGACGCCTCGCTGTGGGACGTATCTATGAAGGTGTCGTAAAAACAGGTGAACCTGTCTTTGCAAAAAAGCCCGACGGAACTATGATCTCTGGCAAGGTCACAAAACTCTTCACCTTTGAAGGTGTTGTGAAAAAAGAAGTACAAGAAGCTCTCGCTGGCGATATTGTTATGCTTGCAGGTATTCCAACTATTTATATTGGAGACACCATCTGTGAAGCAGAGTCTCAGGAGCCACTCCCCGCAATTAAAATTGACGAACCAACAATCTCTCTCAACTTCCTTGTTAACAATTCTCCATTCGCAGGACGCGAAGGTAAATTCGTCACATCCAGACAGATTCGTGAACGCCTTGAACGTGAATTAGAAATCAACGTCGGTCTGAAAGTAGACTTTTCATTGAATGACACCTTTAAAGTATATGGTCGCGGTGAATTACATATCGCAATTTTGTTAGAAAACATGCGTCGTGAGGGATATGAATTACAAATCTCACAGCCACAGGTAATCACAAAAATGATTGATAACAGACTCCACGAACCATACGAAGAAGCTGTTATTGATACACCAGAAGCCGTCTCTAGTATTGTCATTGAAAAGATTAACCGCCGACGTGGCATCATGACCAGTCTCAAACAGGAAGGTACACAGGTCAGAATGACGTTTGAAATTCCAACCCGCGGCCTTCTCGGTTACCGTGGACAGTTTGTCATTGATACCCGGGGAGAAGGAATCCTCTCATCTCGTTTTATAGAGTTCAGACCGTATGCTGGCGAAATCAAGAAGCAGGCATTCGGCTCTATGATTTCAATGGAAAATGGTAAGTCACTTGCCTTTTCACTCTGGAACTTACAGAATCGCGGTGTTATTTATATCACCCCAACTACAGAAGTATATGTCGGTATGGTTGTTGGTAATACTTCAAAGGGTGAAGAAATGACTGTGAACCCAACAAAAGGCAAACAGCTTTCCAACATGCGCTCATCTGGAACAGACGAAGCTATCCACCTTGTTCCCCCATTTGAAATCACTATTGAGAGAGGTATGGAAATCATGTCGGAAGATGAATACATGGAAATAACTCCTATATCCGTACGTCTCAGAAAACAGCTTCTCACTGAACAAGAACGTTCTAAAGCAAGTACAAGAAAGACACAACAGGAAGAAAGTTAACCTAAAAGCCCCCTCGTCTACGAGGGGGCTTTTACAAAACAAAAAAGCTTAAAAATGACCCATTTCAGGGATACGTATTCTAGTCAATAGCTTGGACGGGATTTGTAATTAATTGCATTGGCGCGCGAAGTAAAATTCCCATGTGTAACCGTTCGTTGTTGTAGTGTTGTAAATATATTTTAAGTGCCTT
>JBAZVT010000002.1:0-81365 GCA_041660745.1 Minisyncoccota bacterium | reverse complement strand
TGGAGTATGTCCCTTGTACACCATCTGTGCTGCGTCTCGACGCACCTTTGGTATGTTTGGATTACTTGTATATGGCATAGCTTTTCTATATTACCTTAGTTGCGTCCAAGCTATTGAACCATTACGGCCATATTGACTTTATACAGTAATCATGCTACTATTAAACAGTGGCATTTTTGTGGAGCAAAAGCTCCCTGCCAAGAATATAATTTTGTTCTCTCACATGGAGTCATGTATGGCAGTCAACATCAGTAAAGTTCGTGACCGTCGTTTTTGGTTGAGATAGGCATTTGCTGGTGGCGCAAAAACGTTTAACCAGCAAATGCATCCGGAGATGCTCCCAGGAGAAGTCTGGTTAACCAACTCAGACGAGGAGGGGTTCCATGAGATTGGCTGGAACAGCAAACGCCGCGGAAAAGTCGCTTACGACACCCACGGCATACCTATCCTCTCCCCACGCTGGGATGACGCATTTCCCATTTTCGCTCAAACGAGCGAACTTGCCCAAAAAGGCGTGATAATATCGGACTAGCTCCGGTACTACTCAACCGCCAGAAACCCGTCGACAATTCGACAGGTGTCGGCGGTTTTCTTTTACTTCCCACTCACATAGGTTTGGACAATGTACAGAGTATTTCTTTACCGCATTTTTGTGGTATTGTTTACTTAGATTAGAACCCTACAGAAAGGACAATATGACTCACGTACCAGGAAGACTTGCGGCTGATAGTGACAAGCTAGCAGAAGAACTATGTCGGCAACGTCACTCAGAACGATGGCAGCAAAAGACAATGATAGAACTTGCCGCCGACGCTCGTAGAGCAAAAAGTTACATTACTGTCGAAGAGTACATCAACCACACCCAAATACCTGTACCAATGAAACCATGCGAAGAATGTGTTCGCCAAAGTCGTAGACAAGCAATCTTCGGTAGTTAGCCGCCCCATCGACAAGAGGAAACGCCTCTGGTCAGACAGAGGCGGTTTTCTTTTGCTTCCCTCTCACACAGATTCGGACATTTTCCAAGGTGCGGAGCAGACACGAAGGGGCGGACTTTCCTTCACCTCTCAACTCGCCGTCACTCGTTTCGGGATAGGCACCAGCTCGCACCCACATTTGCTAATGCGGGTCCCGCTCCGCTGTTCAAGTCCGCACGTAAACAGCTCCACTGTTTACTCCCTCGGCACCAAAAAATCCCGTTCGAAAGAACGGTGATTTTTATTGGTGCCGAGGGGCGGACTTGAACCGCCGACCCCATGCTCTTCAGGCACATGCTCTACCAACTGAGCTACCTCGGCTATAACATTTTGTACTCAAAATGATTTAGGGCATAAATCAAACTTCTACCGACACACCAATCTACCTTATTTCCCCCACTTTTTCAAGAACTAACTAAAAAAGTGTATTAATTTTTGCTTCAGCTTCAATTACTTTGTGAATGCCACCGAACGCATTTGGAATACTATTGTATATTTTCAATAGTGAATTTAAATATGGTTCCACGTAGTAGTATGCACCAACAGCACTTCCGATAATAATAACCCAATATATTACCCTCACGACTCTTCCCCACACCATTGATGTGTGCATACGCCTTAAAAGCTTATTGTTTTCTTCAGCAAGCTCTAATGTTTGTTGCAATATGTCGCGATCATGTGGGTCCATACAATATATAGTATCAAAAAAAATATTTTATAACCAGCAAAACACCTTTTATTTCGAAGACCACCTACAAAAAATACCCGCAGGAAGCAATCGACCAGAAGTTTTTTCTGCAATAGTAAGCTCACCCGACTCCATAACACCGCCAAACTTGTCCTGAAGTTTTTTCAAGTTGTTAAAATATGCCACAGCAGAATATCCAGCAGAATATCCATTCACAAGCATAAATAACGGCTTGTCAGAAAGAATTGCCTGACACGCTTCTAAGAAGTTTAGAAAATCTTCTTCAATCTTCCACACCTCACCTTCAGGACCATGACCAAAAGCCGGTGGATCCATAATGATCGCATCGTATTTATTCCCTCGGCGTATTTCTCTTTTTACAAATGAATGTGCATCGTCAAGAATCCATCTGATTGGTTTCTGTGCGAGCCCTGACAGCTCTGCATTTTCTCGTGCCCATGTAATAGCTACTTTTGAACCGTCGACATGGCACACCTTTGCCCCCGCCTGTGCAGCCGCGAGTGATGCGCCTCCTGTGTACCCAAATAAATTCAACACGGACACTTCTCTACCGGCCTCAGATATTTTTTCACGAATCCATTGCCAGTTTGGAGCATGCTCTGGAAAAATACCTGTGTGTTTGAAAGCGCTCGGCTTTACTACAAATTTCAATCCTCCATATGAAATATTCCAACGCTTAGGAGTTTCTGCCCCAAGCTTCCACGCACCATAACCATCTCGTGAACCACGCTCAAACTTTGCAGATGCCTTTATCCATTCTGCATGAGGTAGAGACCGCCTCCACAAAGCCTGTGGATCCGGGCGAGACAAAACTACCGAACCATATCGTTCAAGTTTTTCATTTTCTCCAGAATCAAGAAGTTCATACTCTGCTTCTGGTTGTGCGATGAGAATTTTTGGATTCATAGGTAATTATTATATCACGGGTGTCCCCGGCCAGAATCGAAACTTACAGTTTCAGTACCCTACTTGGATTTTCTTTTTCGTGCAGATACCGCTCGCGGGTAACTATAGTAAATGGTGCCTGAGAACGGCACCACCCACTGTAGTCACTCAAGAAAATCTCAAGCAGGCTTCGATTCTGGCACAAAGCTCCCCCGGAGCTTTTCTCGGAGCACATTCACTGCGCTCATGTGTCCCCGGCCAGAATCGAACTGACAACTATCCCTTAGGACGGGACTGTTATAATCCATTTAACTACGGGGACAATAGAAAGACTATACCATACAAAACAGCACTCAAAAAGCGCATTTGATTTTCATTTCCTGTTTTTTACTATCAACACCCACACACAACACCTACTTGCCCGACTCAGTATCCTGTGCTAGCATATACTTCAAATGACATCGATCCTGAACTTATTGCCATATATACAGCTCGTTCTATCAGCACTTCTCGTGGTGGCTGTTTTGATACAGACATCTGAGGCAGGGCTCGGTTCTTCATTTGGATCAGACGGCTCTTCTGCAGGTTTCCGCACCCGTCGTGGTTTTGACAAAGTCATTTTCATTGCAACAATCATTATCGCAATCTTGTTTGCGGCAGCATCTCTTGTATCTATAATCACGAGATAACCCCGCGTTATTATTCGTTTTAGAGGCTGCGAAGAATCTAATGTCTAGTTCAGTCTTCTAGATTTTGAGCGAAAATCACGAAATCCAACGAAGCATACATAAGTCTGTTGAGGAGGAGTGAGTGATTTGCAGCCAAAATTTAGAAGAGTGAGCAGACAAGCAAGTTTCCATAATATATTTTGCGATTAGATTATAAGCAGACTCTTAATTTCAATATCAGTGTCATTTCAATACACTGATATCTCCAACTCCCCGTGAATAAAAATAAAATTCTCTCTATACTTGGGACGCATTTCAATTTTCCCGGTTCTCAAAAAATAATAAAAACAATCGGCTCATTTTCAATCACCGAAAAGTTTGCTTTTTACACCTTTGCCACCCTCCTCTGCCTAAGTGCCCTTCTACTTACTTTTTTTATGAGTCGCAACTACATGGTAACCATTCCTACGCATGGCGGAACACTGCGAGAAGGCATTATCAGTGCACCCGCACATTTCATTAACCCTATTTTTACAATTACCGAAGCAGACAGAGATCTTTCTGCACTTATATATTCTGGTCTCCTAAAACCAGATCCTAAAGGTGGACTTACAACCGACCTAGCAGCGAGCTACTCCGTTTCAACAGACGGCAAAACATATACTTTTATTTTGAAGGACAACCTCACCTTCCATGATGGTACACCCCTGACTACCGACGATATTGAATTCACAATCCACAAGATTCAAGATAGCGCAGTAAAAAGTCCTCGACGTGCAAACTGGGACAAGGTTATCGTAAATATAGTTAGTGAAAAAGAGATTCAATTCACTACACCAGAAAAATTACCATATGCGCCCTTTCTCACAAACCTCACACTAGGTATTCTCCCAAAACATATTTGGAAAGATGTTTCTATTGATGCATTTCCTCTCTCGAGTTACAACATTTCACCTATTGGTTCAGGACCATATATGATCAAGAGTATCGCCAGAGAAAAGGACGTACCGACATCATATACACTGAAACCATTTGCAAAATATGTTCACGATACAGCACATATCAGTACGCTTGAAATATACTTTTATCAAAACGAGGAGGATGCTGTTTCAGCATACAAGAATGGAGACATCGATAGTTTAGGTGGTATTTCCCCAGCCAAAGCTGAGGAGTTAAAAAAATACAACGGAAATATTAATGTCACACCTCTCCCCCGAATCTTCGGAGTCTTTTTCAACCAAAACAAATCCCCAGTTCTTGCAAACAAAGAAGTTCGCCAAGCATTTGAGGTAAGTCTTGATAGAGAAAAAATCGTGCAAGATGTCTTGCTTGGATATGGAGAAAGTGCTGACGGTCCAATTCCTCCAGGACTTATAGATATAGATATTGCTGAAACGAGCGCCTCCACAACAGACAGAATTGCTGATGCAAAAAAAATCCTTGCTGATGCAGGATGGAAAGTTGATACTACCGATGGTCTCATGAAAAAAACCGTCAATAAAAAACAGATTGCTTTACAGCTCGACATCACTACTCCCGACATCCCAGATTTAAAAAAAGTTGCTGGAATAATAAAAGAGACGTGGGAAAAAGTTGGCGCAAAGGTTAATGTGACCGTCTATGAAATTGGCAATCTTCAACAAGATATCATTACTCCACGAAAATATGACGCGTTATTGTTTGGAGAAGTTGTGGGGCGTGATTTAGATCTCTATGCATTCTGGCATTCGTCTCAACGCAATAGTCCCGGACTCAATGTTGCCATGTATGTGAACTTAGCAGCCGACAAACTTCTTGAGCAAGCAAGACAGACGAGTGATTCGGAAGAATTAATTGCTATTTATAAGAAGTTTGAAAAGGAAATTGCAAAAGATAACCCAGCTGTGTTCATATATTCTCCCGACTTTATATATATAATGCCGAAGAAAATACAAGGCTCAAATATTGGCAAAATTACTCTTCCTTCAGAACGATTTGCATCCATTTCAGACTGGTTTATACAAACCGATACTGTGTGGAAAATATTTGCAGATAAAGAAAAAATTATTGGACAAAAATAAGGGTCAGTGAAATTTTATAGACTCTAAGTAAATTATTAACAAACTATTATTATGTATAACAAAAACAAAGGACCGATAAGTTTCAGTGCTATCCAAAAAGATCCCGCTGACTCTTCTCATAACAATTCACAAAAAACCCCCAGTCAAAAACCAGCGGGTAATCCTCCCTTCCGTAAATTTTCACATGATCGTAAATTTACGCCAGGAAAAACGCACTCCACTGGTATGAGTCCTCGGGGCAACAGGCCTTCCTCACACGGAGGCAATGGTTCACGCCAAAACTTAACATGGCAGCCTACTGACAAAATGCATGTTTCTCCAGACAAGAAAGAAGATGAAAAGATCCCCCCCATGGCCACCGACACAATTCGTGTTATTCCACTTGGAGGAGTAGAAGAGATTGGACGTAACATGTATGCCATTGAATACAAGAACGACATTGTCGTAATCGATATGGGCTTCCAGTTCAAAGAAGACGATACGCCTGGTATTGATTATATTTTACCAAACACGAAATATTTAGAAGAACGAAAAGACAAGGTTCGTGCAATATTCATTACACACGGTCACTTAGACCATATTGGCGCCATCCCTTACATCATGGATCGTATTGGTAATCCACCAATCTATTCCCGCGCACTCACCACAATCATGATAAAGAAACGTCAGGAAGAATTTCCTCACGTTGCAGCACTCAATATCCATGTTGTAGAAAAAGAAGATACCGTTCGAATTAGCGACACAATGAAAGTGAGTTTCTTTTCTGTCAGTCACACCATTCCTGATTCTATGGGCGTTGTTGTTCATACCCCATTAGGTGCAATCGTGGAACCAGGAGATCCAAAGCTCGATCACTACGATGGTATCCCTACAGAAGCAGAAGAAAAAGAATACGCACGTTTCAAGGATATGAATGTGTTACTTATGATGAATGATTCCACCAATGTGGAGAACCCTGGATTTTCAACACCAGAACGTATCGTTCACGAAAACCTTGATGAGATTATAAAAAACATCAAAGGACGTTTGATCATAGGTACCTTCGCATCACAACTTGAACGCGTCATCAAGATTATTGAAATTGCAGAAAAGTATGGTAAGAAAGTTATCGTAGAAGGACGCAGTATGAAAAACAACATCGAGGTTGCTCTTCATATTGGCATGCTCAATATTAAAAAAGATACTATTATCGCTGCAGAGGAAGTTGAGAACTACCCCGCTGATCGCATCATTGCCCTTACCACCGGTGCCCAAGGAGAAGAGTTTGCAGCATTAATGCGTATTGCCACGAAATCCCACAAATATTTTAAGCTTCGCAAAGGTGATACCGTTCTTCTCTCCTCATCCATAATTCCTGGTAACGAGAAAACTGTTCAGAAACTTAAAGACAACCTTGCGCGCCAAGGAGCACGTATTATTCACTATAGAACATCAGAAGTATTCATTCACTCATCAGGTCACGGAAATCGTGGAGAACTTGAATGGATGTTCAAGAAAATCAATCCGAAATTCTTTGTACCTATCCATGGTACACACTACATGCTAAGACTTCACGCCGAAGCAATACAGAACCTCGGATTCCCAGAGAAAAATATCATCGTTCCTGACGACGGCACAATCATAGAAATCCAAAACAATGGCGAACGCATTGTTCGATTAAAACAAAAAGCCTCATCGTCACCTATGATGGTTGACGGTTTCTCTATTGGCGACATCCAGGAGGTTGTTATTCGTGATAGAAAAATGCTTGCAGAAGAAGGCATGTTTGTCATCATTGCAACAATCAACCTAAAGACTGGCAAGCTTCGCAAGTCTCCAGATATCATTTCCCGAGGTTTCGTCTATCTACGCGAATCTCAAGATCTCTTACAACAAGCTCGTCTCATCATCAAGAAAACAATCGAAGACGAGACCGCAGGAATGAATCCAATCAACTTTGATTTTGTAAAAGAGGCAATCACTGAAGCTATCAGCCGTTTCCTCTTCCAGCAAACAGCCAAGAAACCTATTGTTATACCAGTCGTGTTGGGAGTGTAAATAATATAGACAAAAGGAAAGAAACGGCGTCCAGAGGGCGCCGTTTCTTATATGTGTACAGCTTTCAGCTTTGTAAGCTTTCCTGCTATAATATTGCCTATGCACACAATACTTCGCGCGGTTAAACGCAATAAAATGCTTGAGATGGTATATCTCCTCATGCTCTTTTTGTCACTTCACAGCTACCTTCCGTTATTTATAAACTCATCATTTCTCAATAAATTTGCTTCGGACAGGACTATTGGTTTTCTCTATACCGCTGGATCAATACTCAGTATTTTCTTTTATATTTATTTCCCAAAGATCATACGCTCATTGGGAAACTATAAAACAATGCTTTTTGCAATATTTGGAGAAGCACTCTGCGTTACAGGACTTATATTTGGAAATTCCTTCGCAACAATCGCAGTTGCTTTCATTGCTCAACAAGCAATTCTATCGGTTCTGTTTCTTAACTTGGATGAATTCTTAGAAAAGTACTCCCAATCCAAAACCTCTACCGAAAATCCAAACATGGGTAAAATCCATGCGCTATATTTTACAATGGGAAATTTTGCATTGATTTGCACCCCATTTATATCTGGATTACTAATTACTACTGACAGTGACTATTGGAAGATATTTGCTCTTGCCGGTGTTGCGCTCATCCCCATGCTTTTACTACTCAGGGTTGAGTTCAAAACTTTCAAAGATCTGCCTTACAACGACATCCGACTCATTGAAACAATCCGCTCTACCTGGAAAACCAAGGATCTCCGAAACATCACCATTGCAAACTTTTTCTTACAATTCTTTTATGCGTGGATGGTCATCTACACTCCAGTCTATTTGCATGAGCACATAGGTATGAGTTGGGCAGCAATCGGCATTGTATTTTCAATCATGCTTATTCCATTTCTTATTTTTGAATTGCCTGTTGGATGGCTCGCAGATAATGTGCTTGGAGAAAAAGAAATGCTTATTGTCGGGTTCATTATCATTGCATTCTCTTCAATGGCCCTGGCGTTTCCCACAACGACAGGAGTTGCTGTCTGGGCGATACTTTTATTCCTAACACGCACAGGAGCAAGTATTGTGGAGATATGTACCGAAAGCTATTTCTTCAAAAAAATTAAACCCGAAGAAAGTAACAAAATCAGTCTCTTCCGTATGATGAGGCCTGTTTCATATATTATCACCCCCATCATTGTTTCCACTACACTCCTCGTCACAAATCTGGGACATGGATTCCTCGTCCTGGGCGCCTGTATGATTGGTGCAGTATACTTTGCACTACATATTAGAGATACGCTATAACTAGTTACAAGTTTATAAAGTTAAAAGCACAAAAAGAAAATGCCGGCGCACCACAGGAGTACTTCTTGTTTTCTAATGAATAAGAATTCATAAGAAAACAAAGTCGCCCAGGGTGCCGGCATTTTCTTACTTTATGAACTTTACAAACTTTTTAACTTTACTAACTCAATCGCCATAAACAACGGAAATTCCTTACGCGCCACATCTTCTGCAGCCTTTCGTGGACCTTCCTCGCTTTCCCTGTGAGAAATCCATTCTTCTAGGCGTGTTACAGCAAAACCTGCACCGGAAAATGCTTTAAAATAATATTGGAGTGGTCGATGAAATGAAACAGTTTGTGCACTTTCTTTTTCTCCAGGATGCATCACAATCTTTTCCTTGGTTTCTTTCATGTATGAATCCATTCGTCTGTACTGCACTCTGCTCATCTCATCAAATCCCCAACTAGAACTTTTTGGAATTCTAAATGCCGGGTGATTAATCACAATATACATTGTCCCACCTGAAACTAAAATGCGATTACATTCCGCAAGTGTCTCTCTCACCTTTTCTATATTTTGCAAAGCCAGCACACACGCGATTTTTGAGAAAGAATTACTTTTGAATCCAGAAAGATTGTGAGATGGGGTTGTCGTAAAAGTTCCCATTGGGATACTTTTCTTTGCAAGTAGAACAAGCTCTGGTGCAATATCTGCTCCAGAAACGACAGCCCCGAGACTAGCGAAAGCGCGCGAGAAAAAGCCCTCGCCACAGGCCAAATCAAAGACTTGTTCACCCTTTTTAACTTCCATCATTCGTGTTAGATTCGGCAAAACAACCTGAGAATGATATGTATCAGGTTCTTCAAGATGCTTTTTATACCAAGGCGCTACTGGACCCCATGATGTTGGATTCTTTGCCATATATGGCATATTATAGGCCTAAAACTTGTTTTTTGCAAGTTTATGTTGCATAATTTTGCATACCATGCTATACTAGTAAGGTAATCAAATATCGTTGTTCTTTCCCGAAGTAGGCTCAAACTGTCTTTTGATTCAATATTTTTGAGCCTCCTTCCCTGGGTGGTGTGGCATGCCGAGAGGGCCACACCACCTCTTTTTTTACCCAAAAATTTCCCTTACTTCTAAAAACAAAATGCCGCACCCCTTCGGGGTGCGGCATTTTTTACATATTACTTTTTACTTACTACTTTTGCTTTTTTCTTTCCCCCGGATCCCTCCTTTTTCATTTCACGGAACGAATCCGCAAGCTCCGCAATCACTCCCGCCAATTCAACAGGGTCAACATCTTTTAATTCCTGATATTTTTTTGCAATACCATCAACAATAGTTTTATATGAATCCTCATTTACTTCTTTTGCTTTTTCCAATTTTTCTAAAACTTCTGCTTTCATTTTAAGCATCCAGCTTTTTACATGCTGACGACGTTTCTTGTTTTCTGGGCCATACAACATATATGCACCCAATGCACCAACAGCAACAACCGCTGCCACTGATGCACCGATACCAATCTTTGTCATGTCAGATATATTTTTTTTAGCTTTATTATTCTGTTGTACCATGTTCTTTTCTGTTACGAGTAGTAGTTCGTGTTTTTCTAGTTTTTGTAATAATTTTTTTAAAAAGATCTGCAAACAAACGAAATTTTGCACCACCTTCTTTTACCTTACTTCTAAAATCCTTAATATCAACAATAATCCCCTCTACCTCACCACGAAATGCACGCACAATAAACCGCGCATCTACAAGTATTTTAATTATATATATGAGAGCAACAACACCAATAATACTAAACGCTATCAGTGCAATAGTTGTAATGAAGAAAAAAATATCTGCATGTATTAATGAATTCATATATATAGTATACACTATCTCACAATCACAAGTTCCCCTTTTTCCACACCCATTGCCACAGCAGGACTTCTTTCTGCAAGAGTTGAAAGCCATTGACTCTTTAACACTCCAGACATAAGCGACACACTACTTCTTACACTTTCAAGGGGTAGGAGTTTATATGTGACGACACCGTCCGCAAACTCCAACATGACAGCCAACCCTTCTTGAGTATCCTTCGAAAAATACTGATCAAATAGAAAATTACCGAGAGAATAGAAAATGGGCACCCCCTGATATTCATCAACACTTTGCACCACATGAGGATGATGGCCTATAATCAAATCTGCCCCAGCAAGAATCAGTTTCCTTGCATACTCTTTCTGAAATATATTTGGCTCAAGCTCGTATTCATTACCCCAATGGATAGAAATAACAACAAAAGCACCTGTAGTTGACGCAACTTCACGCACAAGATTTTCTCCTACCGAAGCAACAAAAGTTGGAAATGTAGTATTCATACCAACAAAAGCAATTTGTTCATTATTAATAGTTGTTGTTGCTACCGACACGGACGGTTTGGTTTGTGTTGGACTACCAAAATACTGTACATGTGAACGCTGAAGCAACTGTGAAGTATCAGCCCAACCAAGTACTCCGCGATCGAGACCGTGGTTATTGGCACGAGAAACAATAGTTACACCATTTCTCGCTAGAAGATTTGCAGTTCCTGAAGCAAAAGAAAATTGCATACCGCCAGAAAGCGTTGGTATATGATTGTACACAATCGGACCTTCGAGGTTACCCACCACAGCATTTGCGCTTCTAAATACTTCTCGTGTGCCAGAAAATAAATATGACTCACCATTCTGTGCGAGGAGTTTTTCTACATATCTACCAAGCATCATATCTCCCACAAAAAGTATGCGCGTAGATGACGAAACAACAGGTTCTACATGCTGAACAATAAGAGGAACACTGACCGAAGCAGTTATCTGTGTATTCTTCCTCGCACCAGAAAAAGAAAATATGCTGACAAGAGCCACAAGAATAGCAAAAATAGATGTAAACTTTCCTAGAGACATAAAATTGTATCCCGACAACACACAAGACCTTTTTACGCCAGCCTTCTCCACTCTACATATGAATATACAATAAGAAACAAACCAACGGCAACAACAGGAATTATCGCAAAAACAAAGGCAAGCGGAGGAAACAGTAATCCAAACATAGCAATCACGGCACAATCTTTAAACAATCTACCGCCTAGAGAATGCACCTTTTCCCATACGACAGGATGAGAAAGCGTCCATGGGGTTCTAACACCGATAAACATATTTGGCTCTACATGTTCAATAAGATTCCCTATTGCATAAAACAAAACAGAGAAAGCGGGTAGAAGATACAAAGAAAAATTAAACTGTACCCCCAAGTTCCACGCCAAAATCAAAGTATAGAGATATAAGAAAAACAGAAACAGCAATACAACAAAACGATGAAATCTACGGCCAAGCTGTTCACGAAACATTTTGCGGGCATCAAGTAGTGGAACGGTTTGCATGAGTACAAATATCCCCGCCATAATAATTGGCAACAAAAATACACCCCACGGTTTCGGCATATATCCATTAGCCATTCCGTAAATATTCCAATGCGAAGCAACCATATCAGGGATAAATTCATACGTTACAAGCCCAAGGATAAACGCAACAAGCACGGTGACGAATTCAATAAAAACTTTAATTTTATATGACGCAATATTTTTCATAGATAAGAGTCTATTTATATTTTATATAACAACTAGAATAAAAATGGACTATATTAAGTATACACCTAACGGAGCAAGAGAATAGTCGCCGATACAACAATAATAAGAACAACCTGCATTCCAGCCCCCACGAGTGGCCTATATTTAAAACGTTTATCGGACTGTATCCATGCGTGAAAACGACGGAGTTGAACAAGTGGTTTCCAAGGGATCTTCGCTTGCACAAATTGCAAAATATCCGGCATGAGAGCCCCCATTACCCCAGCGTACACAGCAACACCACTGAACTGATTGTGAAAAAGAATGTATGCCAAAACAAAACCCGCAAGAATATCCGCAATAATCTTCATAGCATCAACTATAATATCTTTTGAAAAAGAAAACCGTGAATTGCGATCTGGGTCAATAAAACCACTTTTAATGTTGTAATCCCAGTGAGGAATTGAATCAAGGATAAAGTGACTGAGAAAACCAAGAACAAAACCCTCCACCGGATGAGCAGGAACAAAACTAGCAACAGTAGCACCGACAACAGCATGAGTAACGAGAATCATACAGCCCATGATAACACAAAGAAGCTAGACCAAAAAACTTAACTCTTTCTTCACTACACAGGTTCATACTAAAACAGACCATTTTATCAATAATTACTAATAGTATGATGAAACTAAATGTACTGGACTGGATTGCGCTTGTTCTCCTCGTAATTGGAGGACTCAACTGGGGACTTGTCGGAGTATTTGGCTTTAATCTCGTTGCCGCTATCTTTGGTGACATGAGTGCTCTCAGCCGAGTTGTCTATGCAATTGTTGGCATTAGTGCCATCTATATTTTGACCATCATGCCGAAAATCGCTCGATAAATACCATAGCACTCACCGAAGAGCGGTAGACACGAATAATAACCTCTATTCATAGTGAATAGAGGTTATTATGTTACAGTTACAGTTCGATTGTAAACTTGGTCTTAAAAAATAATTACAGAGGTAGTTGTATCCTTTCTCCTAATACAGTTGCTTGTGCACCTGTATCAATCTGATACAGGGCTTTTATATTAGCAAACCACTCTCGCACAGAATTTTTTAACAAATATTCTCTCTTGTCGGCCGACATCCCAAAAGCAGTAAGTCCGAGAGATCGCGCAATATACACAGCACGAGGAAGATGAAATGCCTGCGTTACAATAACAAGATTTGTTACCCCAAAAATTTCTTTTGCTCTATATAAACTATCGTAGGTATCAAACCCCGCATAATCCAGAAATATTTTTTCTTCGGGTACACCCTGACTCACGAGATATTTTTTCACAGGAATAACTTCATTATAAGACCGTGTGCCATTGTCTCCACTCACAAGAATCAATTTCACTTTTCCAGCATCATATAATTCAATTGCTGTATTGGCGCGATCTAAGGCAACAGGCATAAGCTTACTATTGGTTACACTTGAACCTAAAACGAGAGCAACGGGAACTTCAGGAACTCTTGAGATAGAAGTATGAATATAACCAACAGTATCACCAAAAATAGTAACATTAATAACCACAACAAAAGCTCCTAGAATAGAAACAGCGGCTAAAAACCAAAAAATGATTCGTGACATGGGATTATGGTAACATAAACAGCATTCTTCGTCTTTCCTGTTTAAAAAAACATTCACAAAAAGTCCGACCTTTTTGTTGCAAAAAGGTCGGACTTTTGTAACTTTCCTATAGATTTTAGGCGTTTGTCTGTGGAGCATCAACTTTGCATTCCTCACAATTCGTACAGTCTTGAGGACATGCTGCGCACACGCATGAACTTTCCGAGACAGAGCCTACAACCTCTGGTGCTTTTTCTTCAGCACAGCACGTTGAACCGTCCATACTTGCAACAACACCATTACTTCCTTTTTTCATTTTCGTTGCAATCAATACACCAAGGAGAACTGCAACAACCCCGACAGCTACGTAAACTAGAGTCATAATCTTTTTCTAAAAATTAATAATGCATATATTATAACATGATATGAATAGGAATGAAGCAACCTTTTTCAAAAAGCTGCTCAACCTAGTGTAAAACAATTTTCATGGTATACTCCCTTCCATGACAATACAGGAATACACAAAAACATTAGGAATAAATCTAACTCCCGAACAAATAAGCGCTTTTGGCATATATCAAAAAGAACTTATGGAGTGGAATGAAAAATTCAACCTCACCGCAATCAAAACGCCCGATGAGATAACCCTCAAGCATTTTGTCGATTCTCTTACTATTATTCCCCACATCCCCGAAGAATCCCATACTATTGTTGATGTGGGAAGCGGTGCCGGCTTTCCTGGGCTTGCAATCAAAATTGCCCGACCCGACATGAAAATAACTCTTCTAGAATCAACTGGGAAAAAAGTAACATTTTTAGATCATATTATTGCAACTCTCAAACTTCCCTACGCGGAAACAATTAAAATACGTGCGGAAGAAGCAGGACACAACAAGAAACTCCGCGAAAAATTTGATGTTGTTACGGCACGTGCGGTTGCATACCTTCCTGTCCTCGCAGAATACATGCTTCCACTTGTAAAAGTTGGAGGTATTTGTATCGCACAGAAAACCCACAGTGAGTCAGAAGTTAATGATGCGCGACACGCCATCAATATCTTGGGTGGAAAAATTAAAGAAATAATTCCCATCACAATTCCAGGACTAGAAAGTCATGAACTGGTTATCATAGAAAAAGTTTTTGAAACAGAAAATCTATATCCCCGCACAACAGGCATTCCCACAAAAGATCCTCTCTAGAAAAACAAAGCACAACAAAAAACCACCCGAAGGTGGTTTTTTGTTTAAGAGAGATACTATCTCTTCTTACTACTCTTGCGAGCAACTTTCTTGACGGTCTTCTTCGCTTTCTTCACCGCCTTCTTGACTGTCTTCTTTACTATTTTCTTTGCCATGAGATATGGATGCTAAACTAATAATAGGAGTTACGAGCTCCTCATTAATTGTACAACAAGCGTTGCACAACACAATAGTATTTTTTAAAAAACTGTTGATAACTTTTAAAAGTTCACGAAAAATTCAAAAAATACTTTTGTAAAAAATGTTGAAAACATTTTTTACAATAAAAAACACCGCGACATTTTGTTACGGTGTTTTTTATTTTATAAATTTATATTTTTTCCTAGTCTATAAAAGTTAAAGCTTTCCCTTTCTTATCTCCACGTCCGGTTCGTCCGATACGGTGAACATAATCATCAAAGGTCGCAGGCAAATCATAGTTGATCACGTGACTAATACCATCAATATCCAATCCACGAGCAGCAACGTCTGTTGCAACGAGCACCTGGACACGATTCTCTTTAAAGAGACCGAGCGCCTTCTGGCGACGATTGTGTGGCTTGTCACCGTGAATAGATTCAGCACTAAAGCCATTTTGTTCAAGCAACTCTGAGAGACGCTGAACACCATGTTTTGTACGGCCAAAAATAAGCACTTTTTTGAAATCTGTTTGTTTAAGTAAATCAAACAATACATCTACTTTTGACTTACCTTGAGTTTTCACAATATCCTGATCAACGTTCTTAGACACATCCTGTGTCTTCACAGAAATGCGAACGGGATCTTTCAAGAAGCTAGAAATAAGGGCTTCAATTTCTTTTGACAAGGTTGCTGAGAAGAACAGTGTGTGACGCTTCTCTGGCATTTTCGCCATCATGTATTTCATGTCTGCGACAAATCCCATATCAAGCATTCTATCTGCTTCATCCAACACAATAGTATTGAATGTGGACAAATTAATACATCGGCGTTCCATCAAGTCTTTTATTCTTCCTGGTGTACCAATAATAAAATTATTTGGATAACGAAGTTGTGACATTTGTCTGCCGATTGGCGCACCACCAACGCAGCATGTTGAAAACATTTTTAATGTTGGAGTAAATATCTTTAATTCACTCTCAATCTGAATTGCAAGCTCGCGTGTTGGAGCAACAATCAAAATATTTTCTTTTGGATTAAGAAGAACTTTGTTGATGAGAGGAATAAGAAACGCTGCAGTTTTACCTGTACCAGTGTTTGCAATACCCACCACATCAGATCCACGCAAGATGTGTGGAATAATTTTATCCTGAATTGGAGTTGGTGTAACATACCCACGAGCCGCAATGTTTGCTTTCAAACGTGCTTCAACAGCAAAATCTGAAAACGCATGCTCTGGAACAAATTTTTCCATCACCTCTGTGATTTCTGCTTTGTTGATATAACGAGATACGGGAATACTCTGACCGCCGAATCCTCTTCCCTTTCCTCCGCGTCCTGAAGATCCATATGAACCACCTCCTCTACCTGTGCGTCTTTCATATCCACCACTGCGTGCAGAACTGCCAGAACCGTATCGCATAGCTGGTCGAGCGCTTCCACCGTGGAACGCTGGGCGTGATGAACTAGAACTAAAACTGCTTCCACTTGAGGTGCGAGGACTGAAACGTGCTGGTGCACTATTTCCTACGCGAGGCACAGATATTCCATGACTAGCATGGCTTGAATGTGTTGGTGTAGATGTGTATGAGCCTTTAAAACTACTTGCACCTGAAGAAAAAGATGCAGACCTTGAAGAACCACTTCCATATCCTGGACGAGGGCTTGCTGAACCAAAACGAGTTTGGCTGGTATTACGATTAATATTTCCCACAGGAGCAGACACGCCGAAACGAGCTGAACTACGATGAGCTCCGCTTGCAGAAACTGCACGAGGCTTGCGCACACCTGTACTTGGACGAGGTGAACTACTACTGAAACTTTTTTTTGTAAACATAAACTAGAACAATCCTTTAAAAAGGGTTGTGATGGCAGTTTTGTAATCTGCCCGATAAAAAGCGCATCGAAAGCGCTGGTAGTCTGGATAAATATACGTAAGGTGACTACAAGTCTCGTAAAAGTCCCATTTAAAGGACTTTAAGATACAGAGAAGCTTGTGTGCCTTACCATATCTCCTAGAGAAAACTTACTTCTATATAGTAGCATATTGCCTATTTTTTGTCAAAAATCTATAAGACCCGACTTCCGCGATTACCTATGGTCAGTAGCCGAGCTTACACCAACCTAAATTTAATTATTTTAACAATAGACTCAGGGGTTACCTTATCACCATAATATTTTCTATATGCTTCATACATTTTTTCAACACTTTCAAACTTTTCATGTCCGTAAAAATCCGTATCTATGATCTCCCCTAGTTTCTTTTCTCTTAATTCTATAATTACAGCCTTACCAAATTCCTCCCCAGTACTTTTATTAATAAGAATAATCTCATCGCCAAGTGTTAAATTTTTATCATCGAAAAGTCGCCAGGTACTGGTCTTTTCTCCTAACAATATAAGCGAAGCTAGCTCTGGTCTAAATTTAAGTGTTTTCATTATAATAATTTGATAATTAGCAATATTTATTATAAAACCTAAACAGCATCATCTTTTAATATCTCAAAAGCATTTCTTGTTGCATCGGTCAATGAGAGAGATGAATACTCGGAAAGAGATACCCATGCATAATCATCGTGGTCTGCACTCAACATGACCTCTAGACTCACCGGCTCACACATGTAAAAAATACCGATTATTTGAATCTGTTCCCCTTTCACAACAGGTCTCCACTCATCAACAAAAAATGGTTTACCTATTTTAACATCTATCCCAACCTCTTCTCTTATTTCTCGCACAATAGCCTGCGCAACAGATTCTCCAATTTTTATTTTCCCACCTGGAAAACCGTATTTTTTATGATTAGCTCCACCGTCATACGTAGCTGATTCTCTGATAACGAGAAACTTTCCTTCATTCACAATAACTGCGCGAACTGCTGTAAATTGCTTTTGAATTATCAGTTCCATATTTTATAATTAGACCTTAAGAGCGTCAGTTGATGCATCAAGGAAAGAATCGTACTTCACCATCTTTTCTTTCCAAGAGTCTACAAACTTCAATAATTCCTCTCTAGCAATTACATCCTGTATTTTTTCTATTTTCTCGGCAAGTTTCGGGGCGATAAGTTCAATATCTTTTTTCTTAAGTTGACCATTAAAAAGCTTGTAGTGAGTTACTTCAAGATAATCAGCAACTTTAGAAATATGAGCCTCGTCTGATTCTGATTCAAGAATTTCTTTTGCCAATGTTTGGACCTCGTCAGAATTGCTGAAATACTTTGAAAGAAACTTTTGATTTTCCTCTTCAAACTGCCTTGCATACACACGAGCCTGAGGATTTGCTTTTGCATAATACATGCCAATATCACCACCAAACAACTCCCCAATATCGTGGAGAAGGCAAAATTTTACCACTTTGAATACATCAATTTTTGCACCCTTCCCATTTACCAATTCAGAAAGCTGCCATCCGAGCATAGTCACGAGATAATGATGTTCAGCTAAATTACTAAGTCTTATATTACTACCGGCCACAGCATAGCCATACTGAGGTTGATTGCGAGTAATCTGCAACAGGTTTATTAAATCAGTAATTTTATCCATAATTTAAGTCTACACCAAAAACAGCAAAATTAGAATCGAGCAACAACCAACAAAAAAACACGGCACTCCCGCCGTGTTTTTTGTAAATTTTATATTAAAACAAAATTATTTACCCTTCTTTGCTACAACCTTTTTCTTTAAGACTTTCTTTGGAGAAACCGCTGCTGCAATTTCTTTCTTGAGAAAACCTTTTGCATGTTCCTTTTTAGGAGCATCTTCTTTTTTTGTTTCTGCAACTGGAGCCTTCTTTACTTCCACAGCAACAACCTTCTCTTGAGTTGGTTTCTTTGGTGAAAGTGCTTCAACTGCTTGTACAAGCTTATCAATCTTTGAAGAAAGAGCCTCTATCATCCTGGACACATCGGAACCACTTTTTACCTCACCAGATCCTCTGTTAGAATTATCGAAACTTGGCTTTGCTGGAGCTCCGTGAAAACTTCTCTGTGGAGCACTGTCTGTTCTGCCTGCAGTTGGACCTCCATTTGCTGCAAAACATTCTCTGCAATACACTGGGCGTTCACCGGTTGGACGGAAAGGAACCTCACAAGGCTTATCACACTCGCCACAAACAGCCTTAAACATCGGTTTATCAAATCCACCACCTCCATTTCCACCCCATGGTTTCTTTTGGAAACTTGGTCGTCCACCACTAAATCCGCCACCGCCTCTGTTTCCACCGAATCCACCACCTCCTCCACCTCCGCGATTGAAATTTCCCATGTATATATTATTGGTTATTATCTAATTCCACTGAAGTCTATGCTTTTATTGACAAAATAGCAAGAAAGAGCTCGTATTTTCTTCATGGAGAAGATGCTTGAAAAAAATGTTTTGAAAGTATACCCCATCATTTTTTCATTAGCATACATATAATTGAAGATGTCTTTACCAATGCATTTTTAATAACTATACATATGCCAAAAACAACACCCGAAAACGAAATTTTTATTACACGAGAATTTGATGCACCACGCGAAGTTGTATGGAAAGCATGGTCAGATCCGGAAATAATCAAAAAATGGCATGGACCAAAAAATTTTACTGCGCCACACATAAAAAATGATTTTAAAATAGGAGGGAAATCCCTATATTGTATGCGTGGACCAGATGGTAAAGAATACTGGAGCACAGGCACATATAAAAAAATTGTTCCGCCAAGCAAAATCATAGTAACGGATAGTTTTGCTGATGAAAAAGGTAATGTCGTCCCAGGATCCTATTATGGCATGAATAAATTTCCCTTAGAATTACTAGCAACTATTACTTTTGAAGAAATCGAGGGAAACAAAACCAAAATGTCTTTGCGACACGCTGGAGTTCCAAAAGGTCAGATGAGTGACTTAACAAAACAAGGCTGGAACGAATCATTTGATAAACTCGCCGAGGCTTTAAAATGACAGAACAAAAACAGCCCTAGGGCTGTTTTTGTTCTGTCATTGGTACAGGCTCTATTATTCCAAAAAGATTTCCTTCAGGGTCTTTGCAGTATGCGAGTTTGCCGATAGTAGGCATGTCCATCACGTCTTCAGTTATTATTCCACCCGCATTTTTAACTTTTTCAACAGACTCCAGAATATCGTTCACACCGACAATACACACAAACGCATTAACCGACTGACCATCTACAGGTTCATGGCTCGGCACTAAACTCATACCTCCATTTATCCCCATTGTCTCTGTTCCCGTATCCACCACTGGCCCAGTATCGATTAGTCGATACTGACCCATTTCTGGCCCCAAGTCTTTTATTTTCCAACCAAAGGCATCTTCGTAAAACTTTTGTATTCTATCTTGATCCTTTGCGTGAATTTCAAAATGAATTATTTTATTCATGATAAATTATGTTACCTATTAAATACTAATACAAAAAATTCTATCATTTCAGAAATGAAGATTTCGGGTTGATATACAGAAAAAAAGCTTACTAGATTACCTAGCACTCACATCACTAACAGAGTTTAGTGCGTCTCGAGCAGCCTCCGAATTAGTATTAAAGTAGACGGCTTTCTTAAACTCACCTTTTGCCATATCCTTTCTCCCTAAGTTCAAATAACTCTTACCACGTAATATATAGAGCTCCGAAAATGCACGGTTGTTATTATTTAGAATGGAATCGGACAAAGAAAATACTTTTTCGTAATTCTTTAGCATAAAATAATTTTCAATAGGCTCTATTTGATACCACAACATATGTGCAGAAAGCCTTTGTTCTACCTTCTCAAACTCTATAGCCGAGGCAGCATGATCACCAAGATAATAAAGCGCAACAGCGAGATTAAAACGTGCCTGCACATCGCTGGGCGATAAGCTCAATGTTTTTTCCGCATCAAAACGGGCATTCATCCATGCTGTCGAAATCTGAACATCTTCACCCAGAATTTCTTCTATTTCTTTTTGGTTCTCTGCGGTAGCAAAAACGAGATATGCATAGTTAAATGGCTTCCACAGCAACAGGAAATCCTCGTATGAATATGCTAGATTTTTACCTTCAAGCGAGTCATCCTGAATAAACTCCTGTTTAACGTCATCATACCCCTTAATCACACGATAGTGTGCATAATCTTTATCTTCATAGAGCAACGTACGCACAACAACGGGGATATCTTTTGCAAGAAATTGTTTTAAGACATCAACATTACCATGCGGACGAAAATACGGAATGAGCCCGTATTGTTTTACATAATCTGCCAATTCCTGTGGCGGCGTAGATTTATCATCATTGTCACCGGTTGAATTATTATGCGGACGTAGATCCTGAGCAATTTTTTCCTGACTGTCTAGAATTCCATAATATGAGAGTGCCATTGATAGGGCTGCGGGAGCACAATTATTAAATGTTTGAAAAACATGATAGTCCGTAGATAAAATTTTCTCTTCAGGAATTGCAGCGGCTGCAATCGAGCATGCAGCAGGATATGCCAGACACCTGGTCTCTACGCGCCGATCTCGAGAATCGTCGCCCCAAAAATAATGAGAGAGAAAAGTTGTACCCGTCAAAAGCACCACAACAAATACCGCAACAAATACTTTTTTTGATTGTAAATTCTGGGTCTCTCGTACGTGGTGAAATGTTTTTCTCGCCCACTGCATACTGTTAAATATGCTATACAAGAATGGCCTAAGTGGTAAATCAATATTTCCAATGTAATTAAATTCTTCACCCTTAAATTGCCGCTTAAATTTCGTAAGCGAAGGCCACAGTTTTTCATCGATTCCTCCGAGATCATAGTACTTCATTCCATGTTTTTTTGCCTCTTGCATCGCTGACCAGTGAAGATACGTAGTCACCTTCGACTGTAGATGGGCAGTGCTTGATGCGCCATATAGATATGTGGCGGTATCAGCAAAAAACAGAACAAAATGCACCGCAGCCAAATCATCATGTTGGTATCCAAAAAATGTCACGACCGTTAAAGTATCGGGATTATGTTTCGTTTCAAATGGTAAAAAAGTTTTGAAAAAAGACTCGAAGTAACTGACGGATGGATACAAATTCTTGCCATCATTTCTTTGTATGGTGTCACCTCCAATCTTCCGAAAAGGACTGTAGCAGTCTTCCTTCCCGTGATTTTTAACAACGACTCTCACTCCGCGGTTCTCTGCTCTGTGTATGTTTGAACGTGTCGACGAGTGAAAACCGGCAATAATTTCCACCTCTGGTTTATCAAGTAGAACGGCGTGGTTGTGACGAGGTTGTATATAAAAGTCTGGGATATGAAAGTGCTGTCCACGTTGCTCGGATCCTAGGTGAGAATACGGGGGCTCTAGTCTTATAAATAAAAGTTTTGGAAAAGCCTTTCTTGCCCATACACTAATTTCTCTTGCCAGAACCGCCACAAAGCCATCCGTCGCATAATTTTTTTCGACTACAGGCCCTCGAGGAGCGTATCCGTATAAAAACCCGAGCGGAAGTTTGTATTCAACAAGAGTAAAAACAGCGACTATTTTTGATTGATCTCTGACATAAAACCTCTCCACCTTCCTTCCTTCCCCTTTTTTAAAATTACCCCACTCCCACGTCTGCATGAAAGCTCCTATGGGCGGATAGTTCTCCCTTACAAATCTATTCCACCATGCCTTATCCTTATGTTTTGCTTTCAGTATTTCCATGTCTATTTATCCAAATTCTTAGTGAAAACAGGATCACCCACCTTAATTCCGTTAGTATCAATAAAGCCAGCATTAACCTCAAGCACAAATTGAGCTGGGAAATCTGGGGAGTAAAAAACCGGTTTCAGTGGGTCAAAATCTGCCGGGATCATCTTGTGCATATCAACAACTCTTCCTTCCCGAATCCACAAAATATCGAGGGGAAAATTCATATCTTTCATCCAAAACCTGTAACGGGCTGGTTGAGAAAAAGTAAAGAACATCCCTTTCTGCGGCTTAAGAAAATCACGATTTGATAAACCCTTAATAATCGCGTCTGAACTTGAAGCCACCTCTACCGGTATCTCAACCATACCCACTTGCACCAGTGGGCCGTTGTATACAGGGACTACCGGCACTGTGTTGTTTGTAGGAGAAAGTAAATTATCTCTAACATGAAGAGACCCATATCCAACAATACAGGTTAAGAATACCACAATAATAATGAATTTTTTTCTTCTGGACATACAATCTCAAATCATTCAACCCCCACAAAAAAACAAGAGAGCCTAGGGCGTAAATAGTGTGCCAATAGCTCCTTCTTAGTATTCTATAGTAATTGGAAATGAAATAGAAGCATCGTACTCTGACAGCCCAGAAGGATTATCCTTTTTCAAAATAATCGTTGCTGGACCGATATAGGATTCTGGAACTTTCACATTTACACTAAAAGGAACAAAATTTACTGTCATCCAGTCGCCCTGCGCCTGGGCAATACCTACAGCAAGTGTTTTTCCGCCCCCGTCTATCACTTCCACTGGGAAAGACGCCTCAAAAAACCATGTCCCGCGTGCTTTTCCAATAACACTAAACTCTTTCCCTACTACCGCTCCAGGAAACGGTAACTCTACTGTAATCATATCCGCAGTGGCGTTTGTGTACGTAATTCTTTCTGGTAACTCCTCGGCAAACAGCCTTCCATCTGGAGTCCTACATTGTCGTGGATAACTTTCCATAACAGGATACGCGCGAGCACAATCTTCAAAAGAAAGGATTGGTGTCTTCGGTGTTTCAGGACGTGACGAAATCACGAAACCCACGCCGACGATAATAATAAGCATCACAATTACCCCGAAGATTATTACATGTTTTGATTGAAAATTCATAGTGAATATATTATACCGCTTTTTTAATTAAATATTTCTATATATCAGATATCAATCTTGCCCCTTATTACAATAAACACGTAAAGCTAGGCATCCACAATAACATCGAAGCCAGCATATACCATACGCTTCATATCAAAAGGCATTTCTTTGCCCTCATATTGATTCATGGAATTATCTTTCATAACCTTTGCATTCACACGATCTCTATGAGCACGTGACTTGTACAATATGTATGAAAAAACTATTTTTTCACCTTTTTTCAACTTCACAGCTTTCGCAAAAGTAAAGGACACCCCTTTAGGGCTCAAATCCTCTCCGATACACTCTTTGAAGTCCAGAGCTCCATATTTTTTCCATACTTTACCGGCATCCTTTGCCATTTGACGATACGCGGAAACATTTTTTGCTAAAATTGGAATAAGAAAACCATCAACATATTTTGACATATATTTTTATGTTACTAATAAGAATTGCAACGAACTCACTAAGACTTTATTCAAACAGAATGAATTAACCATTAATCACATGTTCGAACAACCAAAATTTAAAAAATATTTTAATTACGAATTAATAATATCTCTACCGTTACTTAATCTTTATTATTGTTGTTGGAGGTAAATTTTTCTGAATAGTTAAAAAGTCAGATTCTGAATATTGATTACCTGACACATCTAATAATTTAAGATTTAACAAATTTCCAATTTCAAACGGAAGTCCTGTGAGTTGATTATTTGAAAGATTAAGTACTTCCAAATTTTTCAACTGTCCCACCTCTGCTGGCACGCCAATAAACTTGTTATTACTCAAATTTAGCACTTTTAATTTTTTTAAATTACCAATCTGTGAAGGCAAAGCATCTATCAACAAGTTGTTTGAAAGATTTAACTCCACTAAATCCGTTCTACTAAAAACATACTCAGGAACTTTAGTAAGTCCCTGCCCACTAAGGTTAAGGACGGTGCTGGTATTTGTTACAGTGTTTAAGGTGTTGTTCACTCCAGTATTTACCACCCCCTCCAATTTTTCATTAGAACCATTCCTAACAACAATAAAACCGACAAGTATGGCAACAATAACGAGCGACAGAGCTACTATAAGTGTTTTTTTCATGTATTCATAATACCACCACCAGAATGAGTTTATCGTGTTTTCTATTAACACCCTAGCGTTTTTGTAAATTTTGTGCTATACTATTAACACTATCAAAAAGTTCAACCCCCACACAACTCCAACAAATGAATTCCCAATGCGAATCAACAAATATCTCGCATTGAAAAATTACGCCACTCGTAGAGGTGCGGATGAACTCATCTCCAAAAAACTCGTTACGATAAACGGGAAATTTGCCGTGCTTGGAGACAAAGTCAACGAAACCGACGTTGTGGAAGTTCGCTCATACAAAAAACCCGCAGCCTTTGTCTACTATGCATACAACAAACCCTTCGGCATAAACAGCGACCCTACTCTCAAAGGTGAAAACGACATCTTGAGTACCTCATCACTGAAAGGCGTTTTCCCTGTCATTGGTCTTGAGAAAAATTCCCATGGCCTCGTAGTCCTTACAAACGACAGACGCACGATTGATAGAATGGTCAATCCTAAACATTCTCACGAAAAAGAATACTCCGTAAAAGTAAACGGTATACTTCGCCCAAATTTCAAAGAAAAAGTTGAAGCTGGTATGAATTTAGAAAATGGAGAATCGGTAACCGGAAGTAAAATCACAAATCTCAAAGAATCTTCTTTTAATATAATTATGACTGACAGCAAGAATCCGATTCGCCAAATTTGTTCGCTTCTCTTTGCTGAAGTAAAAGATATAGAATGTACGAGAATCATAAATATCAAACTCGGAAAACTTGCACCAAATTCTCACAGAGTAATCAAAGACGCGGAACTCGAAGAGTTCCTCAAAAATCTCGGACTCTAAATACAAAACTTTGCCATCTGTCATTCCCATGAAAATGGGAATCCAGACCCACTTAATTTGCCCTGGATCCCCACAGATATCCGCATACTAGCGGATTCTCTGGGCACACCTCCTTCACCTTCGTTCAGTCCGGTTCGTAATTCCTTCAAGTATTCGGAATCACGCGCATACGCGAGGATGACAATCAACCACTAAAACCACTCGCTTAGGCGAGTGGTTTTGTGTCTAAAATTTATCTCTACCGATTTAAATACGTAACAGTAAATTGCAAAATGGTTGCAAAAGTAACCCACAACAAATAAGGAATCTGAACATACGTAATCCAACGTGCGTGTGGATATATTGCAATCATCGCCCAGATGAGAGTGCCAAGCACCAGCACGATGTCGACAGCTGCAAGCATATTATTTTTGAGCCCAAACTGTATCGGTGTAAACGCAAAATTAAAAATTAAATTCAAAACAAATGGCAACAGGACAAGTAGTGTCACTTGTTTTTGCCACGCCATGAAAAATACTTTTCCAAACGACACTGCAATTACGATATACAAGAAAGACCACACTGGACCAAATATCCAACTCGGTGGCGCCCATGTCGGCTTAATAAGCTGCGAATACCAATTGTATGAGTTCATGGTTTTGTTAGTTATGTATACCATCTATTCTATCAAAATTTATGTGTGGCAGATATGAACATCTCCACATTTAAAATCCCCTCTTCACAGAGGGGATTTTAAAAACTATTTTTTGTTTTGCTTTGGCTTCTTCTTGTCCTTCTTCTGAGAATTATTTCCTTTTGCCATTGTGTGTGAATTATTTATTAAACTTATGAAAGAATTATAGCATGAATTACACTTTTTTATCCCCGATCATTTCTTTTACCACCCACTTCTTTTAAAATATTTTTACCCTGAGAATCAATTCTTCTTCTTAATTTCTGAATATCTTCTTCAGGAGGGAGATTTTCGGGAATTATATCTCTTTTCTTCAACAAGTCTCGGACATCTTTATTATTTTTGACATGTTCATTCGTAATGCTATTTACCCCTCTTAAACCAGAATTCTTTTTAACATTAAAAATGGTAATTTCATTAGCAAAATCTTTCGCCTTTATTGTAATGGTAGGTAAAAAATCTGCCAGCGCTCTAGAATTTGAGACCTTATACTTATTCTTCATTTCAGCGGTAGTTTTTCCACCAAAAAGTGCCTGGTCTCCCTTACTTCTAATCACAGCAAAACCTTGACCATCAACCCCTCTTTCATATACAACGCCAGATAACTCCTTTTCTGACAAACTTAATTTATTTCTTGCCTGCAACCTTTCAATTTCCTCAATCTTCTTTTCAAGAATTTCTTGTTTTCGCGTTTGAACAGCAAAGTAGCTCATTGCAAAAGCAACCGGCTCTTTTGACGAGTCACCATTTTGTGCAACAAGATAACATGCGTATCTAGAAAGAAAATAATCCTCTGCATCCTTTGTTCCACCATTAGGCATCTCTACAAGCCTCGTGGTAAACGCAAAATTTTCATCAATACTACCACCGGAATTCTTACAGGCAATCTTTGCTTTTTCTATAACATTTAAAAAGTTATCCCATTTTGTATATCCCAACAAACCCTGCAAATCTCTGGCAAAACAGAACTCAGCGTCACCAGCCTTATGCACATATTGATCAAACTTTCCCAAGTATTGTTGAATCACCTCTAGTTTCATATTTTTATTATTTTTTGATGTTTTGCCGATATCGGCAAAACATCTGTGGATAACTAATAATTAATTTTCAAAAGTTTTATCGATTTCTTTCATGATTCTATCGGTTTCCACCAATACCACAATCATTTTTTGATAGTGTTCGATATCTTCATTTGAAAGTTTTTTATCCTTACGATCTTTAAGCCATTTCTGAGCAGGTTGATAACCCCCAATATAGAAATCCCAAGCGACTTTAGGGACATTCCCAAAATACTGCGTATTATTAATATATACTTTCTCTTTCTCGTATTTTATTTTTTCTACGACATCGCCCCCAGTTACAGGATATGTGGTTATAAGCTTATTGCACTCTGACGAAGTCATTAAATGCAGCTCACGAAGTTTTGTACCGAGCGGGACAAGATTCCAGAACTCTTCCTTATTTTTAGGGAATGGAACACGAGGAAAATCTATCTTTAGAAACTCTTTATACTTATCGCGATAATTCGGTGAATGTAAGTACGCGTAAACATAGTCCAAAATATTTTCAGGAATAGTCTCTCCCACTAGTTCATTTATTTTTTGCCAAATTGCCTTATTAATGTTTGGAATCTTTTCTCCTCGTTCGTCGTAAAGATAAAGAGGAAAAACTGAAGTTGAATCTTGAGCATTGTCTAAAACATGAAAATCTGTAAGAGTCTTCGTTACAAAGAAGTATCCAAGACTAGCCTGCCTGTTTATCCGAGAGGCAATGAAAGCAATATTTTCCCTATTAACTAGTTGAATCATAACCTGATCGCGTGTTCTCCATACTAAATTTTTATCAAAATAAGTATATCTACTATCAAAAGGACGATACAAAAGTGAAGCTATTTTACTTGGATCATCTTGAATTTTTTTCTTATTATCAATAACCCACTTTGCATAGTTTTTACCAAGATTATATTTAAACTTTAATTCATTTTCTAAAACGTTGTTATACAAAAATTCCCGAACTCTCTTTGTAAGAATTTCTTTGTCTTTGTCAACGATAAAACTATCCCCCATAGTGACTATCCCTGTGGTATTTTTAGGAAACAATTCTGCAACAGAAAAGCCTTTCTGGTATTCACTTTTTCCTTTACCTTCAACACGCCAGACTTCCGTATTTTCAGGTAATTCGTTCCATTTAATTGACTCAATACTTTCTACATCCAAGCGTTCATATTTACTTTCTCGCAATCCATAAAAATCAGTTTGATAAACTTGCCCGAGTTTCTTACTTTTTACATCGGGAGAATTTTTTATTGCCAAGATCATTGAAACTCCCGTTTTAATATCAAAAACATTTTCATCTTTTCCGCCATCGGGAGCAGTTTCTTTTTTGTTACTATTTCCATGCAAATCAATAACATAAATCTTGTCAAAGGTTTTCCTTAAATGCCAACGCATCCCACGAAACGTAGGATTATCAATATATCCATGTGCAGTAATCATTCCCACGACCCCCTCACCATTCTTCTCAACCAAACTTTCTGCAAATCTAATAAATTTTACATAATCATCATCAAGCCAATTTTTCTTCTCTTGAAGCTTCTGCAAGCCTCCCGGTTCCACTTTATACACATTATTATCTGTATAATGCCTGTTCATAGAAATGCCGGAATATGGCGGGTTTCCAATTACACACATTATCGGATAATCTGACTTAACGCGCGAAGCCTCAATTGCCTCTTTGGTGATACTTTCTTGCACACCCACAAATAAGCTATTATTACCCCATATGGAATTTTTTGCCTCTTCAAGTGTATTTGTTAAATAAACACCCAATCTTTTATTAATTCCCCCAGCGCCAGTATCATGAAGTGTCATACCCAATTTCAAATGAGCAATAGTATATGAAGCCATCATCAACTCAAAGCCGTGTAGTCGTGGCAGAAGGTCATTTTCAACATACGCAGGCCACCCACCTTCTTGACCTTTAAAGCTACTATAAATATGAGTAATTACTTCATTCAAAAAAGTGCCCGTACCAGTCGCTACATCAAGTACTTGAACTTTGTGATATTCTTTTTGAACTTTTACCTCTTTACCTTTTTCGTTCGTTTCTTTTTTCTCAACAGAAATTTTTGTTGTGTCGGTTAAACCTTTTTCAAGTCCAAATTCACTTTTAAGAATACTATCTACTGCCCGCACAATAAACTGCACGACTGGGCGCGGTGTATAGAAAACACCCATTTCCATCTTCTTTTTTGTATCATACTCACGCAGAAAATCTTCATAGAAATGGATGACTGGATCAGGACTCGTATGTACCCCGCCAGAGATTTTTCCCTGTGTAAAATATTCATGCATTAATCTATGCACATCTGCATGGGTAAAAACTTCACATAACTCATCAACAATAAATCCAAGTCTGTCCGGAAAAGATTCTCCGGCTATATGATCAAAAAATGATCGAAGAAATGGGTTTGTTTTAGGCACAAGCTCTCGAGCCTCAGCACGTGAAAAATTATCTGCGGTCTTATCATTGTACCGAGCGGCAAAAAGTCCATACACCAGAGTCTGCGCATACATATCGGCAAACGACTCATCGTCAAGACTTGAGACGAGATGTTCCTTGACCACATCACGCATTTTAAGAAGGTCGGCATACGCATCTGAAGTCACAACGAGCATTTCCTTCACATTATCCCGAATACGCTGAGCTTTACCTCCCATAATCTGTGCTAAGTGTTTTCCACGTTTTATGGGCTCCTTGTGGGAAGCAGCAAAATCCACAATGGTTTTTGAAAGTAAAGAAAAATTATGACTAAGTTCTACTATTGTCCGATATGTCTTATCAAATGTAGAGATAGCAACAGGCTCACCATATCTTTCACCGTTTCGATAAAAACGAAATTCAACGTAATCTGTCAGCACAAGATTATTATAACCAAAATAACGATCCATTTGATCACTCTTTTCTACTTTATCTAAACTGACACCAATATCTTTCGCTTCTATATATAACAGAGGCACACCATCTTTCAAAATAACAAAATCGGGCTTATTTCCTCCAACAGCTTTCGCATCATGATGTATCTGATATTTTTTATCTTTTGGAAAAATCTTTACCAAAAGATTCTCAAGATCAGTTCGATAACCCATTTCACTTGTTTGTGGGTCAGAAAATTTAACTGCAATATTTTTGAGGTATTCTTGCATAGTATTTAGATATTGTACGCCTTTCGCCATTTCTTCACAAATCGACGATCACTCTCCCCAACCGACCTCACACACTTGAAAAAAGCGGGTTTTTCTAGTATTGTGTAGAAACATCAATTGCGGGATCGTCTAATGGTAGGACACATGCCTCTGGAGCATGGTATCTTGGTTCGAGTCCAAGCCCCGCAGCACGAGTTAGCATGTTGTCGGGTTAGGCCAGAGAGCTATACTTGAAACGTTTTTATTATAAAATAATAACCAACATGAACCCCCAGGAACGTACCCGAATTATTCAAGCTTTAGAAAGTAGAGAGGCAAGACTCCCATGTCCTAGATGTGGAAATAGTAACTTTTCTTTGATTGATGGTTACTTTAATCACTCCTTTCAGCCTCAAATAAGCAATAATGTGATTATAGGAGGGCCGTCGATTCCGTCTATTGCAGTTGTATGTAATCGCTGTGGCTTTTTAAGTCATCATGCTGTTGGGGTATTAGGAATACTGCCAGAACAATCTCAACCAAACAATGAGCAAGCGTAAACGCCAACAACAAGCGGTGACAATAAGTCCAGTAACAAAAGAACTTCAAGGAAAAATTGTTGAGAATTTGTCTACGCATTCAAATTTAAGTGAGCGTGTGGTTTATCTTTATGAAAGTAAAATCAGAATTTGTTTGATGAAAAGTTTAAACAAACTAGAAGACAGGCGCGCATGGCAAGTTCCGTTTGGAATCTTTCTAACTATATGTGTAATTTTCCCAACAACCGAGTTTAAAGATGCACTTTTTTCAAAATTTGTATGGCAAGCAGTTTTTCTTATTACTGCGGTAATTAGTTTCGTATGGCTAATATGTTCTCTATATAAGAGACCTAGAAACATTACTGTTGACAATATAATCAATGAATTAATACCTTCAGGAGCTGAGATAAAAATTGATCACAAAACCACAAAGAAATAAAAAACATTTTATAAAATCACGTCAACTAACTTGACCGCGGTCTCTTTTTATAATAAAACACACTTTTTCTACTCACGCAACCTGTTATTTAAAAAACATTACGGTATCATATCAAACAGATAGGTTGACTCCTTTGAGCAACCCCGAAGTAAAGTTAGCTGGTCTAACGACTGCGAAAGTACGAAGCGATTCGTTTATCTGAGTATAATAGAAAAGATACCCTGAAGAGAAGAAGGCTCTTAGCAACACCAATGGTTGGTGATAACAGTAGAGAACTCAAGGGGGTACGCTGGCACAAAAACTCTCACCCCTAAGAAAACTGCGAAAGTGGCGGAACGGGGTGGGAGTTTTTGTCTTATTTTTCTATAAACAACTTTTTATAATCAAAATTTATTTTATGCCCCGCGTCGTAACCACAAACGAAAAAGAAAAATATCCAGAAAACCCGATTTTGCCAAAAACCAGCGAACTGAAAGTTATTGAGATACAAAAGTTAGAAAACGATTTTTCGTGCGAAGGTGTGTATTTAAAAGATACTGATTTACAAGGATCAAAAGCTACTGATGTATCTTTTTATTCTTCGTTGATAAAAAATATAGATCTCTCCAATTCCCTCCTCAAAGGTTTCAAACTAAATGACATCGTTGCAGAAAAATTGAACCTGGCGAACGCCAACCTGGAAGAGTCTAACCTGGACAGGACCTCAATCACGAATTCACGTTTAACAGGACTGCACATGAGCGGTGCCCGACTGAGAGATATCACCTTTAAAAATTGCAAAGTAGATTTATCACTTTTCAGATTTTCAAAATTAAAAAACGTCTATTTTGAAAGTTGTATTTTAACTGATACTGATTTCGTAGGAGCAGAATTGGAAAATGTGATATTTTTTGATTCAGACATGACCAACACCGACTTTTCTCAGGCAAAAATGAAAAAGGTTAATATTTGTGGATCAAAAATCGAGGGTATAAAAATTGCCCTAGAACAGCTTAGGAGTTTAACTGTTGATTATTCCCAAACCATATACATCGTGCGATTAATGGGAGTTACGAATAAAGGGTATTAAACTCCAGAGCAAGCTCTGGACACATAAAGTGTTCGCTTTGCTCACCCTTTACCGCTCCAAGGAGCGGGGTATTTACCCTTTGATGCCTTCCTCGGCTCAGAAGTGAAAAAGTCAGAATTTTTTCACTTCATTCGCTCTACGTCGGCAATAAGGTCCGTCATGATTTTTAACAACAATTTCAAAACTTCCCTTCTCCTCTAGAGCGGAAGCTATTTTTAATTTAACCCTATAGAAAAATACTCACAATACAAGCCTCGCATCAAACTTAGGAAAGGCTGCAAAACCACCTCTTTTCTCTTCTTAATTTATTCACACACGGGGTATATGTTTAGTTTTGTATTAATTAACTAATCCTATGCCAACATTAATTATTGCCGTGATAGTTATTATTATACTTCTCCTAAGTATAAAGCAGATTAATCAATATGAACGAGGTGTAAAATTTACCATTGGTAAATTTGTCGGAATTATGGAACCTGGCTGGAGACTAATCATCCCAATTTTTCAGACGTATCAAAAAGTCGATATGCGCGTAAAAGCTGTCGACGTGCCAGATCAAAATGCAATTACTCGTGACAACGTTTCGGTTGCTGTAAATGCAGTTATTTATTACAAAGTTTCTTCTGCCGAAAAGGCAATAATAGAAGTTGAGAATTTTTATTATGCCGTCTCTCAATATGCTCAGACCACAATGAGAAATATGGTCGGTGAAGTAACCTTGGACGAGCTTCTCGCAGGTCGCGAAAAAATAGCAGATAGAATACGAGAAATTGTAGATAAAGAAACTGATGCATGGGGTTTAAAAGTTAACAATGTTGAGCTTAAAGATATTAAACTTCCTGAAAATATGGAACGCACTATTGCGAAGCAGGCAGAAGCAGAACGAGAAAAACGGGCGGTTATTATCACCTCTGAGGGAGAACTTGCCGCAGCACAAAACATGGCTCAAGCTGCCAAAATTCTTGCAGCATCAGATGGCGCATTACATCTACGTACACTTCAGGCAATTAACGATATTTCATCCGACCAATCAAATACAGTCATCTTTACTCTCCCCCTTGAAATCGTGAAAGCTTTTACAGGTTTTAAGAAAGAGTAATATCATCTAATGCTGAAATCTGAATTCTCACTTTAAAAATCAAAAAAATAGTATGTAAGTTTTCCAACCGAAATACAATAACCGCATGAAAAATGCTAACAACAAAAAGAAGTTACCCTTGGAACAACGAGAAAAAATACTCGCAGTATTGAAAATTCGTTTTGAGAAAAACATGAATCGTCACAAAAACCTCGCATGGACAAAGGTGCAAGATAGACTTCTAGCTCATACCGAAAAACTGTGGTCACTCAGCGAAATGGAGAGAACTGGCGGTGAACCAGATGTTTTTGGATTTATCAAAAAAACGGGCGAATATATTTTCGTAGACTCTTCAGCGGAAAGTCCTACGGAACGCAGAAATACCTGTTACGATCATACAGCTCTACAATCACGAAAAGAGAATAAGCCGAAAAATAATGCTGTTGATATGGCGAAGGACATGGGCGTTGAGCTTTTAACAGAAGAGGACTACCGAGAACTGCAGAAATTTGAGGATTTTGATACAAAAACATCAAGCTGGGTAAAAACCCCTCCCGAAATTAGAAAACTGGGAGGCGCACTATTCTGCGATCGTCGCTATGACCACGTATTCGTATACCACAATGGTGCGGAATCATATTATGGCAGCAGAGGCTTTCGTAGCAGACTAAAAGTCTAAACCTGCACGGACAGTTAAAAAGTAACCAGTTAACAACTCACTAAGATGAGGGTACAATAGGTGTATGTTAAAAAAATACTTTCCGCATCTATTATTACTCGTTTATATTGTTGAGTTTATTATTGCCGGAATACATCCATTCTCTCGTGATGTTTGGTATGCAGAAAACGGGCCCATTGTAATACTTGTCGCCATTATTGTTTTTCTCTATGTGAGAAAAGTTCGCTTTTCAAACACAGCCTATTTACTCATGTTTATTTTGCCATTCTGGCACACCATTGGAGGACACTACACCTTCGAACTAGTTCCTTTTGACTGGTTCAATAACTTTTTTGGTTTCCAAAGAAATATGTTCGATCGAGTTGGTCACTTCACTGTAGGTTTCTACGCTTTACCTATTATTGAATTCCTTGTCGGCAAAGGACTCATTGCGAAAAAATGGATTGCGGCAACATATGCGATTTTTGCAATTTCTTTTGTTGCAGTTTGTTACGAATGGATTGAATGGTGGTATGCAGAATTCTTCGGAGGAAGTGCGGGTGCAGCCTTTCTTGGTTCACAGGGTGATATCTGGGATGCGCAAAAAGATATGTTCATGGATGTGTCTGGTGCAGTAATTACAGCATTAATCTATTTGACCGCCAGCAAAAATACTCCTAAGTAAACAAAAACTCCCTTATGGGGAGTTTTTGTTTTAACATTACTTGTTGCAAAGAAAAGCCTCCAGACTTCTGTGGAGGCATTTTTGCGCCTTCTTTGCGAGCCTCGGAAAGTCCTATAGCAACAGCCTGCTTCCTACTTTTCACCATCTTGTTACTTTTTCCCATTTTTAATTTTCCGCGTTTATATTCGTGCAAAACTTTTTTAACTTTTTCTGCAACTTTTTTACCATATTTGGGCATATTATTTTTTATTAATTAACAATAGTTTTATCAACTACTTTTTATGCCAAAATTATCAATATCCCCGTGAGAGTTCTGTGAATCAATTTCATCCTAAAAAACTATGTTTTTCCAATATATTTTTGCCTATAGGATTGCGATTTCATCTCCCCTGTGTTGCAGTGGGTTATCCACTGTTGACTGGTGAACACTTGTTCACCTATACTATGTGTATATAAATTTTAGTGCAAGAATAATTATTAACACATATGAGCAGCCAAACATTACACAAAACAATATCGTGCGAATTGCAGAAATTGAATGACCTTATTGATATGAAAATCATCAAGGGTCTCTCGTATGAAAAAGAAGCCCGTCGACACAAGTTTCTCCGCTCTCGTTTGAGTGAGCTCCCCACCCGAGCCCAATCACACTGGTTCTTGAAAACATTTAGTACGGTTTCCTCCTTTATACTATAAAAAATACAATGTTCGATTCCTACAAAAATAAAATTATTTCTTTTTACCGCACACACAAGCGCATGCCCGGGTATCAAGAGATCATGAACCTCGTCGGTTTCAAGTCAAAGAACGCTGCGTACAAACTCGTGAACAAACTCGTGGAGATGGGTGTGGTAACCAAGGATGCAAAAGGTAAACTCATCCCCGCAGACCGACTGGATGAAATTCCCCTTCTCGGACTTGTGGAAGCTGGAATCCCCTCTGCAACAGAAGAAGAACTTACGGACACACTCAGTATTGATGACTACCTCGTGAAGCACAAGGACTCGTCATACCTCCTAGAAGTCAAAGGCGACTCAATGATAGAAGAAGGTATAAAGGAGGGTGATTTGGTCATCGTAGAGCGCAACAAAGGTGAACCCAAGGACATGGATATTGTTATCGCAGAAGTAGACGGGGGTTGGACAATGAAATATTACCGCAAGAAAGGCACACTCGTATACCTACAACCTGCCAACAAAAACTACAAACCAATTTACCCTACTGAAGAACTCAAAATCGCAGCGATTGTTAAGGGAGTGATCAGGAAGTATTAATAAAAGTATCCCTAGGTTAAACCTCAGGCAAGTTGCCTGAGGTTTAACCCAGGGATTCAAAAAATATTGTGTTTCGAGGACTGCCTTCGGCTAAATACCGAAGGTGGTCCTCGGAATACAAATCGTTCATATTTATCACATACCCTCGTTGATATAATTCTTTTCATGATTGAGATAAAAAACGTTACAAAAAAATTTGGAAATTTTACCGCCGTTGATAATATTTCCCTTCGCGTTAAACAAGGAGAAATTTTCGCGTTCCTCGGACCCAACGGTGCAGGTAAAACCACAACAATAAAAATGCTCACCACGCTCTCACATCCAACCTCTGGAGAGATTTGTTTGGATGGACACAATGTAACTGAAGACCCACACAAAACCCGAAAATCGTTTGGTATTGTTTTCCAAGATCCAAGCCTCGACAACGAACTAACAGCATTTGAGAACATGCAATTACATGCAATTCTCTATGGATTACCGAAAGGTTCTTACAAAGAGCGTATCAATACCCTTTTGGCACTTGTTGAACTGACTGATAGAAAGGATGCTTTTGTAAAAAATTTTTCCGGAGGAATGAAACGCCGTTTAGAAATAGCTCGCGGACTACTTCATTTACCGAAAGTATTGTTTTTAGACGAACCCACAATCGGACTGGACCCACAGACGAGAAATCATATTTGGAACTACATTCGCGACCTGAATAAAAAAGAAAAGGTCACTGTATTTTTCACCACCCACCACATGGAAGAGGTGGAGCGCTATGCAGACAGAATCGCCATTATTGATCATGGAAAAATTATTGAACAAGGGACCCCAGAAGAAATTCGCGCAAAAGCTGGGGCTAAAAATCTTGAGGATGCCTTCATATCACTTACAGGACACGAAATTAGAGATGAAGCTGGCAACGTCAGCAAGAATTTAATGAGGACGAGCAGTAAACTAATGTAACAAAAACCTCATGAGAACTATCTATATTTTATGGCTTAGACAACTCAAAAGATTTATCCGCAAAAAAGCGAGTCTGGTGGGCGCGTTGGGTCAACCCCTTATTTTCCTAGTGGCGTTTGGATTAGGACTGAGTCCCATTTTTGCACGTGCGGGACAGGGCAACTACATACAATTCCTTTCACCAGGCATCATTGCCATGACAGTTTTATTTACTTCAATATTCACTGGCGTGGAAATTATTTGGGACAAACAATTTGGTTTTTTAAAAGAAACTTTTGTTGCCCCCGTCTCCCGTTTTGAAATATTAATCGGCAAAATATTCGCGGGAGCAACTGTAGCAATTATCCAGGGAGTACTGGTATTTTTTATCACCTTCCTCGTCGGATACCGGGTGTACAATATATACACCCTACCACTTGCATTTGTTTTCTTGGTTCTCATGGCACTCATATTTTCTTCCGTAGGTGTAGCAATCGCAGCGAGACTGGATGACATGCAAGGATTCCCGCTCATCATCAACTTTGTGATTCAACCCCTCTTCTACCTCTCAGGGGCATTATTTCCTATCACAGGCATTCCGGGCTTCCTAACAGCCATTACACGCGCCAACCCACTCACATATGGCGTGGATGGACTACGGGGTGCGCTATCAGGAGTACAACATTTTTCATCATTAACAAATTTTAGTGTTCTTGTCGGAGTACTCATCGTCATGGTACTTGTCGGCATGTATCAATTCTCAAAGATTGAGTTATAGAAATACAGAGGTTTAGCCTTGTAGCCCCTAAAGGTCTGTCATTCCCGCGAATGGGTCGTCCACCGCTCGCGGGTGGCTAGAGCACCTGATACCCGGGAGTGGTATCGACTACTGCTGTCGCGAGGATGACAAGATACAAAAATAGCGACGGGTCTGCTACTGCAGACCCGTCGCTTTCGCTTCACTATCACTCAGGAACATCTCCACACAACCTTGCCATGAGATCCTTAACCGAAAGAATCTTGTTCACACGCCAAGCATTGCTGCCGACTGTATACACAGGTAATTGGGTCGGGACATACCCAGCCGCAGACATAAGGGCATTGCAGATGCACAAGTACTCACCAGACTGCGGATTCCCAGGCTTTGCCTGGCATGCAGTGAGATGACCACCTGCATCACGTCTAAGCAAGAAACCAAGATCGCACTTAGCTGCACGAAGTTTTTGCAACCCCGGCGAAGTAGTAAGAACTCGAAACGGCATACCACATGGAGAAGCCGGACTATTTTGTGGATGGGCAAGAACCTTGATGTCCGCCTTGGTTGATGCAACGACAGCTTGTTTGAATGCCATTGTTGCAGAACTCTCCTCAGTCGCAAGGAATCTTGTCCCCATTTGAACACCCGCCGCTCCTTGTGAAAGGAACGAGACAATGTCTTCATGTGTATAGATTCCACCCGCCACAATGACAGGAAACCCACCGTACCGAGAAGCTGCCTCCAAAACTTGAGGAAGTAACTGTTCAAGCTGATGTTCCAGTTTCCCGATTTCACCGTATTTGAATCCCAAGTGCCCTCCCGCAAGAGGACCCTCCAGTACCACTGCGTCTGGACGATATCCCACCCTCGCCCAACGGCGACAGATAAGTTCAAGACACCGTGCCGAGGAAACAATCGGGATAAGAGCAGTCTTCCCAGGATTCTGTATTTCAGGAAGGCTCATTGGCACACCCGCACCAGAGATAATGGCATCTACGCCAGCATCAATCGCAGCGCGGATGGTGTCCTCGTAATCCCGAACAACAGCACACATCACATTGATACCAACGGGCTTGCCTCCTGCAAGTATTTGGGTCCAATGTATCATGGCGCGCGTAGCATTATAGGTGTCGTATTCCTTTCCACAACGAGCGGAAACAATATGCCGCAAACCGGCACTTGAAATTATTCCCAATCCACCCCGCCAGGAAACCGCCCCCGCAAGTGGATCAAGAGAAACTCCAACACCCATTCCACCTTGAAAAACAGGTATCTCAATCTCGAAATTCTTAATCTTCAATCTTGGCAATGTACTCACGGTATCCCTCCTTTCAGGGGGTTATTTTTGTTGTGTTTGAATCCAAAGTCAGTGTAACACAGATAGATGACATTTAGCATTTCTTAATGTCAAAATGCTTTTCCTGTTCAACCCTCACATCAAAGTTTCATATGCAAAGCACAATATTATGTTCATGAAAACAGAAACAGTTATTTTAGGAGGAGGTTGCTTCTGGTGCATTGAAGCAGTTTTCAAAATTGTTCCAGGTGTTATATCTATCACACCTGGATATGCCGGAGGCACCACAGCCTTTCCAGTTTATGAAAACGTCTGCACTGGAAATACAGGTCATGCAGAAGTTGTTCGGGTAGAATACGATCCACAGAAAATATCTTTTCGTAATCTACTGACAGTATTTTTTGCATCACACGATCCGACAACTCTTAACCGTCAAGGCAATGACGTGGGAACTCAGTATCGTTCTGTTATTTATTATACGTTGGACCAGCAAAGGAAGGAGGCTGAAAAATACACACACAAACTTCAAAAAGAAACCCCAAATTTGGACAAGATAATTACCGAAATCAAACCGTTAACAATGTTTTACGAAGCAGAAGCAGAACATAAAGAATATTTTCTTAAACATCCCGAATCAGCATATTGTCAGATTGTGATAAATCCAAAACTTGAAAAAATACAGAAAAAATTTGCAAAATTATTACAATGAAAAAACATAATGATATACCCAAAAGAGAACGTGGATGGAAACATGTACTGACACCAGAACAGTATGCCATCATGCGTGAAAAAGGTACTGAAAAACCTTTTACCGGTAAACTCCTTACCGAAAAACGAGATGGGATGTATGCCTGTAGTGCGTGTGGTAGTCCCCTTTTTACTTCTGATGTAAAATTTGATTCTGGCACTGGTTGGCCAAGCTTCAGCCAAGCAATCCAAGGAGCTGTGAGATACACAAGGGATGCTTCAAATGGTATGGAACGAATAGAAGTATCCTGCGCGTTTTGTGGATCACATCTAGGACATATTTTTAATGACGGACCAACACTGGGTGGAAAAAGATATTGTGTAAATTCTACATGCTTGGAGTTTGAGGAAAAAAAGAAAAAATAATTATAAAAAATTCCCTATTTCTATCTCCGCAGACCACAAACTTATGCAATAGTAGCCGCTAGAATTATTGCAGCTGCCACAGCACAGACAAGTCCAATCGCCTGATGGGGGCGTATTTTTTCTTTGTTAATAACCACACCCAAGACAATAGCAATCAATATATAACTTTCAGAAATTGCACCAGCAACAGCCATAGGTGATAGAACCATCGCAAAGGCAAAAGCCACCCATGCCATTTTATCTGCGAGACCCATAGCAATGAGCAAACTAAAATTATTTCGGAAATCTTGTGCTAAAGAGGAAACTTTACCTGAAAATATTAGATAGATCCCAGAACCGATAACCATAAAAGCATCTGTAATTAAATTGATAATTAATGGATTTGAAATGCGAGCTCCCCATCCAATAAAGAAATTTGCGGCTCCCATAATAATCGCCGATATAATACCGATGCGCACGCCTTTTTCAAGTAGCAATTTCTTAGAAAATGTTCCACCCTTAAAAGAAACAAGTATCAACCCAACCATGAGCAAAGCAACAAAAGTAAACTGCGGAAAAGAAATTGTTTCTTGCAAAAAGAAAAAGGCAAGAATGCCCGCTGTAGGAATTTCAAGAGACTGAATAGGTTCTACAATTGCAAGTTTCCCCTTCTTAAGGGTCTCAAAATTAAAAATAGCAGCAATGAGTATTGCCACACATGCAATAGCAAGAACAGGCAGATCCCGCACAGAAATCTCAGAAACTATACTACGCATATCATTTACCACAAACGGAAGCACGACAAAAAATCCAATGATTGAAATAAAGAAAAGCGCCTCCCAGTCGCCAAGTTTTCGTGTGGTTCGTTGAATGAAAAAATCTCCCATCCCCCAACACAACATCGCTCCAAATGCCAATAATATTCCTTCCATACTATGTGTAAGTATATCTAATCTAAGACTAATAAGATACAAAAAACACCCCATTCCTGAGGTGTCTTCTGAATTTTTTAATTATTTATTCTTTAAACTTGCTTTTATGAACTCCGTAAACAATGGATGTGGGTTGAGCGGATGAGCTTTGAATTCCGGATGATACTGGGTACCAAGAAAGAATGGATGTATGTCTCGTGGAAGTTCTGCAACCTCCATAAGAACACCGCTTGGCGATCTACCAGAAAATACTAAACCCGCCTTCTCTATTTCTGGGATAAAGACAGGGTTCACTTCATAACGATGACGGTGTCGTTCTGAAATCTCAGTTGCTTTGTATGCTTTTTCTGCAATTGATCCTTTCTTTAAAACAGCTGGATATTCTCCGAGACGCATTGTGGCTCCGTAATTGCCTTCTGCAATAATCTTTTTCTGTTCTGGCATAATATCAATCACCACATGTTTTGATGCGGGATTAATCTCGGCAGTATGAGCATCTTTCCAACCCACAACATTTCGTGAATATTCTATAACGGCAAGCTGCATACCATAACAAAGACCAAAATACGGAATCTTCTTCTCTCGACAATATTGTATGGTATTGATAATACCTTCTATACCCGTTGAACCAAAACCGCCAGGGACGATAATACCATCATACCCAGCAAGTTCCGCAAGCTTCTTTTTCCCGGCAGCACCCTCAAACTTTTTTGAACTAATACACGATATTTTTGGTTTTGCACCGACAGAATAAGCAGATATTTTTAATGCCTCAAGAACAGATATGTATACATCCGAAAGGACAAAGTCCCCTGAGTCAAAATATTTTCCCACAACACCGATTTTAACTTCTTTCTTTGTGTTCTTAGACTTTCTAATAAAAGCTTTCCATTTAGAAAAATCTGTTGGAAAACCATTCGGTAATTTCAAAATGTTAGACAATATAGAACCGAGGTGATCACGCTCAAAATTAACAGGGATATCATAAATACTTTCTGCGTCCGGTGCAGAGATAACATGATCTGCCTTTATATTACAGAACATAGCAATCTTATCTTTTCGCTTCTGATCAAGTGGTACCTGACTACGTGCAATAATAACATCAGCCTGAAGTCCAACACCGTTCAGTGTACGAGCGGCATACTGTGTCGGCTTGGTTTTCATTTCTCCAATCTTCGATGGTATAGGAAGATAACTCACCATCACAATTGCAACATCGTCTGGGTTTTCTATCCTCAACATACGAGCGGCTTCAAGAAAAATGATGTTTTGATATTCTCCAATAGTTCCACCAATTTCTATAATTGTAATATCTGACTGCGCTTCATCAGAAGCTTTTTTGATACGACGAATAACTTCTAGAGGAATATCGGGAACAACCTCCACATTCTTGCCTTTAAACTCTAGATTTCTCTCCTGACGAATCACCTCCTGATACACACGTCCGGTGGTCATGTAATTTGACCTTGAGAGCGTGATATTGAGGAAACGCTCGTAATTTCCCATATCCTGATCGCATTCATCACCATCAGCCAACACAAACACTTCACCATGTTCTGTAGGGTTCATTGTACCCGCATCCACGTTGATGTATGGATCAATTTTAATGGCTGTGACCACAAAACCACGAGCTTTCAAAATGGCTCCAATAGAAGAAGAAGCTATACCCTTGCCAACACCAGACATAACACCACCAACCACGAAAATATACTTGTGATTTTTCTTGACCATTATTTTTAGAGCGAACTAATAAGTTGCTAACTTGTACTAACAAATTATATACCCTTTTACATGAGTGTCCACATGAAAAACTCATCCGAACACAGGACACAAAGAAAGAAAAGAAGCCCCGCCTACAGGCAGAGCTTCTTTTCTTTCTTTGACATGCTACTTTTTATTAAATTCTTACACTTTCAAATGTTTTCTTACCGCCATGTAACTTGATATTGAACCGATAATTACACCCGAACCCAGAACAATGAGACAAAGCTGCCAAAAGTTAGCCATAAAGTATGTAAACAAATTAATACCGACAAAGAAGTCTTCTGTGAACGGTCCAACGTATAATGTTATTGGATACAACAGACCGAGCGTAAGAATTCCGGCGATTAAACCATACATAATTCCCCCAACAACAAACGGACCACGAATATACTTAGAACTTGCCCCCATAAGCCGCATAACAGCAATCTCGTCCTTGGCTGAATGGATAACAAGCTGGATAGTGCTAAACGTGACAAGAATAGATAATATTACAAAAATAAGTGTGAGCGCAAAACCAAGCTTGTCCGCAGCACTGACTATCTTCGCAAGTCTCTCGATAGCAACCTGATTTTCAGGATAGTTTGTTGTGTCTACTATATTGCTACCAGACTGTGACAAAGTAGCATCGCTTTGAAGAAATTTTGCAATGCTGTCATATTGAGAAGGATCCTTTGCTTTAATGGTGAGAAGAGCACGAAGTGGATTTTCACCAAGCTCTTCAAGCGCCTGAAGAATCGATTGATCACTGCCATGTCTTTCTTTAAAAATATCCAATGCCTTATCCTTTGCCACATATTCTGAACTCTGAACCTGGGGTAGTACATCTATAGTCTTCTTGAATGCAAGAATGTCTTCTTCTTCCGCACTCGTAACAAAATACACATTAATATCCACTTTATTTCTAATCTGTTCTAGTGAGGAATTTAATAGCGCTCCAGAAAAGACAACGCCTGCAATTACAAAAAGAGTAACCACCATCACAAAAACCGAAACAAAAGACACAAAGCCATTTCTCCAAAAACTATTAAATCCCGACCGTACAACTCGTTTGATTTTTGTGATTAACATAGTGATTGATTATAAAACATAGTTACCGCTCTTATCGTCACGTATTATTTTGCCATTTTCCATTGTAATAACCCTACCCCCCACAGAATCCACGACGCCTTTGTTGTGTGTAGTGAGGATTACTGTCGTACCAAGTTCGTTTATTTTTTTAAAAATCTGAACAATATCAAAGGTATTAATTGGGTCAAGATTTCCCGTTGGTTCATCGGCAATCAAAATATCTGGTTGATTGACAATCGCACGTGCAATAGCCACTCTTTGTTTCTCACCCCCAGATAACTGATGTGGGAAATTCCAAATCTTATTACCCAAATCTACAAGTTCCAAGACATGTGGAACATCTGATTGTATTTCTTCATCGGTCCTGCCAGCCGCTTCCATCGCAAAAGCAATATTTTCAAAAACAGTTTTATTTGGCAAAAGTCGAAAATCCTGAAACACAGCGCCAATCTGACGACGGACCATGTTAATTTCCTTTTTCTTCAACTTGTGGATATTTTTTGATTCGAAAAATACAGCGCCTTTAGTTGGCTTTTCTTCTGCAAGAAGCATCTTTATGAGTGTAGTTTTCCCTGCGCCAGAATGCCCCACAACTGTAAGAAACTCTTTTGGCTCAATCGCAAAAGTCACTTCTTCCAAAGCGACGGAATTATCAGGATAAATTTTTGTTACTTTATCAAAATATATCATGGGCATGGGAGTGTTAACTGTTAGTATTACATACGACAATGAAGGTCAACCTGAAAACTGTATGAATATTATATCACGGCGCACTCCTGTGCGATAGTTAATTTAAATTTTGTTCTGCTGCAATAAATTCCTCGATTTCGCCGTTTAAAACAGCCTCAACGTTTGCAGTTTCAACATCTGTTCTGTGGTCTTTCACCATTTTGTATGGATGAAAAACATATGAGCGAATCTGACTTCCCCATTCAATATCAGTTGTCTTACTAATAAAAGACCCTTTCTCTTTCGCCACACGCTCCTCTTCCAAGCGTTTATAAATTTTACCTTTCAGAATAGCAAGAGCTTTATCCTTGTTCTGAGCCTGAGAACGTTCTGATGTTGCGTGTGCAGAAAGATTGGTCGGAATATGCACAATACGAACTGCGGTTTCTCGTTTGTTCACATTTTGCCCACCCGGGCCACCTGATCGAGAGAATTCAACTTTCAAATCTTTATCGGGAATTTCTAAATCAGTTGTTTTTTCAAATTCTGGGATAACCTCCACAAGAGAAAAAGATGTGTGGCGGAGTTTCTTGGCGTTAAATGGAGAAATGCGGACGAGACGATGCACGCCGGATTCATTTTTTAGCATCCCATATGCACCAGCACCTTTTATTTCAAAGGTAACATTGCGATACCCACCGTGATCATTTTCATTCTGGTGGATAAAATTCATTGACCACTTTTTATGATCAACATACTTCATATACATCTCAAGTAAAATGCGAGAAAAATCTTCTGCGTCGTCGCCACCGGCACCAGAAAAAATAGTAACGATTGCATTACCACCATCATATTTCCCCCTACCACCACCAGCAACAAAAGCCTTCAGTTCCCCAAGCTCTTTAATTGTTGCCTGAGCGACATCCCTACTGGTCCAAAAAGAAGGATCTGCCATTCTGTCCTCAATCGCCTGTATTTTATGTCGTGCTTCTTCTAGTTTATCCATATTGTTAGAATAGCAGAAATTTAGGTATAAAAAAAGCTGCCAGTCGCTTTGTTTTCAGTATGTAGACAGAAGCAGTTGATCATTATCTGCCCTATCCATACCTCATTCTCTTCAGCAACTAACAGCCCGTGATATGAAAGAACCGATGATGTGGTGGTGTTACCTGTCTACAAATCCGGAATCTGTAAACCATTTTGTGAATCGGTTCAAATCGCCCGCTTTTTCATATTGGCATTATGACAGCGAACGGACCACAATCAGTAAGCATGCACGTAGTGTGGTCGTCTATTTCATGCAATCTATGCACAGTCTACTTACATCAAAAATTTAGTCAAGAAAAAATCCCCCGGATAAGGGGGATTTTTTCTTCTTCCACATAAAATAATTAATACATCATCCTACCAAGAATCTGGAAAAACATTGGCACGAGAAATATAATCCCCACTATCCACAAAATTACTTTCAAACTCGTAGGCATACCAGTTGTTTTACCGGCAATAGAAAGGACCGGTTTTACATCAAGAGCAATACGCACGTACCCCGCACCCACAACAAAGAAAAGTCCTGCTGAAATGACGAGGAGAGAATAGAATGATTTTCCGACAACATCACGATCAAATGCACCCCAAATTGCAACAATAGTAACGATTGCAAATATAACTATACACGCAATAAAAATAATTACAGCTGATTTTTTGAGAGAATGGTATGTTTCAGGTTTCATAGATATTATTGAATATTAGTAGCGGTTTCTTGTGCTTTTTGTTCCACGATACTTGATGCGATTATCGATGCAATACATGAGAACAATACAATCCCTCCTGTTGCGAGTGATTTGCCAATAACATCACTACCAAGCACTTCCCACACACCCAAAATTGATACAAACGTAAGAACCACCGTAGAGGTGATAAAAATTGCAGCTGCGCCGTTCTTGATTGTTTCAGACATTGTTAGTTTACAAATTTATAATATGTTAATTATAGCCCAAAACAAGCTTCATGAACACAAAAGGAAAATGGGTATAAAAAAGCCGCTCGAGTCCCCATCCTTAGGAGATGGATACGATGCGGCAGTGGTACAAGTCCTTATCGGGCAAGTGTCGGCGAAGCCTCACGTTGGCGCCGAAACACCCAAAGAGATCGCGTGGGTGTTTGCCGAGGACCCGCATAACTCGAGCGAACTTTACGCGAAGCTACTTCGCGCAGAACCGGGTTCATCCTATCACCCGGTATAAAATATTGCAAAAAGCCCCGGCCACAACGGCCGAGGCTTTTCTTTTTAAACTATTTTCGAAACTATTCAAACTTTATTGCAAAGCTATACATTCCCATTGCACACGTACCACGAATGACTTCCCCCGCTTTCTGTGCAGGAACTGGAATATCAGTTGGTGCAGACGCTGACAAATTTCCCTGGAATTTAAGAGAAGGAATTACTAGAAACGCTGCGCAACTGTAAGAGTTTGTACTTACCATTCTAATTACCGATGGTAGATCCGCCTTTGCTGTAACAGATTGTGGGAAATACCCTCGTCCTGCAGTAATAGTAATAATCTGAGTACCATTCTCATCCACAACGACAGCCTTTGAAGCATCGATATTTCCACCAGGACCAGAATTGTTGATTATTTGAGCAGAGCCTGATGGTGCAGTGCTCGTAAGGTAGTATGCTCCATATATCATTCCACCCGCTAACAGAACCGATAGTATAATTGATGTTTTCATTATAATTTTTTAAAAGTTAAAAACTAAATAGTGAAGGAATAACACCTAGCACTGCGAAGCTGTTCGCTATATTAAACAACGCAAATGAAATTACTATTATACCAATTGCCTTGAAAAATACTCCTGAATACGCACGTTTTTTACCTAAAGCGAACGCTCCAAAACTAATCAGAGCAAGGACCGGTAATGTACCGAGCGTAAATACAAACATCGTCATTGCCCCAGACCAAAAACTACCCGTTGAAAGCGCATAAAGCTGCATAGACTGAGTGAACCCACAAGGCAAGAAAAATGTAGCTATACCTACTAACACGGGAGCAATCCCTGTAATCATATTAGCACTCCCCAACATTTTTTTTGAAATACCTTTTGGTAATGTTGGTTGTAATTTTTTCATCCAAGGGAATACTTCCATCAAGTTAATACCGAGTATTACCATAAGCACACCAATAACAATTCCAATTATCGCCTGAACCCAGAAACTTATTTGTAGTACAGAACCAAGAGCACCAAGCACACCGCCTAAAGCAAAGAACCCGACGATTCTCCCAGCATGAAAAAGAACATGAGAAGAAACACGACTACTTTCCTTTGCAAATGTTGCAGAAAGTGAAAGTAACAATCCTCCAACAACTGCCATACACGAAGAGACTGAGGCAACTAAACCAATAGCAAACACTGCTCCTAACCCCATTTGTGATGGATTAATATCAACTATTCCTGTCTTTTGCAAAACAATGAAGAGAGTAATGAATGCGAGTGCAATCGGAACTGCAATGTAAAATTCTTTCCACAGGATTTTCTTTTTTTCTTCCCGCTCAAGAGACAGTGTATACCCGAAAGGTTTAATAACTTCTCCAAGAGCAGCGACAAGTGCCTGGGGTTCGGTTATATCAAAATTGCCATTAATTGTTACTGTTTTCCCAGAGAGACTCGCATTTACATCTCGCACCGAAGAATGCTTCTTCAACTCTCCTTCGATAAGGACCGTACAAGAAGCGCAGTGCATACCATGAACATGAAATGTGTATGTTTTCATAAATTATAATTTTAAAGAGCTTTATAATAATCTAATGTCTGAAACAAACTTAAAAATTTCGAGCGAAAACTGCAAAGCGTAAGGAAAGATAGACAACTCTCTTGACGAGCGATGAGTAGTTTGCAGCCGAAATTTTGAAGTTTGTACAGACAAGTTACTTTTTGATTCATATTTAACGTTTAGATTATTATAAAGATCTGAGCTTAAGTCTAAGGGAGTTTGTTACCACCGAAACACTCGAGAATGCCATTGCCGCTCCGGCAAACACTGGATTTAATACAATGCCGAAAAATGGGAACAAGAGACCTGCTGCAATCGGTATTCCAATTACATTATAAATAAATGCCCAAAACAAATTTTGTTTAACAGTACGCATTGTTGATTTCGACAACACAATCGCCTTCACTAATTTTCCTATATCACCATGAAGAAGTGTAATTCCCGCAGACTCAATCGCAATATCCGCACCTGTCGCCATAGCAATTCCCACATCAGCCTGAACAAGGGCGGGTGCATCGTTGACCCCATCTCCCGCCATAGCAACCACTCTTCCCTGCGCCTGCAATTCCTTTATTTTAAGAGCCTTTTCCTGAGGCAATACTTCAGCTATTACTTCGTCTATACCCGCTTGATTAGCTATATAATGCGCAGCAAGGGTATTGTCACCTGTAAGCATAACAACGCGCACCCCTTTCTTATGGAGTGCCTCTATGGCCTGTTTTGCCTCATTTTTCAGTGTGTCACTAAGAGCAATCAGGCCTATATTCTTACCGCCCATTTCAACAATGACCACAGTTTTTCCCTGCCCCTGCAATTCCTTAACCTCAGTATATTTTGTGTCACCGCTCGAAGGTTTACATACCGACAATATCTGACCCGCAACCATACCCTTAACCCCCACCCCTTCTAGAGCTGTAAAACCTTCTATGTCAACAAAAGTAATATTTTTACTTTGTGCACTATCAACGATAGCTTGGGCAAGAGGGTGTTCTGACATTTTCTCTATGCTTCCTGCAAATCTTAACACGTCTGTTTCCGTGAGAGTTTTATCAATAACGACAATATTAGTAACTTCTGGTTTTCCTTTTGTGATCGTGCCGGTCTTATCCATCACAACTGTATCCACTGTACTTAATTTCTGTAAACTTTCTGCATCTTTAACCAAGATCCCATTTTCAGCACCCTTACCAACACCGACAATAATTGCAGTTGGTGTTGCGAGTCCAAGAGCACATGGACATGCAATAACTAAGATTCCAACAAAACACAATATTCCATACGATAACGCTGCGGTGAAACCTAATGCCGCTGTACCAACAGTGAGCCACAATACCAGCGTGAGAATTGCAATGCCAAGAACAATAGGAGTAAAAATTCCTGAAATTTTGTCGGCCAATTCTTGAATGGGCGCTTTGGACCCCTGTGCTTCTTCAACCATTTTTACAATCTGAGCAAGAAGCGTATCAGAACCAACACGCGTCGCTTTGAATTTAAAATGCCCCTGCTTGTTAATGGTCGAACCTACAACTAGATCTCCCACTTTCTTATCAGAAGGAATTGACTCACCTGTAACCATGGATTCATCTATACTAGACGCACCTTCTATTATTTCTCCATCAACAGGAATTTTTGTCCCAGGCTTAACGATTATAATATCGCCAATGACAACATCACTTACGGGTATTTCTATTTCTTTTCCATCCCGCACCACAAGAGCTATTTTTGCCTGCAATCCCAACAATTTTTCAATTGCTTCTCCAGTCTTAAGTTTTGATCGCGCTTCAAGATATTTTCCAAAAGCAACAAAGCCTATAACAACAATTGTTACATCAAAATACGTGAACTCCGGAAGTCCAAGCGCCTCACGGGCAACGGGAAACAGCGTCACAAAAACACTGTAGAGATATGCGACGAGAGTACCAATACCAATAAGCGTATCCATATTCGCGACACGGTATTTTATGAATCTAATCACGCCCTCAAGAAACGGTTTTCCAATCCAGAACATAACCACCGTAGCTACAATCATAAAGACAGTATTAAAAATTTCCATTGATACCGGTATTTTAGGAATACCCGTAAACGTTCGAGAAACAATATCCCACATCATAATCGCAAACACCACCAGCGATACTGGTAACGCAAATCTGATTTTCACTTTGTGTACGTGAAGTTCTTTTAACTTATCATCTTTTGAAACACCAATACCCGAGTGCTCAGAATGATCCATTCCAGACATGCGATCGCCATTAGACATAACATGACCACCATTACCTGCATGCACATCTTGGTAGAGAGTATATCCGAGTTTATCGATTGCATTATTCATGTCATCCAAAGATACTAGATCTTGGTCAAAATCAATTTTAGCTTTTTCAGTTGCAAAATTAACATCAACACTCTTTATCCCACCGAGCTTTGTAATGCTTTTACTAATGATCGCCGCACAGCTTGCGCAATGTATACCTTTTATTTTGAAAACTGCCATATTAATTTTAATTTAGCGTGAAAGATTATAAATCTTCAAAAGCTCGTCTACAGTCTGTTTTTTATTCTCATGCATTCTGTGCTCCAAGCAATGTCCGAGGTGCCCTTTAAGCAATTCTTTCTTCGCACTTGTAAGCAAACCGACGACGGCATCCACCTGTTGAATAACTTCTGGGCAATAGGAGTCCTGATCTACCATATCCAAAACCTTCTTCATAATGCCTGCCGCCTGCCTACTCAATTTCTGAGCTTTTTGTTTGTTGGTTGTAAGTATATGCTCTTGCATAGTGTTTTTCGTGAATTTGTTAAAAGTAATATAACCTATATCCTAGGTTATAGGTTATAAAAAGTCAAGAGGAAAAATAGCTTCAAAAATAAAGCTTAATCTATTCCCCTTCACAGATTCGGAGCCACCTCGCAGGATCGACTACCACGTAGCCAGGTGGTTTTCCATCTCAAAGACTCGATAAGGAAAACCCTTTCGATCCTGCCGTAAGCAAAGCAGTTTGCTTACTGTGTTGTCTCTTCACGGATTCAGAGCCACCTCGCAGGATCGAACTGCGGACCCCTACTTTACGAAAGTAGTGCTCTACCAACTGAGCTAAGGTGGCTTGCGTTTTTTAAAATAGAGCCGTTGAGCGGGATTGCCCGCGACTAAAACTTTTTCGTCAAAAAGTTTTGCCTAGGCACCAGCTCACTTATTTTTCTACTGAAAAATATAGTTCCGCCGTTCAATCCTGGGCGCACGCAAAGCAGTTTGCGTGCTTCAACAGCCCAATCGCTTTGCGCTTGAGCCGTTGACCAGGATTGAACTGGTGACCTCGTCATTACCAATGACGTGCTCTACCGACTGAGCTACAACGGCTTATACAATTAAAAAATGTATACGAAGAGCATACTATAGATACTCAGTTTTTTCAATCAAATTTTCAAACCCCATATTGCGAAAAGTCGTTTTTTGTGGATAATATAAGAGAATGTCGGCGTAGCTCAATTGGTTAGAGCGTGGGACTCATAAGCCCAAGGTAGATGGTTCGATCCCATCCGCCGACACAAGAGATCTTCAGGGTTGAATAAAAACGTTTAATCTGATATCCTCTTATGGTTAACCTATGCGGTTGTAGCTCAGCTGGTTAGAGCACTCGCCTGTCACGCGAGGGGTCGGCGGTTCAAGTCCGCTCAGCCGCGCATTGAAAAAACAGCTTTAGGGCTGTTTTTTTGCGGCTGAGGAAGCAAACTGCTTTGCTTCCGTAGCGGACTTGAAGAGGTTCTCCCATAAAATCAAAAATTCTTATTTTTAATTTTGGGAAACCTGTACTGAATCTGTAAGATTCAAGTCTTAACCCGCTCAGCCGCGCATAAAGAAAAACACCTTCGGAACGAAGGTGTTTTTCTTTATTGTTGCGGAGCTTGGAATTGGTCACGAGTTACTAAGTCTTTTGTCGCAAAAGCCTTCAAAAGCCAAAGTACTCTCAACCCCGCCTCGATGTCGTCTCGAAGACTCACGACATATCTCCGGCCTGCAATTCCTGACGAATACAAAACTATTTGTATTCTCTCCGCAACACATAACAAAAGAACCCCAGTTCGGGATTCTTTTGTTATGTGTTGCGGAGCTTGGAATTGCACCAAGGCCTGGAGGTTATGAGCCTCCCGAGATACTACTTCTCTACTCCGCGATTAACAGTCGAACTATTATACAAAATAATACAAAAAACCGCAAGGGGTCGGCCTCATACTACTTTCACTTAAAATTATCCAGGAATTCTAAATTAACTTAAACTCATTAAAGACGGCCTTATATAATTCAATAACTCTGCGTGCCTCTCGTTCTGTGAGAATGAAATCCTGTCCTTCGTGAGCAATCATATTTCGAATCTTGTGGGCCTCCCACGCGCTATCCAAAGTAGTGAAATCACTTTTTTCAATAGACTTCAACATGTCACCAATACCCTCTCCGCGGTACCCCATACGCTCCAACATATCACCAAGCATAATATCAGCTTCAAGAATTGCAATCTTCCAGTCATTCTGTTTGTCAGAAGAAACATGCAAAAGTATATTTTCCCATTTTTGATTTTTAACGGTCTTGGAAGTCATTTCAATCAAAGAATTATTCGAGTCGGTAGGATAATATTTTTCATGTTCAGCATGTCCGATTTTATCAGTTTTAAAGAAAACAATAGCTATCAATACTGAGAGTGAAAATGTAAGTCCAAAAGAAACAATGCTAAACCAATCTAAGACACTTAGCCCGAATGCGACAGAATAATTCAAAAATCCATAAAAAAGGTTTGAGAAAAAATGCGGAGAAATCGAAAAGCTTTTGAAAAACATTGTTCCACCAACTGCAACAAAAATTACAACAATAACAATAGCGAACAAAATCGCCTCCTCAAGAGTTAATGAAGTACCTCCAAAACCAGTTGGCGCAACAGCTTCAGCTGGCTTCTTTCCCTTATCACCCCCCTTTGGTTTTTTATCATCAGCCATGCTTTTTATTATATCACTTTTTCTTATCGTGACTGTCCACACCCCTCACAAAAAATAGATTCCTATTCACTACGAAATTCTTTTCCAACCATAAACAATGTATCCTCCCTACCATGAGCAGCTGTAATCTGAATACCAAGCGGTAATTGTTTTCCTTCTCGCTCCACAAATCCTGAAGGCACAGCGAGTGCTGGAACACCGACAAGGTTTGCGGTAACCGTAAAAATATCTTCAAGATACATCTGAATAGGATCCTCTGTCTTAGAGCCAATCTTAAACGCTGGTGTCGGGGCTGTAGGTGTTAAAATAACATCCACTGTCTCAAACGCTTTCTTGAAATCTTCTCGCAATAAATTACGCACGATGTTTGCCTTGTTGTAATAGGCATCGTAGTAACCTGTGGAAAGCACGTACGTGCCGAGCATGATACGGCGACGAACTTCTCTACCCAATCCTTCACGGCGAGAAACAAAGTAATCATCAACCATGTTTACACCATCTTTATGCAAGCCATATTTCACACCATCAAAACGAGCCATGTTTGCAGATACTTCTGCAGGCATAAGCACGTAATACACTGCAAGAGAATATCCAATGTTTGGCAAAGAAATTTCTTTGACCTCAAACCCAAGATTCTTGAATTTCTCTACAGACTCATTGAAGTTTGCAAGGACAGCCTCATCAATACCACCCTGATTCAAAAACGCAGTCGGTATACCAATAACAGGCTTTTTTCCTTTATATGGTTCTTTTGCAAAAGTAGTATCTGAAATTGTAGTGCTGTCAAAACCATCTGCACCCTTAATTACATTAAAAATAATTTCTGCGTCTTCAACAGTCTTTGTTATTGGACCAATCTGATCAAGAGAAGAACCCATGGCAATAGCTCCGTATCGAGAAACAGATCCGTATGTCGGTTTGAGACCCACTGTTCCACAAAAACTTGAAGGCTGACGAATAGAACCGCCAGTATCGGTACCGAGCGCAGCAAGAGCTCCATCCATAGCTACCGCAGCCGCTGAACCACCCGAAGATCCCCCAGAAACACGGCTCATATCGTGAGGATTTTTTGTAACACCATATGCAGAATTTTCTGTGGAACCACCCATAGCAAATTCGTCCATGTTTGCTCGGCCAAGCAAAACCGCACCTTGTTCAACTAATCTCTGTACAGCAGTAGCTGTATATGTTGCACAATATTTCTCCAGCATCTTTGACGAAGCACTTGCAATTCTACCCTTAATCAAAAGGTTATCTTTTATTGCAAAAGGAATACCCGTAAGAATATCTGCCTTCCCCGCCTTTATTCTTTTATCAGCCTCGTCAGCTTGTTCAAGAGCATCTGTATACACTTCTAAATATGCATTAATTTCTGGATTCTTTTTCTGTATTTCTGCAAGATACGTTTCTGTAAGTTCTCGTACGGTAAAATCACCCTTCAATAGTGATTCATGTGCCTTCTTAATTGTCAGATTTTTTATATCAATCATAGAAGCTAATTAAAGTATTTTCTTAACCTTAAGCAAATCACCTTCCCGAGCTGGAGCTTCTGCAAGAATCATTTCTGTATTAGCACCACTTTCGTTTGAATTAGTATCGGGGCGCATTACGTTTCTCACCTCTCCCACAACAGGTTGTTCTGAAGCTGTAGCACCTGCCACCTCTTGAATCTGATTAACATACGCCAAAATAGATTCGATTTCTGTGCCGAATTTCTGTTTTTCTTCATCAGTAAGCTTTATACGACTTAATTCTGCAAGCTTTTCAATATCTTTGATATCTATCATATGAAGATTATACTAGCATTTATTTGATCATTTTCAAAAACTCTTCTTCATTAAGAACGGGGACGCCCAATTCTTGCGCCCTTTCAAGTTTTGACCCGGCACTTTCTCCAGCAACTACGAAACTTGTTTTTGCAGACACAGAACTGGTCACACTGCCACCCAAAGACCTTATTTTTTCTCCTGCCTCATCTCTATCCATTGATTGCATCGAACCAGTCAACACAAATGTTTTTCCAGAAAGAGGTAGACTTGTCGTGGCACGCGCAGGAGCTTGAATATGAACATAGGAAAGTAATGCCTCTAATTCTTTTAGATGTTCACTGTCCGCAAACCATTTCACAATTTCTTGTGCTACCACATCCCCCACTCCAGAGATTGCCTGTAATTCTCGTTCTCCCGCTTTGCGAAGTGATTCTATATTCTTGAAATATTTTGCCAGATCTCGCGCAGTTTCTTCCCCCACTTGTGGAATAGAGAGAGCAACAATAAATCGAGACAATTCAACATTTCGCGCCCGATCAACCGAAACAAGAAGATTATCCACCGATTTTTCGCCAAACCTTGGAAGTGTCAATAAATCTCCTTTTGTGAGTGAAAAAATATCACTCGCATTTGTAATTAAATTATTTTCAAGAAGTACATCGATTATCTTCGGGCCACAGCCATCAATATCAAATGCATGCTTACCAACAAAATGGTAGAGCTCCCGTTTTTTCTGAGCGAAAGAATTTTTATTTACACACCTCCATGCAGCCTGCCCGGGAATTCGCTCCACCTTTCCATCACCACCACACACAGCGACATGTGTTGGAAAAACATATGATTTCTCTTTGCCTGTTCGGAGTTCTTTCACCACAGAGATAATGTCCGGAATCACATCGCCTGCTTTCTGCAAAATAACTGTATCCCCCACACGAACATCAAGACGTTTTATTTCATCTTCATTGTGCAAGGTAGCACGGGAAACTGTTGAACCCGCAACAAGAACTGGCTTGAGATGAGCCACTGGCGTCAAAACTCCCGTACGTCCCACCTGAAGAACAATATCTTCCACTGTAGTAGTCACCTGCTCAGCGGGAAATTTGTATGCCACACCCCAACGCGGTGATTTTCCGGTGTAGCCCAGCGCGGCTTGGATTTTTCTAGAATTGATCTTAATCACAATACCGTCAAGACCGTAATCGAGTTTTTTACCTTCACGAGACCACTTTTCATAAAATTTCTGCACCTCCGCAAGCGAATCACATACCACATGATATGGATTTGTTTTAAAGCCAAGCTCTGATAGTAGAGCAATTTCAGCATCTTGAGTATGTGGGAAAACCCCGTCATAAGCATCTACATCATATATAAACGAGGAAAGACTCCTACGTGCAACCACCCGAGGATCAAGCTGTCGAATAGAACCCGCAGCAGCATTTCTCGTATTTGCAAACACTTGTTCTCCCGCCTTCTCACGTTCTGTATTTATACGCACAAGTTCCTTTTTAGAAAGCCAGCATTCGCCCACAGCAATCAGATTTACTTTGTCTTTCAAAACAAGCGGAATACTCTGAATTGTCTTCAAGTTTGAAGTAACGTCTTCACCAGCCTGACCATCACCACGAGTCGCACCCTGCACAAATTTACCATCTTTATAAGAAAGAATTATCTTCAATCCATCAATTTTCAACTCACAACAATATTGAATTTTTTCACCAATAAGTGCTGGCTCTTTTTCAATCATTCTCCTCACCTTCTCATCCCACTTTTTCAAGTCACCACTATTAAACACATCATCAAAAGACCACTGTTTCACTTCATGGCGAACTTTCTTAAATTCTTTTACTGGCGCCCCACCGACACGCTGAGTGGGACTAGTATCATCAACCAGTTCCGAATATTCTTCTTCTATTTTTTCCAGTTCACGAACCAAAGAATCATACGCCTCATCGGTAATTTCGGGCGCGTCTAATACATGGTATTTGTGACCATGTATCCGCACAATCTCTTTGAGTTTTTCATAGCGTTCCACAATATCCTGTGGGACACCTGCCCGTTTCTGTATCATGTATCCAGTATACCAAAAATCGCTTCATCTTTCGATGAAGCGATTTTTAAATCAAAAATCCATACAGTAGGCGGCACACATTACTCCCTCCTGAGCACCAGCTGTTGTTTCATTTTTCAAAATCCACGAACTACCACTCTTATAAACCTCGCAAGAAAAACCATATGCAATACGTGTCTCGTACTCAATAGAACGCGCTACGCTTAAGGCGCAAAAGGTATGATTGCCAATATCTTTTTGACTACCATGTTTTAAATTCTCATATCTAACCACCGATGGAGATGGAGAAGATGCGTTTGAATTTATAGTTACATTTCCAACACCACTTGTAGGACTAATTGTAACGTTGGTTCCCGCAATTATTTTTGAGACTCCGGAAGAAGTTGTGGGGGAAGAGATATTTTTCCACTCCAAATTACCCTCTCCATCTTTCGCACCAAGAACCTGACCCGCAACAGGAGAACCCCCTGTAACCTTAAGAGAAGAAAAAGTACCCACTCCGGCGGGGCCGATTCTTGCTGTTTGAACATTTGAACTGTTTTTTATACTCAAAGCACCGTCTGATCCAATAGTTATCTTTCCCACTGCAAATGATGCACTACCATCATTGTTAACACTAGCCTTAGCAGTAATAAAATTCGTCGCTCCAATTGCCCCAAGTTTCGTTTGATTACTACTGCCCACATTTATGGGCGCATCAGCATTACCATTTGGAAATGTTTGTGTTGGTCCAGTCCAGGGGCCTGCATAAGCGAGGCCAGCAGAAAGAAGGATCACCGCCACAATAATTTTTAGCATATCTTTCAATTTATTCTTAAACATGGTTACCTTTATTTTATTTTGAATTCTAATAAATTTACTTTTGCTTCAAAAGAATATTTGAAAAATTAGGGCTTCCAAATACACTGAAACATTACGACGTTATTATTAAACCCTGCAGGACTACCGTAAGCATCCCCAACCCCATTTACCCATTCCCAAAATTGATATTCAGCATAACCAGAAGGACAGCTACATGCCCCAGTCAGAGGGTTTGAATATCGGCATGTATTTGAATCTCCAGCTTTCATATAAAGACCGCCAAATGTTTGTGGTCGCCACTGAGCATTTCCATTTGCATCAACCGCTGTCAAAACTTGTCCTATAACAGGATCGGCATCACCATCAATACGAAGTTTCTTCGCTCGTAATTTATTTACCACACGCACAGTGTCACTTGTATCAACAGTAAGCGCGTCAGTATATGTGCCCGAAATAAAACGCGAAAGCCGGAAAGTAGGATCCGTTGCCGCAGACTGACGCAAGCTCCATTCCGCCTGCCCTCCTCCATTATATAGAACGTATTCTACAGGACCCGCTGTAGCCCTGCGTAATTTAACGCTACTTCCACCAAAATAAGCTCCGCCATCAGACCCAAGAGATGTTTGTGACCAGAATGCACCTGTCTTTGTTTGACTACTACTACCCACATTTATGGGCGCACCAACATTACCGTTTGGAAATGTTTGTGCTGGTCCAATCCATGGACCTGCATAGGCGACGCCAGCGAGAGCAAGAATGGCGATGGTGAGAATTTTTATAGTTTCGAGTAATTTTTGTTTCATATAATAAAATTAATTTTACATACACCAGTAATTCTACACCCAAACCACTTCAAAGGTCCCTTCTTCCACATTAACCTTTTCAAAAAGTAATAATAACTTAATCCAAACATGCCGCTGTACAACCAACCACACCATTACTGGGATTGCTTGTAGCTTTTGTAGTTTGCCAGATAGCTCTCAGTTTCCACTCAGTCCCCTCTTTATATATCTCACACACACCCCTTGACTCTTGATATGAATAGGTGTTTGTATATGTAAGAGCACAAAATTTATGACTACTTCCCATAGAAACTATTTTTTCGGCATCATCCGCACTATGCAAAGCAACCCCATAACTCTGCCCGACCGTAAGCCCTCCTCCTGCTGACTCACTTGCCCACTTACCCGTCTTTCCAATATAGTAATCGTTCGCATAGACATCTTTACTCCCAGTACCATCAGCACCTTGGACATGAAAGGATCCACTCATGCGAGCAGCAAGATTATTCGCATCACCATAGTAATGACTATTTCCGTTACCCATATACACGTCACCTCCATTAACCCGAACATCACCGTTAGTCGAAACCTCATCTCCAGCATACTTAACCTTTAACAAAGTCTTCGATGCATCTGCATTTGTTACAAGTAAACCGTCACTACCTCCCCGAATCTGTCCAGCATTAGCAGCATTCCTCTTAAATACAATAAAAGGATCTGCTGCATTTCGATTTATATAAACACCCCCACCATTAAAAGAACCACTTCCATCGGTCCCTAAAGATGCCTGTGACCAGAATGCACCTGTCTTTGTTTGACTACTACTGCCCACATTTATGGGAGCACCAACATTACCGTTTGGAAATGATTGTGTTGGTCCAGTCCATGGGCCTGCATAGGCGACGCCAGCGAGAGCAAGGATAGCAATGGTGAGAATTTTTATAGTTTCGAGTAATTTTTGTTTCATCGAGTAAACTTTTAATTATTAAGGTTTGAGCTGGTTTTGAATCTCTATTCGTTCTGCATCCGTCAAACTTGCTGTCGGTGCAAGTTCTTTCTGGATTTTATTTCGCTCTTCCACCGATAGCTGGGTTGTTGGGGCGAGTTGTTTTTGAATCTCTGCACGCTCTACATCACTTAGTAATCTTTTTTGTACAGGTTCTGCAGGTACGTTTCTCCATGACGCAAAGTAATATTTCTGTGCGAAGAACCCCGCAAGCATAAGTAAAACAATCACACCAGCCGCATACGCCCATTTTCTTGAATTTGATGAAGTGTTCTTAAATTGTAGATCTACTTCAGGTTGTTGTAATGGATCCATGATTATGATAATTAGCTATTAATTCTCACGAATATCGCTTGGGTTATTGGTAATTAAAACCTGATCTGTTCCACACTGGTTTCTCACTCCATCACCAGTAATATCATCTATGTAAAGTTTTTTGTACCCCACTGTAGAATATGGTTTTATAATTTTCCCAGCACTATTTGAAATTCCCCACGATGCAGATGTTGCCGATGCCGATGAATAAACTGTCTTTCCAGTGATTATAGCGCCGTCACTATCAGTCACAGTCCACGTCACAGGAGCACCAACCGGAGCAGCAGGAACACCCCCGATAGTTCCTGTAACCGTCAAAGAACAAGAAACTTCTTCATCTTCTTCTCCCTCACCCCCGCCAGTGTCCCTTGTGTAATATTCACAGCCACCACAAGAAGTTGGTTCAGATGGAGAGGAAAATTCTCCTAAGTTATACCAATTACCCGAATGATTTGTACTATTAACAGCACCACACATCACCGCATCAGATCCTAAAGTATTAAATTCACCTTGAGTACATTTCGTGGCTGGATCGTGATAATTAGGATCTGGATAATATTCACATTTTAGAGCAGTGGTGCATCCCGAACTTCCCGATCGTGAGGTCCAGGTGGTGTTTGCGGTAAGACCTGATTCATCATTTGCGCACACGAGAGTATTTAGAGGTCTAGCACCTGTACAGGAAAACGTTACCGCACTGTTCACTTTCACACTTTGAAGCTGTCCCCACCCAAAAACCTCTGAACCCCACACACTCCCCGAACTTATAACACCCGTTGCGGGAACATACGAAGATGCGGTACCTTTTGTAGTACCTGAAAGATCTATACAACCATTCCAACCATCGCTTCTTCCAATCTCAGAATAAACTCTTGCCCAGCCAACAAGACGGTTATCAGCTCGTATCTGCGCTGCTTGACCAGAAGTGGAAACAACACTAGCAGTATCTGGATTGGCACAATTCAAAACGTTTGCAGCATTAAAAGTTATCCAACCAACATTATTAGACCATGCGGCACCGGAAAAAGTTTTGGTTGCTTCATCAAAAAAAACTCCGTACCGCGTAGGACTACAAGCACTTTCGTCTCCATTTGCACTAATACAATTAAGACTCACCCAACCGACATTACTAGACCAAATTGTCCCTGTTAGAGCCCTTCCAGGACCAGTCACGGCAAGAGCTTCTGGTACTGATTTCAGTGTCATTGTTTGGAATGTTATAACAAACAATAAAATACCAATGATACTGATAACTCCCAAACCAATACCGAGTATATTTTTATAATGCCTCATAAAAAAGATCGTTAATATATGACTTTTAAAGTTAGTATAATAATACCACACTCATACCAGAGCATGTGTTGATAACTTTTCTAATCCCCGCCAAAAAGAATCACTATAAAACCTAGTACACTGCCTGAATCGCACGCTCCACAACGCGATTAGAATCAAAATTTTCAGAAGCACAACCAACGTTGTACCCACGAGCACTGACTACAGTGTTTACTTTATCACCATCACAAGTTTTCTTAATAGAAACAATTGAACAAGCAAGCAAATCGTAATCAACTTCAAATTCTGAAGTTAGCAAACCATCATCGTAAGGCTCTCCGGTAGTACTATTAACACAATCAAAAACACCATCATATCCCCCATCATCTACTTGCCCCAAATCATTCACTACTCCAGTGCCACAAGTAAAAGTTTCGGGAGAATATGTATGATTAAACAGACTTCCTTCATTGTCATAGTTATGAGTATCCCAATACAACGCACATTCCATCCCACTATCTGCCGCAACATAGGCTTTTTGGGAAGATTTTACAGAACCACCAATAAGTACTTGTTTCAAGGCAATGTTTGATATTGAAAGCGATGCCAAAGAAAGCATGGAAACAACAAGTACTGCTATAAATAATGTAACCCCCTGTGAGCGGTGAATCTTTTCTCTCATATAATTATTTATACAACAAACCATTAATCGCAACGTTTCTTGTTCTACCCTTACTCTCCCATCGAACATGTACTGCAATATTTTTGGAGAATAAATCACTCGTATTCTCAATTGTAATCCATCGAGAAAATTTTGATATCTTGTCACCAGGAACAGTTACTCCTGAATCCACAAATCTACCCTCGGATGTATTATATAAAGAAACGTTTGGTATCGATGTAATAACTTCTACAGTAGACCCAACAATCCTAACAATACACCTGTCACCTCCCGAATCACATTCACCAGCACCAAATCCTGACAAAGGCCATTCTGGAGGATTTTCAGTGGGGCTTAGTGACCAATCGTCATAAGCTGTATCCTTCGCAAAATGAAGCATCTCATACGATTCATTTGCTAATTGGTATGCAACCAGTTCGTCACGCACATCATTAATGGATCCTATACTGCTTGCAATTGCAGAAAAAGCGGATGTGGTTATGATCGACAAAATAAGAATGGCGACCAGCGACTCTATAAGTGCAAATCCAGATTTCGTCTTTTTTAAATTTTCTTTTTTCAAAATCTTTTTCATAAGTGCAATCATAATTCAACTGATCTTGAGGAAACCGCAGTCTGTAGAGTAAACGGGACCGTATTCCCGCCATCAATCTTCGCAGAGCCCCCTATAAAAATAGAAATAAATTTTCTTGTATCGCCCGTAATGTCAAAAGAGAAATCATCAATTATTACCTCTTGTGGAGATGTGAGCTCTGTCGCTAGCCCATTAACTTCGAGATAAATAACTTCATCATTTTCACCTAGATCTGGATCTCCTAAACGATATGCGGTTGGTTCGCCGTCAGACATCTTTGATATAAAAGACAGGGACCCGTCAGGCATCAAGTTATAGCCACTACCATATCGTATATTTCTTGCCATGGTTTCCAGAGCATAATTAAGATTCATCATCACTGCTTGCATTGCGCGAGCATGCCTATTTTGAGAAATAATTGAAAGAGTTGCTCCGGTTGCCAACGTCATAACCATAGCAAAAATAGATACGGCAACCATAAGTTCTATCAACGTGAAGCCCTTTTTTGTATTAGTAGTATTCATGTTTTTTATGACGGGTAACATTCAGACGTCTTACTCACCCCGATCTGCCCTGATGATAATATCTTAACATACATTTTTTTATCATCTGCACGCGTAGATTTTATTTCGACAACTATACCATTGGAAAGCTCTGTCGTACCTCCATACGAGAAATAAACCTTCGGCAATGGTCGGAAAAATACAACATCCACATTCCCAGAAACCGGCTCACAAGGATTAATTTTGTGTATACTAGAAATATAATTTCCATTATTCAAGTCAAAAATCTGAACCACTTGATTTGGATCTAGAAATGCATAACTCGTCTCCTCTTTCAAGACACTGAAAATATTATATGTTGTATTCTGTACTGTATCAAAATGAACACCATACCCTGTTGTAAAATCTCCTTCAGAACTCTTTGAGCCGATACCATAATACTCTGCCTGGCGGACAGTCAACGCAATATCATATGCGAGGTTTGTAAGAGCCAGACTAGAATTAAAAGAGCCGTAGTTAAACAAAACAACCCCGCTTAATGCCGTAATAATACCGATCGCAATAAGCATCTCCACAAGCGTGAACCCCGACACCAACTTTGGCATTATTGCTTTGTGTTTTTTAAAAAATTTAATGCACAAGACATCATGTAGAGAAAATACTTTATTTATCACTTTTTTGAGAAAGCAATATAAACACGATGCCAAAATTAGTGCATGGGTAAACCCTTTTGTAAGTAACCCCCTTTTTTTTGAAAAAATTTTAACCATATACATGTATGTTACAAATGTAGTGAAAACAATGAAACACTCAATGTGGTGAAGGTAATAGAATAGAAATACGCAAGGAATGTGCCTGCAATCAGAAACGGCGCGAAAGGAATTTCGCTTTTTATATTCAAACCCCTAGGGAAGAATCTACTGAGTATTCTTCGAACCGGCCCATGTTTCAAAACTCGATCAAGAATAAGCAAAAAGACGCTGACTATTGCCCCAATCCAAAACGCCAACATTACCGCCGATACTCCTCCAGAAATACCAAGCAGCGTACCGATACCAATGGCGAGTTTTCCATCACCGAGTCCAATCCATTTCCCATATGAGAAAAACCACAGTGCATAAAATGGGATAAAGAGAAACACTCCTGCGAACACATCGACCATTTCTACTCCACCACCGATAGTGGAAGCCTCGAGTGCAAGTATCATAAATGCAAGAATGGTAAAAATAATTACCATGGCATCAGGGATAATCATATGCTTCATATCATAGACAAGTATTGCAATAAGCACACACCAGAGGATGAGCTGTAGTGGAAGAATTATTGTGAGTCCCTCTTTGAAATAGACAAGGGTAAAAATAACACCAGTAAGAAGTTCAACAAGAGGATACTGCCAAGAAATACGACTCTTACATCCACGACAGCGTGCACCTTGAATGAAAAAGCTGACTACGGGGATAAGCTCGTACCAGTGAAGTGTTTTACCACAGGTAAAACAAATAGACCTTCCCTGAGTAGCCTTCAGTCCAGAGCGGTAACGGAGAACCACAACATTTAAAAAGCTGCCTACAACTATCCCTAATATGAAAAAGAAAATTCCAAAAGAAATATCCATATGCATATATTATATATTCCCCTCTTCCAAATGACTAGGAATAACTCCTTTTTAATAAAGTCCCGCACACATACCATTAACAACATCCCTCTAATAATAGGAGTGGAAATTAAAAAACACCAAGCCTTTTAGCTTGGTGTTTTTTAAGAAATAGAAGAGATATTAACTTTTACTAATTAATATTTTCCGGTTACACAAGAATTCTGATCACAAGTTATTTTATCACTAGTATTAGCGGTCGTTCCATTCGAAACCACCAGACTAATTACACCCGTAGGCTTATCCATAGTAGCACTTCTATACAACCAACCGTTAGGTAATTTTGGATATGGAGTTCCAGCACCACACACAACACCAGTTGCATTTCCCGTCCCTTTTCCGTCGGCTGTCGCAGCAACAGGGGCTGTAAAAGCTGTGGTTTCATCCAGACAGATTATTAAACTTGGAAGAAGCCCTCCCACGGTTGACTGTGCAGCAGCAAGCTGTGCCTTGGTACGTGCAGTACTCAAAGAAGACAAAACAACTGATGACAAAATACCAATAATTGCGATAACGACGAGAAGTTCGATAAGTGTAAAACCTTTGTTTCTATTCATATGTTTTTAAATATTAATAAATAAATCCTAATGGATTCTAATACCCCATATTATACCAGAAAGAAAAAAAACATGCTGGGGATAACCAAAGACCTACGCATAAGATGGATATGCAAACAAAAACTGCCCTTTTAGGCAGTTTTTGTTTGCATTAGTTAACGGGATTAACTATTCACAATCAGTAGAAAACAATGTTCCTGTTGCTGTAAGTGTTGCTGTACATGTTGATACCTTTTTTGAGGTTGCAACTACAGCAAATGATCCGTCAGCAGCACAAGATGTAGCGGCAATATCCGCGACATTTGTTGTTGAAGCAACAACTGGAGTTGAAGCACCGGTTCCAGCATCACAAGCAATAATAAACGAAGGAACGAGACTTGATACTTCAGACTTGAAAGCTGCTTTCTGAGCCTTTGTACGAGCTGTGTTCAAAGATGCGAGAACAACTGATGACAAAATACCAATAATTGCGATAACGACGAGAAGTTCGATAAGTGTAAAACCTTTGTTTCTATTCATATGATAAATAATTACTAATAACTAAACCTGATAACTTCTTTGATATGTTTCGACTACATATCGTTTACTAAGTACAGTTCTTTACCAGAGCCTGTTCAAAATCTACTATCTAGATAAAATAAGATTTTGAACAAGCCCCCGAGAACCTACCGAATAATTATATCAGCCACAGTAGAAAATGGAAACAGGGCTGTGGATAAGTACCGTTCGAAATCTCTAAAAAAGAGCACGTATAAAATTCTACTGAATTTTTACTCGGTCTCGGCTACCCGCCTGCGAAGTCTCTTTTTTAGAGAATTCTCACTTAGAGGAAAAACTCCCTGATTACAGTAAGGTTTTAAAAGACGGCCAAAGAAGGCCAAAATGAAGTATTTAATAGCCGCACCCTCTGGGCGCGGCTATTAACTTTACAAACTTTATGAACTTTATGAATTACTTATTATTCCCCAAACGTAGATGCAATGTTGTAGATAGGCATTAGAACAGAGACAAGCAGAAAGCCAACGCCAAGACCTAAAGCTATAATCATGGCCGGTTCAATAAGGCCAACCAATGTATCCACCGCAGTGACCACTTCTCTATTATAGAACCTAGAAAGAGTTTTTAGGATATTACCAAGCCCCCCCACCTCTTCACCCACTTTTATCATCTGGACCATCACATTTGGAATTTCTTTCTTGTTGGAAAGCGCTATTGAAACAGAACTTCCACCCTTAACATCTTCGATCGCTTGGTTCAATACATCCTCATATGTTTTATTGCCCACAACATCTCTTGTAACCTCGAGAGCTTTCATCATAGACACCCCAGAAAGAAGCATCGTCTGCATACTATCTGCAATACGCGCGAGATATAGTTTTCTGTACAAATCACCCACATACGGAACAGCTAATTTCAACTGATCAACAGACTCCTTTCCTATAGATGTACGGGCATATCGGATTGCAAAGAATGCACAGACAATTACAGCTGCAACAAAAAATATTCCGTAATGTGCAAGAAAATCACTAAAAGCAATAATAATTTTTGTGTACACAGGAATGTCACCGCCATTATCTTTCAAAATCACACTGATTCTCGGTATAACAAAGCTAAACATCAGAAACATCACCGTAACAAATGTCATAATAACAAACGCAGGATAGATAAGAGCATTACGCGCCTTACTTGTTACCTCATATACTCTATCCAAATATTCAGAAAGACTGAGAAATGTAACGTCCAATTTACCAGATTCTTCTCCTGATTTCACCATACTGATATAAAAAGGATCAAAAATATTTGGATGCTTGGAAAGGGCTTTGGATATTGCATCACCTCCCTGTAAATCATCAGCAATTTGCTGTAATGCGGAACGGATTATTGGATTAGGCGTCTCTGAAGCAAGAAGAGTAAAGACTCGCAGTGCGGAAACCTGGGCTTCAAACAAAATAGAAATTTGTTGAGATAATATAACAATTTCCTTGTTGGAGACATGGTGGAAAAAATGACCAAAAAACTTATCAAGTCCTGACGGTGCTTCTTCAGCTGCCTTAATAGACGAAAGCACTAAACCCCGTCGCTGCAATGATGCGATTGCAAGGTCAACATTCCCAGCATCAATAGTACCTTCTTTTACCTGTCCGCCCTGCTCAATTACTTTGTATTTAAATTGCATGATTGAATGTTAAAATCAGAATTAAAGTAATTTTTCTAATAGTTGTGGATTAAAGGAATACGCATATGCATTTTCAGCAGTAATCTCCCCTGCTCGTACAAGATCCGCAAGTGAGCGATTCATATCAACCATTCCCTGATCAGAACTTGTCTCAATCACTGTATTTATCTCATGCGTACGCTTCTCACGAATAAGGTTTTGAACAGCATTGTTAGTAATAAGGAGCTCGACGGCAGGGATAAGACCTCCGGAAATTCTTGGCACAAGACGCTGAGAAAGGATGCCGATAAGCGATCCTGCAATCTGATATCTAATCTGATTTTGCTGCGTTGCTGGAAATGAGTCAATAATACGGTCAATCGTCTGCGCAGCATTGTTTGTGTGAAGTGTGGAAAAAACAAGGTGACCAGTCTCTGCAGCGGTTACCGCTGTAGAAATAGTTTCTGGTTCGCGCATCTCACCAATCATCACCACGTTTACATCTTGACGAAACACGCCCCTGAGAGCTGAGTGGAAATCTTCAGTATCAACACGCACTTCACGCTGGTCAATGATAGATTTCTTCGGTTCAAAAACAAACTCTATAGGATCTTCAATCGTAATGATATGTTCTGTGCGGGTCTGGTTAATCATTTCCACCATTGTGGCGAGTGTAGTTGTCTTACCCTGCCCAACAGGACCCACAACAAGAAAGAAACCCTGTTTCTTCTGAGTGAATGTTTCTAACACTGATGGTAAGTTCAATTCTCGCAGTGACTTCACCTGCTTTGGAATAAGACGCAACACAAGTCCAATTGCCCCTTGGGTAAAGAAACCATTGCCTCGGAAACGAATATCTGGACTAAACTGATATGAAAAATCAATCTCTTTTGTTTTTATAAAAATTTCTTTTTCTGTTGGAGAAAGGAGGTCGGAAAGAAATGACTGTATTATGGTCTTTGTAACAAGTTCTTTTTTTACAAGAGGAACAAGGTAACTTGATACACGAATACTTGGGAAACGTCCCTCTGCAATATGGAGATCTGACGCACCTTCTTTCACCATCGTCTGCATGAGGTCATTCAAATATTCATTTATTTGTGCCATAAAAAATTATTTTTTATCTTGTAAGAGTCAGTTTATTTTCTCGAGGCCCACACCTTTTCCGCAATACGCTTCACTTCTTCAACAACTTCAGATGGGACACTTGTTGCTTTTACAATATATCCATGGACTTTATAAGAAAGCGCTCGATCTATCTCGGTTTGCAAACCCTGATTTGAAAGTACAATCAATACTGCTTTTGGAGCGAGTTTTTCTTCTTGTATCGTCTCTAACACCTTCATACCGTCAGGATCAGGCATAATCAAATCAGTAATGATGATATCAGCCGCAAAACCTTCGCGAAGCTGTTTCAAACCCTCTGAGCCACCCTGTGCGGCATTGACTTCCATTCCGGCTTTTATAAACTTGCCGATATACATTTCCAAAAGGAATTTATCGTCATCTACGAGAAGGACTTTTATTTTCTTTTCTGAATTCATGGTAACTTAGAAATTAACGGCTTATAGTATAAAGAATATTATATCACTTCCACTTAAAATCCGCATTATAATTTGTTTACCTCTTCAAAAGGAATCTTTTTGGCAAAAGCTTTTAGAATGGCATCTTCCCTCATCGTTAACATGCCACTTTCACGAATGACTTTATAGATTTCTGTATCAACAGGATTTGTGAGTATGATTTTCTCAATATTCTTATCCATTTTGAAAAGCTCATATACACCAATACGTCCTCTAGTGCCAGTAGGACAATCCGGCGTAGGTTTTATTTGCATAATTTCAGCTGGATATGTAATTTTCTTTTTTATTTCTTCAGGGAGATCTTCAAATTGTTTATCTATCATCATTTTAATACTGCCATCCATTGCGGTAGGTTCACCTCCACCTTCTGGCAACAAACTCACAAGACGCTGTGCGATAGTCAATATCAGTGTTGGTGCAATAAGATATGGGTCAATACCCATATCTATTAGACGTGGAATAACACCGATTGCATTGTTTGTGTGAATCGTAGATAGAACGAGGTGACCCGTAAGTGCCGCTTGCACCGCAAGCTGAGCCGTTTCTTTATCGCGGATTTCACCAACCATGATAACGTCAGGATCTTGGCGAAGTGTCGTACGCAAGCCAGTTGCAAACGTATAGCCTATTTCCGGTCGCATCTGAGACTGGCTCACCCCTTCAATACAATATTCCACAGGGTCTTCAAGAGACAGAATATTTTCTGTTTCTCTATCCATTTCATTCAACATAGAATACAGTGTCGTAGACTTACCGGAACCAGTAGGACCAGAGATAAGAATCAAACCGTATGGTTTGTTAAGCGCCTCACGAATAAGAGCAAGATTTTCAGGCGTTAATCCCATATCATCAAGTTTCTTCACACCCTTCTCCTGATCCAAAATACGCATCACAACCTTTTCACCAAAATAACTTGGAAAAGTCGACACGCGAAAATCGATTTTACGCCCTTCTATCTTCGCACTAAAACGGCCGTCTTGCGGTTTTCGCTTTTCATCTAGACGCATGCTGGAAAGAATCTTTATGCGGGCAACAACAGCAGGATGAACTTTTACCGGCAAAACAAGCGATGTGTTCAACACACCATCAACACGGAAACGAACACGGACATTATCACGCATATGTTCTATGTGCACATCAGAAGCACCGCCTTCTGTTGCATAGCGGAGTATTGTTGCAACTATCTTTGTTACGGGAGCATCTTCAATAATCTTTGTTTCGATCTCAGGACCCGATTCATTTTCACCCTCCTCATCCGCAGGCGTGCCAGCCTCCACTTCTACCCCTAAATTTTTTATTTCTTTCTGGGCTTCTGTTTCAAGTTCATCAAGAGCTTGTGTTACCTCACCAGAAATACCCTTGTACATCTTCAATATTTTCTGAAAATCCTCCTCAGTAACAATGAACAGCTTGAACGGTAAACCAATTTTTGTGGAAATAAAAGAAAGAACGTCTTTTACCTCAATAGTATCAGGATCAACAACCCCCACTTCCAACACACTATCTTTCACCGCAAGCGGAGCGACCTTATATCGAATAACCGTATCTTCTGGAATATACATAAGAGTCTCACGGGGAATATTTTCATCTGGACCAAGGGTGCGAGTTGGTACATCAAAAAACTCGCCCTTGACGGCAAGGATGATGTCAGGATTTATCCCCTTTTTTACAAGAACTGTTTCAACGCTCTGTCCAGATTTTGTTGCTTCTTTGTCAATTGATTCGGCTTGGATAGCGCTGATAACTTTTCTTTTAGCAAGTATCTCAAGTATGTTCATAATTTTATCGGTACAAAAAACTACCGTGGGACTACAGTCTGAGGTGCAGGCACACTGTTTAACTCAGCGGTTGAAGAAGCGACAGATGTTCTAGAAGCTCCAGCCACTGGTGAAAAAATATCCGACTTCCCCTTTTCCCCAGGTTGCAATTCCACAGAATTATCTTCGAGATCTCTAAATGCCTTACTCGCGAAAAAATCTACATCAAAAGACATATTTTCTATACGACTAAGTTTGGTGAGCTCCTCACTTCCTTTTACAACAGAAGCAGATTCTTCAGTGGTTAAATCACTCGTCTCTGTATCACGATTCATGTATTTTGAACCAAAATGGAGTATGGCAATGACAACCACAAAAGCGAGCACCCCATACATTACTTTATTTTTAAGTCCTGAATTCATAATGTTTAATTATTGGCGGATAAGGAACCCGCATTACTTCCAGTCCAATGTATCACTAATGAAACATCAACCTCATATCCGTTTTTATTGACGGCTTTTTCATCACCCACAACTGACAAAGACTGAATATCTATAAGACGAAGGTTCCTCTCAACTTCACCGAGGAATTTAACAATGGAAGTATATGGCGCCTGCGCTTTAAACGTAAGAACGGACTCGCCCATGGTAGATGCTTTTCTAGCAGAGGCTGTTGTGGAATCTTTTGGAGCGTCTACCCCGGCGTTGGTAAGAGTTACGCCATTACGGGCAGCAAGTTTCTGAATTGTCATAATTGTCTGAACACTGTCGTTGGAATCAGGAAGGGCCTGATTAATCTTGAGAATGCCATCCTTCGGTATAGCGCTATATTGACCAGCAAGTTCATTACTCTTGTTCTTCAATGTCTCCATACGAGTAAGCACCTGAGCATATTGGTCACGCAAGGAAATATCGTCGGTTATTTTTTCATATTGAGGTTTTGTAAAACCAAAAAATATTCCGAGTGATGTTGCAAATAGTAGTAATGTGACGATGATATTCATGGGTGAATGTAATTAACTCTGAGGAACAGCTACAGCCTGATCTTTTAATTCTGTGTCTAACCAATTAATCTCCGATTTAAATGTAAAATTAACAAGACCATTATCACCAAGACTGAAATTATAGAAACTAAAATTTTTCAAAAAACCAGTTTTTGCAAACTCGTCTGATTGAGCCGCAATAGCTGCAAAACTTCGTGCTTTACCATTAATTGTAACAATCGAAGCTTTTTCACTCTCAGAATATTTAAAATCTGCAAACCACACATCACGAAACAGCTTGCTCTCTAATGTAAAAAATACTCGTGAAAGAAAATGTCGCCCCGATAGAAGATTTTTGACTGTTGAAATTTTTTCATTCAACTTGATATACATATTTGCATCATTTTCTATCGACTTGATTGCTTCACTCAAAACAGCTTCTTTGTTTGCAAGGTCATTTGTAATAAATTTCCCATACGCAAACACGCCACCCGCAGACAAAAGAGACAATACAAAAAGTACTGTGATAATAATAGAGAGAATACCACTCGGATGGGCCTGATGAATAGGTTTACCGGGCATAGATGCCTCGAGAGGTTTCTTTGGAATGAACGATGTTTGGAATTGTGGTTCCATGCGTTTTATAAAAATAACTTAACCAAGCATTGTGTTCTGTATAACAATAAGTATACACCAACACTCACAACAAACGTATAGTGAAACCGTGGATAACTTTTTTCTCTTATGAACGTAGTGAATTATACCGCTCCCGGGTATCACCTACTGACGGGACAAAAAGAAATACTCTGGCAGTAACTATAGTAAATGATGCCTGAGAAGGCGCAACTTTTTTTGCTTATGAGCCTGGCAACTAGCGCTACGTACAAAGAATTAAGCAAAATCCTGAAGTTTTCGAAGTGCCGCACCGACAGCAATAGCGAACTCTGGCCCCACATGTTTCAAGGTATCAGCAAGAAACGCAGGAAAATCAAGTTTATGAAATGGATCAGCAGGAACAACTTCAATTTGAAAATCCTTACGTGCAACCTCCAGAAGCCGTTTAAGCTCAACTCCCCCGCCAGTAACGATTATCTGAGAAACGTTTTTCCCATACTTACGTTGATAATTCATAACCACTTGCTCTGCTTCAGAAAAAATCGCATCAACAACAAGAGAAATAACATCTTTCACACTCTTATCAGTTTCTTGTTCTTCAAGACCAATATTTCGTTTCATCACTTCAGCCTTTTCCACAGTTACGCCAAGCGCCCGAGAAAGAGCAAGGGTAATATCCTGCGATCCACGGTTTACAGTATGAGTAGAACGAATAATTCCCCTCTCAATAAGATAAAGTTTCGTAGATGACGCACCCATATCCAGAATCATGACGGGAACAAAGTTATTTTCCAACACAGAACGCATTGCACTGAAAATTTCTATTTCAAAAAACGTAGCTGTTAGTCCAGCCTTTGTTACCACCTCCTGGTATTTAGAAAGAGTGTCGTTGTGAATTGCAACAATAAGTACGGAAATATTTTTGTTTTGTATTGCGGTCTTTTCTCCTTCCATAAGCAATACACTCTCTTCTTCTCGAGGTATTACCCACCAATCAAGCGTTACTTCAGATATTGGCACGGGAATATATTTACGCGCTTCAAGCTGGATAACAGAAGCGATTTCTTTTTCTGGAACAGGGGGGATCTCGAGTATAGTCATAAACGTAGATCCAAAAGGAATGGCCACACCGCAGCTTGTTGCTGTTGTTTTTGCTTCTCGCATAAGATCCTTGAGTGCCTCGCTGATTTTATCTGCCGGTAAATTTGTTGCACGGCCGATTTCTGTGGCACCGTAGGGACCCAGGGAAAGCTCGCCATATGTTTCAAGTATAGCCTTCCCGCCCTTCTTGGTAACTTGAACAATCTTCACCGAAGAAGACCCTATATCTACACCCAGAACGCTTTGTGGTTTTTTTGAAAAAAAGTTGAAATCAAACATAACGAGAAAAAATCATGATAGACTATACTATATAAGTATATCACAATGTTTCTAGAAACAACTTACAAAAATATATGTTTCTATACAAGGGCACTTTTGGACATTCTTTTCCCTCCCGACCCATTCGCTCGCGCAATAGAAGATATGACTTTGTCAGAGATATCTGGAATCATCCCCCGAGCGAATTATATTGACGAAAAAACTCTAGCACCATTATGTTACCAATCAGAATACACACGTACTTTTATTTGGCATATCAAATACAAAGGCAATATGAAACTTGCACAAAAAGCTGCTGAGATTTTATACGACGAGCTTGCAGAGTTTCTCGCAGAAGCGGCAGAATGCAATAATTTTAAAAAACCGCTACTCATCCCCATACCCATTTCAAAAGCTCGATGGCGTGAACGTGGTTATAATCAGGCAGAGGAAATAGGAAAAAGATTGGCACGACTTCTTGGGAATCAAGTTGAGTATATGCCTCATACGCTCAAAAAAATAAAAGATACTCAAAGCCAGGCTCGAACACACAGTAGACATGAACGATTAGAAAATCTACGAGACTGTTTCAACACACACAAGCCAGACATGCTAAACAAAAGAAACGTTCTTCTACTTGATGATGTTATTACCACAGGAGCCACGACCACGGAGGCAATAAAAGTATTGCGAAAAGCGGGAGTTAAAAAAATTATACGAGTTGCTTTAGCCCACTGAAGTCTTACACCCAAAAAATAACTTGATAATCCCTTCCGCTTTGAAAAACGACACCTCTGCACATTTAGCATGGAACACCATGCCACGTAACAATAATAATATATTGACAAACGATAAATGGAAGATTAAACTTTGTATATGCTTACAAAAATCAATGACCTATTATTCAAGAAACGAGGATCGACACATTTTTTAAGATTTGTAATTTTTCTAATGGGGACGGGAGTACTTGCTTTATGTATTTTTGCCCTACCATCTGTATGGAAAGGAGGATCTGCGGAATTCCCATCGGCTAGCCAAGCAGTTTTTCTGATTGTACTCGGCCTATACGCAACAACAATACCCTTTTATGTCGCGCTCTGGCAAACACTCAAACTTTTACGGTATATTGATCAAAACAAAGCTTTCTCGGATTTGTCTGTAAAAGACATTACAAAATATAAAATATTGTGCAACCATCATTGCCGTTTTATATGTCGGCGGTGTTCCCCTCTTGCTTCCTATCGCCGAGGCGGATGACGCTCCGGGTCTCATACTTATGGGGATGGTCGTTGCCTGCGCCCCAATGGTAATAGCGGTCTTTGCTGCAGTTCTCCAAAGGTTATTACAAAATGCAATAGACATAAAATCAGAAAACGACTTAACTGTTTAAAAATATATGGCAATAATAATCAATATAGATGTAATGCTTGCAAAAAGAAAAATGAGCGTTAGCGAACTTGCGGAGAAAGTTGGTATTACAATGGCCAATATTTCTATATTAAAAAACCAAAAAGCAAAAGCTATTCGGTTTGGTACTTTGGAAGCGATTTGTAAAGCATTAGAATGCCAACCTGGAGATATTTTAGAATATAAAAATTAGACAAGAGATTCGAAACTTACAAGCACAACAAACAACGAAAATTTTTCAAGAGTAAATTACATGAGTCGCAGAAGCACATTAACTCTGCACATTTGTTTTAATCATTTCTATCAATCGCAATACCATAGCAATATGCCTAGCTTCATCCTCTGCTATCGCCCCAATAATTTTCTTTGTACACTCATCTTCTATCATTTGAGAAACTGAAACATAATTAGCATGAGCGGCTTTTTCCATAACAAGGCCCTGGGATAGATTATACTCGAGAGCATTATTTGCAATGTCATTAATGTTCATAGTTTTTCAAGATTTCTGTTAATGCGAGAAAATGACGCTTGGAATCATTACGTAAATTCGTTATGGTGTTTTTAAATTCTTCTTGAAACTCAGGAGACAAATTTTCTGCAGCATTCAAACTCAAAAGTGCAGAATAAAGATCCACGAGATCCGTCTCTCTATGTTCTTCCTCAATTAGCGTTTTAACAATCCCAACATCAGGATGATTCTTCATAAGATAAAGTATATCACAAAAGAATTTGTAAAATAACAAATGATTGTTACATGTTGTTCAAGAATGTTATTATTATTTTTATGAATACCATTAAAATAATAACCGTCATCCTATCTTTAATAGTGACTGGTTTAGGGCTAACATCTCAAGTAAGGAAAAATCATGCGAGAAAAAGCATGGTGGGACTTTCTTATTTTTATTTTTCAATACTCGCAGTCTCATATTCATTTTGGAGTATTTATGGTCTTCTGCAAAAAGACTTAGTCCTCATTATTCCAATGACATTAGGCGCTATTATGTCTTGGGTTGTAGTGATCCAGTTTATAATTTATAAAAATAAATAGGAGAGCTTCGACCCCTACAGGGTCAGTACCCCGATTGGATTTTTTCTTCGTTCTGACGAACTTGAAAAAATGCTCAATCGGGCTTCGAATCTCTCACGAAAGCTCCACTGGAGCTTTCTCCCCTCCGCGAACAAAAAAGGCGCCCGAAAGCGCACTTTTTTGTACTCGCGGAGGGTGAGAGATTCGAACTCTCGGTCCCCGTAAAGGGACGACAGTTTAGTAAACTGTTGCTTTAGACCGCTCAGCCAACCCTCCAATGTGTTGTATCTTAAAAGAAAGTATATCTTCTCATAAGGCAGCAATTTAGTCTAGGTTTTTCTTTTCCAAAGATAGCAAATATGTTACGCTGTTTGAGAAAGAATGAGTATGGAGACGTGTCAGAGTGGTCTAATGTACCTCTTTGCTAAAGAGGCAGACCCCTTAAAAGGTCTCGGGAGTTCGAATCTCCCCGTCTCCGCCAAAATAAGGAATAAAATGAGAAGCATTTTATGACTATATTTTTCGAGACAATGGGAAGATTCGAAAGACGGAGCGGGGTACCCGTCAAGCATGATGGGTCGCGAGTCAGGGAAGGAAAGTTTTTCAAGCGACGGCGCGAAAAATATTTCTGACCGAATCTCCCCGTCTCCGCAACCAAAACTAATAGTATCTTTTTGCTACACTATCCACATGACCATCGCGGCTTTACGAAAAATTGTCCGAACATATTACAAAACTCACAAACGTGATTTGCCGTGGAGAAACACGACCGACCCCTACCCCATACTCGTATCGGAAATAATGCTTCAGCAAACACAGGCGGAACGAGTAGTTCGAAAATATGAGGAATTTTTAAAAAAATTCCCAACCATTCAAAAACTTGCAAATGCAGATAAAAAAGATGTGATTAGTGCATGGCAAGGATTGGGTTACAACCGCAGAGCAATTGCACTCAAGTGCACAGCAGAAATAATTACTTCAGATCATAAAGGAAAAGTCCCTGACAATTTTGAAGTACTTACCTCACTCCCTGGAATCGGCCCTGCCACAGCAGGAGATATCCTCGCATTCGCCTTCAACAAACCCTACCCAGTTATTGAAACAAACATACGCACCGTCTTTCTTCACCACTTTTTCCCAAAAAGTAAAAAAGTTCCAGATACCCGACTACTCCCCTTCATTGAACAGGCCCTTGATAAAAAGAATCCACGAGAATGGATTAGTGCACTTATGGATTATGGCGCATATTTGAAAAAGACTACCGGGAACGCCTCCAAGCGTAGTAAACATTATGTAAAGCAATCCATCTTCAAAGGTTCACACCGACAAAATCGCGGAAAAGTTCTACGTTTTATCCTCAAAGAAGGAATCAAAAGCCCTGAAGAAATTTCCGAATCATTATTTTTAACAACTGACTCTATTAAAACAATCCTTACACAACTTAAACAAGAAGGTTTTATGTAGAAAGGGGTTCATCAAAAATTCTCTTTCCTTGCTATAATTAGCACATCACTAATAAAATTTCTATGAACACAAAATCTATTGTAATAACAATTGTAGTCATTATCCTTGCTGGTTTTGCCATCTGGTTCCTTGTAGGTGTGTCGGAAACCAACACCAAACAAATAGGAACGACACCGGAGCGTAACGACCTCGGAGCAACCACCACTCAAGAAACCATTATTAATTACACAGACAACGGATTCAGTCCCACACCTGTAACAGTAAAACTTGGCGATACAGTTACTTTTATAAATGAAAGCACTAACCCAATGTGGGTTGCTTCTGGTCCACACCCCACTCACACCAACTACCCCGCCTTTGACCAACTTACATCAGTAGATGCTGGTGGAGTATATAAATTTACATTTGATAAAGTCGGTACATGGACATATCACAACCACATAACACCGACCAAGACGGGGACAATTGAAGTAACGAAATAACACAAAAGAAAAAAGCACTACAGTATACTGTAGTGCTTTTTTCTTATAAACCCAGTTTACCTCTTCATGGTATTATATATTTTATGAATCTACACGACCCGATAGAGTCAATCTCTCGTATCCGCGACGACCAGAAAAAGGCCCTGTATAAACTTGGCATTAAAACCATCGAAGATCTCCTTTACCACTTCCCCGTCCGTTATGGCGACACTGCGGAAGTGAGAAGTATAGAAACAATCCATGCAGGAGACACGGCTGTTGTGTTTGGAAAACTTGGAAAGCTAAAAACTGGCAAGAGTTTCAAAAGTAAAATCGCAATGTCCGAATCCAGTGTAGAAGACGAGACGGGAACAATTCGTCTCATTTGGTTTCATCAGCCATACATTGCAAAAATGTTTGTGGAAGACAGTCTTGTCCGCGTAGAAGGAAAAATTACCGAACGCAATGGTGTGCGAGCAATTACTAATCCCAAAATTGAATCTGTACCAAAGATACCAATAGCCGTCGGCAATTCTCTTTTTGGTTCTGAAAAAGAGAATCATACGCTCTACCCCGTTTATCCAGAAAGTAGAAACATTACTTCAAACTGGTTCTACCATGGGTTACAGCGTATTTTCAAAAGCGGACTGCTTGATACAATTATTGACCCCATTCCTGAAGATATATTAAAAAAATATAATTTACCCGGCATTAAAACTGCTTTTATTTGGATTCATTCCCCACACCGACAATCTGACGGTGATGCAGCACGAAAACGTTTTGCATTCCAAGAAATTTTCTTTATTCACATCCGCAAACAGCAAGAGCGAAAGAAGTGGCAGGAAGAAAAAGCAATCATCATCGAAAAATATGCTGATCATATGCAAAAATTTATCGAGCGTTTCCCCTTCAATCCAACAGAATCCCAGACGCATGCAATAGAAACAATACTCTCAGATTTCCGCACAGGACATCCCATGTCACGATTACTCGAAGGTGATGTTGGTTCTGGAAAAACGGCTGTAGCGGCGGCGGCCGCATATGCAACTGTCACTTCCCGACCAAAGGGTCAGAACTTTGGTGCGCTACAGGTCGCATATATGGCACCAACAGAAATTCTTGCCACACAACATTTTGAAAGCTTTATAAAATACTTTGAATATCTTGGTATTAGTGTTGGGCTTATCACTGGATCAGGTTGCAGAAAATTCCCTTCGAAAGTTAACCCAAAAACATGGACAACTATTTCTCGTACACAGCTTCTGAAATGGGTGGCAAACGGCGAAATACCGATCCTCATCGGGACACACTCACTCATTCAAAAAAGTGTTATTTTCAAGCACCTCGCTTTTATCGTGATTGATGAACAACACCGCTTCGGAACAAACCAACGGGCATCCCTCGCTCGAGGACACGAACGAATACCAAAGATATCAAAAAAAACAAGTCTCACAAAAGCTGCCCCGCGAGAAACGGCAATACTTTCTACATCTGTTCCCCATTTATTATCCATGACAGCCACCCCTATTCCGCGCACACTTGCACTGACCATCTATGGAGACCTTGATCTAACCCTCTTGGACCAAATGCCAACAGGACGCAAACCAATTATTACAGAAGTTGTTCTTCCAAATAAACGTGAAGAAGTATATGAACACATCCGAAAGGAATTACAGAATGGTCGACAAGCATATGTAATCTGTCCCCGTATAGACGAACCGGATCCAGACAAAGAAAGCGCAGTAAATGCAAAATCTGTCACCGAAGAAGCTCGACGACTTAAAAAAGACGTCTTCCAAGAATACGAAATAGAAGTACTACATGGGAAAATGACTCCTGCAGAAAAAGATGCTGCCATGAAAAAATTTAATGCTGGAACAGCACACATTCTGGTAGCAACATCAGTGGTGGAAGTCGGCGTCAATGTACCAAATGCAACGGTGATTATTATTGAGGGAGGAGAACGATTTGGTCTTGCTCAGCTCCACCAGCTTCGTGGACGTGTTATTCGTGGAAACCACCAGGCGTATTGTTATGTATTTGCAGAAACAAAAACAAAGAAAACTCTTGATCGGCTTCACGCACTAAAGACTGCAAAAAATGGTTTTGAACTAGCAGAATATGATTTGGCACAACGCGGCGCCGGAGAGCTCGGAGGTGGAAAACAGTGGGGCGTCTCTGATGTTGGTATGGAGGCAATTAAAAATCTCAAGATGGTTGAAGCTGCTCGCACTGAAGCACAAAGAATTATTGCCGAGGATTCCAAGCTTCTCGCTTACCCACATATTGCAGCGGTTGTTTCAAGAAAAGAAAATAACATTCACTTAGAATAAAATTTCCTGCCCTAGGGCAAAATAAGCTTAAGCTTTTCACTTCGCGTAAGTTTTTTAAGAGTACACTCCCGTTTCATTGCTTCACTTTTTGTTTCAAATTTTTCCGAATACGCAAGCACCACAGGACGTCGCGCCTTGGTATACCGTGCACCAGTTTTTAATTCATTATGAGCTTGCAGACGTTTTTCCAAGTCATTTGTAATACCTGTATATAAAGTATCATCGGAACAACGAAGAATGTATGTATAAAAAGACATGGTAGTAGTATACTATTTTTTGAATTTAAATATTTGTAAAACTCTCTTTTTTGATATACTATCTCTGTACAAACAAAAAAATGCGCGTGTAGCTCAGTTGGTAGAGCGGTCGTCTTATACACGACTGGTCCCAGGTTCGAGTCCTGGCACGCGCACAAAAGAAAATATCCACACTTGTAGTGTGGATATTTTCTTTTGTGCGCGT
>JBAZVT010000001.1:0-97271 GCA_041660745.1 Minisyncoccota bacterium | reverse complement strand
AATATATTGAGGCCTTTTACAACAGAGCGCGACTGCATTCAGCCAATGGTTATGTGTCGCCAGTAGACTACGAATTGCAGCAAATATCTGCTTAACCTTGTGTCCGGAAAAGTGTTGACACATCAGGCTTGGCCGGCAACACCAACCCGGACACGCCTTTTCCGGCTGCCAACCCGGCCGCCACCAGCACCGCCTTTGCCGATGGTGCTGGTATCAGCCAAGTGGTGCTGCGGGATTTTGTCTTAAGCCTACTGTCGGTGTCGCTGCTGCTTTGGGGTGCCTGGTTCATCCGGGCGCAGTTCAGCAATTGGCGGGACGGCAAGATAGTCATGTTTGAGATGCAGCATAATGTCCTATTAGGCTTAAGCCTGTTGTCCCTGGTGTTGTTTATCACTTTGGCTTAGCTAGGCTTTCATAACCGTATTTACCGTGGCCACTGCGTTTTTAGTGGCACCCTTAAGCTACTGCGTGCCTGCCTTGCCAGTAGCCGGATAGCCCAAGACTTAGGCATCCGCAGCAGACGCCAAGCATTTACGAGACCAGCCGCTTGCGGATTGGCCTTATACCCACCGGGGACACTAATCCCCCGTGGGGGCTTTAGTTGTCCCCGTTTTTTTTGTTTTTAATTAACGGAGGTAGAGCATGATGACCCAGGGCTATAACCAGGCAATTGAAACGTTAGGACATGCGCAAGAGCAACCCAATATTCCTGACACAATGAGGTTTGACCGGCTTAATGAAATTGATGCCTTAAGTTCGATGCTTCAATTTAGGGATATCGCGGCCGCGCAAGACCCAGAAGAATACCAGGCTTACCTGTCCAGGCTAGCGCGGCTTAATGACTTACTGCAACAGGAAAAGCGTGTGTTAGCGCGGTTCGCCCGTATCAGGGCGTCGGCGCTTTCCGATACGTTTTTACGGCCACCAGGTCGTTTTGAAATGGGGCATCCCATTCAAAAAACACCTTTAAATTTAATAAACATCGGGGGCACTATGGCTGATATGGGCAATGACCTATTTGCAGGGACGCCTTACGGCAAAGCTGCGTTGAACAAATTGACAAACAAGCCTGAAAACTTCAGGTTTTATGAAGCTGAAATCATCAGTGCAAATGATGGCATCATTAAAATGACCGGTGCACAATTCAGGGTGGCTAAGCACGGTGCAAATAGAGGGCTACTGTCAGTATTGCTCAAAGATACCATTCATGTCATTTATGTCACCCGGCATGAAATTGAGGCACAATTGGCGCTTTAGCGGCTACAGGTTAGCTTTAGTGGTGTTATCGTGTAATTTAAAATTACGTTATATGCCCATTAGGGCTTGACAAATTAACGCCAATGCGATTACATTTTTAAGCATATGTTGGCCAAGCCGGCACACCCGTTTTTACCGTAGCCACTGCGTTTCCAGTGGCACCCTTAAGCTACTCGGGCCTGCCTTGCCAGTAGCCGGAAAGCCCAAACCTTGGGCATCCGTAGCAGACGCCAGCCACCTTCAGGACCAGCCGTAATTACGGATTGGCCCATTTACCCACCGGGGACACTAATCCCTTGTGGGGTCCAGTTGTCTCCGGTTTTTTTGTTTAAATAGCGGAGAACCACCATGAACACTGAAAACCAAACTAACAACTATTTTGATTTGCATATCACTGGCATAGGTTACGTCAACCGTATCCGTGAAGTCAGCGTCAAGCGCGGAGATGCCTTTTGGGCCTGCGATATCGCAGCCTTGCACGGTGCCAGCGACGATGTTGAATACACCCGCTTTGATTGCCGTGTATCCGGCGAAACCGCGGAAAAGCTCATCAAACGCTGTGACAAGGCGGAGAAAGACAACAAGAAAGTACTGATCGGCTTTAAGCTAGGTGACCTCTATGCGGAAACCTTTGTCTTTGAAAAAGGGGCGAAGCAAGGTGAAACCGGTGTCAGCCTCAAAGCCAGATTGTTGTACATAACCTGGATCAAAGTGGACGGCGAGACAGTCTATAAGGCCCCCATTAAGACAGTGCCCGACGGTACTGGCCTTGCCACCGGTGATGACCTGCCTGAAACGGGACAGCCAGAAGATGACGATGGCCTTACCCCCATTGAAGGTGAGTTGTTAGATCCGGAACACACGCCAACCCAAACGGGCTTGACTAGGGCCGCTTGAACTTAAGCCTGACCGTTGGTAGCGCATCTTTATGGTGCGCTACCGGCAGCTGGGCCACCTTGATATATCAGCACAACACCGAAACTACAGCAGCACTTTGATGGCGCACTGATATGGCCGTTTTGCTGGCCACCACTTTTTTGCCCAGACGGGGATTTTATCCCGTCGGGATGGGTCCCCGTCTTATAGGAGACCCATTATGCAAGATATTACCCACAACCAGGTGCCCAAATTGTCAGCGTGTGATATCAAGTACGCACAGGATGACAAGATCGCCCCCGGTTCTGTATTAATCAACGTAAGCGCCCCAGCGCATAAGGCCTATGGTTTTACACTGCCTGTATTGGTTACCACCAGCGCCTATAAGCGGTGTGTGGAACTGGCCAAGACAAACAACATCAACCATAAGCGCCATAACGTAAAACGGCGGTTATTGAAATTATTGGCATTGGCCAAGCTGGCAATCCAACAAGCACCGCCGCACACAACGGTGACCAGCTTTAAGGTGCCATTGGACAATAGAAAACTGCACCCAACGTTGGTGACCATGCGTGCTGTCACCACGTTAGATGATGGCCATTCCCCTGTACTGTTGCTGATGTTAGCCAATGAGCCGACAGCTATAGGCAACGCCATGGCCATGATGGAGGGGATAGATGGTTAAGCTGCCTGGGGTATTGCACATAAAGCTGATCAGCGGCCGCAATGGTGATTTTAGGGTAGGCCGCTTGGTCACTGAAATTGGCGAGTTTGCGGTAAAAGATGCTGAGCTTGACCAGTTTGAAGAAGGCCGTTATGAGGGTGTATTTGGTATTTCCCAGATTTACCCAGCTAGCTACCCGGCCAATGGTCGTTTCGTGGTTGAGGTCAGGGCAAGGTTAAACCAGATCGCCTTGGCCACAGAGGATGCCCCTGAGCCGGTGGATAATACCGGGCTGGAGAGCGATCCGCTGGATGAGCCGGCACCGGCGTTTTTGGCAGCCCCGAAAACGGAAATTATTCCCCACCCAGTGCACGTGGAAAGGGATGATGCCAATACCACACCGGCTGCAAGCACTGACGCCGAAGCAGAAGCAGAAGCAGAAGCCGATGTTGAATTGTTCGGCTTGCTTTGGCCATTGGCAAACCCGCTTAAACTGGACCCGACCGTGGATCGCAATATGTTCCGCCGGCAACGTGACCGGCTTAAAGCGTTAGGCTATACGTTCCAGGCCATAGGCCAACAATGGCTGAAGAGCTAGTTCTTTAACAATAAGGATACAAAAGCCCCCGGAAAGCAATTTTTGGGGGCTTTTTACAGCATTGGCACGGATGCCAATGCTGTAAAAAGCCTTGGGGTATCACCTAGGAAGGCTTTCCCATAGCACCTTGTTTCTGCAGGGCCTTATGGGAAGGCTTTATGCCTTCGTTAAAACTTGCCGGCCGGCCGCCACCGGAAACTACGGCGGAACCCTTTGTGCGGATGTAGACCGTGCGCTGTTGTCTTATTGGCCTCAAGCTCCCTAATATCAGGCTAGGCGATGTAAAAGGTGAAGTTCATAACCGGGGACTGGCACCCAAGCACGTATGGAGCGCTTTTAACACGGGTATCGCCTATTTTACAAAACGGTTAAGGCGATATCGATATTGACCTGCCCGGCTTTGAACCTAAAGCCAGGGCTTTTCCGAATATCCAAAAACCAGGCCAAACAGTCAGTTGGCCTATGCTGTCCGGGTATTGGCAAAAGCCTTGCCGCAAACCGTCTTTACCGTGGCCGCTGCGTTACAGTGGCACCCTTAAGCTACTCGGGTCTGCCTTGCCAGTAGCCGGCATATATCCAATCAGGATCAAACCGCCGCAGACGTCAACAACAAACCAACCGAGGCATCTTCTTGGTTTGATACAGCACCCATTGGGGATACCTATCCCCGTTGGGCATGGCTATCCCCAGTGATTATTTGGTTAATAATGGAGATTAGCGATGAAAACGTTAAAGCAAGACCTTTATCAAGAAGTCACTGACAAAATAGTGGCCTGCCTGGAACAAGGCGTACCCCCTTGGGTTTGTCCCTGGAACAATACAAGTTATACACATTTGCCGCTCAATTTTGCGACCCAAAATAACTATCAGGGCATCAATATTGTCTTGTTATGGCTTAGCCAATTGCTTGGCGCCTACCCGCGCTCAAGTTGGCTTACCTTCAAACAGGCAGCATTGCTCGGCGGAAAAGTCAGGAAACATGAGCAGGGCACACGCCTAGTGTTTTACAAACCAATGGAAAAAAAGACGGGTGAATACGACAGTGAAGGTAATGAGGTGGTCAAAAGATTCCCCCTTATACGTGCTTTCACTGTTTTTAACGTTGGCCAGATAGAGGGTTTGCCCTTGGCGGCGGAGCCTGCTCAAACAAATGCCGCAAGCCAGCCTGAAACAATCGCAGACGCGTTTGCTAGCTCGGTGTTGCAGGCCGCTGGGGTGGCTATCGTGCATGATGGGGCAAGGGCTTATTATCGCCCCATGACTGATACGATTACCCTGCCGGACAAACACCGTTTTAAAACCCAGTATGATTATTATGCAACGGCAACGCATGAGTTGATACATGCGACTGGCCATGCCAAACGCTGTGACCGTAAACCCTATGCTTGCGGCCAGGCAAAAGTGTCTTATGCCTACGAGGAATTGGTCGCGGAAATGGGTGCCAGTTTTTGTATGGCTTGGCTAGGCATAAGCGGTGAAGTTGTTGACCATGCTTCCTACATAGATGGTTGGCTGCAAGTGTTGAAAGCCGATAAAAAGGCCATATTCAAGGCTGCCGCAGAAGCCCAAAAAGCCCACGAATGGCTCATCAGCAAGGTTAATGCTGGGCAACAGGGGCTTGCTGCTTAATAAGTTTTAATGTCCGGTGGTTGGTATTTTTAACCCCGCCATTGAAGCTATTTAAAAAGTTGTTGGCTGCTGCTGGCCTAATTGTTTTAGGCTGATGCAGACGCTTTTGACGAGTAACGGAAGCTGAAAGGCTGAAGTGACTAACATTACCCGCCGGGGAAACTATCCCCGTGTGGGCAGGGTTGTCTCCGGTGTTATTTGACTACTGGAGATTAATCATGACAGCTATCCAACAAAATGGAACCATGCCTTTTTTAGTGTGGGACATCGATGCAATGACTGGGTATCAAGCACAGTACTTGGTTGAAACCGGCGTAGCGGCCGATGCTGAAGAAGGCTATGCCTTAGCTAGTGCGGACAGTGACCTTATTGGCTTTGAATGGGAAAACCTGACCGGCTGCCTGGGTGAAGCCTTGGACGGGATAAACCCCAATGGCAATTGGTATGCTGAAGTTGAAAACTTCGGCTGGCAAAAACGGTCGGGCACGTTAACGTTTGAGGCCTCGGATGCCAGGACATTCTTAAGCAAAATCCTGCCAGCGACGGACTGTACTTTCAAAGTGTTTTTAGGCGCGGATAATACCCTCTGCATCCAAAACTTCCATCATGATTCACCGACCGGCAATGAGTGGTACACCATAAGGCCGGCCACTGAAACCTAACTGGCCTAAAGTGTTTGACCGTTTAGGCGGTTAACCCAGGCTAACCCCGGAAAACAAACCAACCCCGCAGGGAAACCCTCCCTTGCGGGAAGGCTTTCCTTGTCTTTTTATTGATTGCGAGGAAAGACCATGACTGATACGACATTAAGCGCTGCAACATTGGGCACTAACGGCCCGCTGAGTGCAGGGGCGTCTGAGGATTTATCAACATTGGGCCTTGAACCAGGACAAGACCCGAATGAACCTATAGCCTTGGCCCAGTTTATCCAAGATTTTGGCCAAGGCTTGATGGCGGCAGTCGCCGCACAAAACCCGCCCATTTATGACGGCATCCCGGATCCCCAGTGGGGGGCGGTGATGGCAAACCTGAAACGGCCGCCATTTCCTGCCCAGCAAGAACGGGTGCAGGCGGTTTGCAAACTATTGTTGGAGGCCGCTGCTTCAGCGGCCGTGCTCAACGGAGAGATGGGCTGCGGCAAGACCATGATGGGTATAGCAACAGCGGCGGTATTACACACGCAAGGTTACCGGCGCACCTTGGTCATCGCCCCGTCACATTTAGTCTATAAGTGGCGGCGGGAGATCCTGGAAACCATGGCCGATGCCAAAGTCTGGGTATTGAACGGCCCTGACACTTTGCGGCAACTGCTGAAAATTAGGGCACAACGGCAAACTAGCAGCCAGGCACCTGAGTTCTTTATTTTAGGACGGGTCAGGATGCGCATGGGTTTCGACTGGAAACCGGCGGTCGTGGACAAAAAACGTTACTACCGGATACCCGCTGGTAAAGACAATGGACTCGACAGTAAACCCGTTTTAATCACTGCGGTTTTTGCCGCATGCCCTGATTGCGGGGGCGTGGTGCTAGATGCTGACAAGGTGCCGGTATCCAGCCGGCAGTTCCGGCAGGATACCGGGCGGCGTAGGGCGTGTATGGACTGCGGTGGCCAATTGTGGGCGCTGGTACGTCCGGGCAAGCCCATAGACCGTGACGGAATGGTCCATAACGCCCTTTGTAAACTACCCACCATCGGCCCCAAGACCGCTGACAAGCTGATTGACGGCTTTGGCACCGAAGTCTTAGGGAATATGCTGGATGACAATGTGTATGAGTTTATCAACATGATGGATGCAGACGGTGAGCTGGTGTTTTCTGACCGGCAAGCCAAACGCATGGAAGCCGCCTTGGCGAGGCAGGCGTTTAGCTTTGGCCAAGGTGGTTACCAAGCCTCTGAGTTTATCAAACGCTATTTGCCGGCCGGCTTTTTTGACCTGTTGTTAGTCGATGAAGGCCATGAGTATAAGACCCAAGGTTCCGCCCAAGGCCAGGCCATGGGCGTGTTGGCAGGCAAAGCCCGGAAAACGGTGCTGTTGACGGGCACCTTGATGGGGGGTTATGCCGACGACTTGTTTTTCTTGTTATGGCGGATTATGCCACAGCAGATGATCGCCGACGGTTTCAACTATAACGCCAATAACAGTTTGGGGCCTGCAGCCATGGCCTTTATGCGCAAGCACGGGATCCTAAAGGATGTCTATAAGGAAAGCAGTGCCGGCAACCACCGCACGGCCAAGGGTAAGCGCATGGACGTGCAGACCTCCAAAGCACCGGGGTTTGGGCCTAAAGGGGTTGCCCGCTATGTCCTGCCCTACACCGCGTTCCTGAAGTTGAACCAAATCGGCGGTAAGGTTTTGCCGGCTTATGAGGAAGACTTTATCAACATTGCCATGGCCGCTGGCCAACAGCAAGGCTATCAGGCCATGGCCGCCAAATTACAGGGCGAATTGCGGGTGGCCTTACGGAAACGTGATAAAACCTTGTTGGGTGTTGTGCTGGGTGCGCTCTTGGCTTGGCCCGACACCTGTTTCCGGAGCTGGGAAATAAAGCATCCCAGAACTGGCGTAGGCTTGTTTTATGCAGGCCCACAATTTGCGGAGGATGAGGCCGCACCCAAGGAAGGCCACCTGTTGCAGCTGTGTTTGGCCAATAAGGCTGAAGCCAGGAAAGTCTTGGTGTACAGCGTCTACACCGGCAAGCGTGATACCCAGGCACGCTTGAAATGCCTGCTGGAGCGGGCCGGGCTTAAGACCGCGGTCTTGCGCTCGACGGTCAGCACCGATAGCCGTGAAGACTGGATCATGGAGCAGGTTGACCGGGGCATTGATGTCCTCATCTGTAACCCTGAATTGGTCAAGACCGGTTTGGACCTGCTGGATTTTCCGACGATCTGCTTTATGCAGACCGGCTATTCGGTGTATACCGTCCAGCAAGCGGCCCGCAGGTCCTGGCGCATAGGCCAGAAACAGCCGGTCAGGGTACATTACTTGGGGTACGCCGAAAGCGCGCAAATCACCTGCCTAGAATTGATGGCCAAGAAAATTGCAGTCAGCCAATCAACCTCGGGGGATATGCCGGAGACCGGCCTGGATGTGCTCAATACCGACGGTGGCAGCATTGAAGTAGCCTTGGCGAAACAATTGCTGGGTAAGCCCACAGGGCTGCTTAAACCTACGTTGCAGGCCAGGCCGGAACCGGCGGACACCGCCAGCCCGGCCTGGCCTGCTGCGGAATTGGCGTTACCGGAGGCAAAGCCTAAGCGTTTTGACAGTGCGGGGCTGCACGCGGCATTAGCCCATTACCATGCCACCGAAAACTGGTACCGGCATGGGCTGGTCAAGTCCATGCTGTATACCGATGGCGTCCAGTGTTTTGCCGAAAACGGTGGTGACCACGGCGCTTATTGGTTTCTCGACATTGTCGCTACGGAATACTGGCCCTTGTTAAGCCGTCAGCCGTTCCTGGTGGTTGAGTTATCGGTAGGCGACCAGAAAAGCGCCGTGATTAAGGTCGACGATGGCAATGGACGGGTTATAACAACCCGGCAAATCAGCTATACCGATATGCAGCCCGGCGACTGGCGGTTTTTTCTCACCGACAACGTCTTGCTGTTACCGGGCGAATATTAATTCGGGACGTCAAGCCACTGCTTCTTCACTCCCCACCCCCAGCTGTACCGGGGGCTTTTTCGAGGGCCGGGGGACCGGCCTTGGAACAAGCCATCTGGCCTGCAGGCTTTAAGCGTTACCCTTGCGTTTTCAAGGGTCGGGGCGCCACCCCGTAAACCATGGCACCCTTAGCCGCTGCGGGCCTGCATCACCAGCGGACGGCCTTGTTGTTTAAGGCCGCGGCAGGCGTTAGGTAAGGGCAGCGGCTGCCATTTTGGAGATTAACTATGACCCTTGAAGAAGCTGAAAGCATTTTACTGGATTTAATTGATTTTCTGGGACACGACCCCATCGGGGCTCTGGCCAGGACGATGTGCCACAGCGGCAACCCCATGTGGGCTAGCCCAAGTGATGCACAAAGCCGTGAAATACAGGCATTTGTGGAATCTGTAAAGCAACTTAAAAAGCAGCTGGCTTAGTTTAATTTTTTATACTGGTCACCGGGACAAATGGCCTCAATCAAGGCGCATTCCAATTGGTGGCGTTGGCCATTAATGACTTTATACATCGTAAGTGCCTGCTTTAGGGAATTTACTTGGCTTTAGTGTAACGCAAAACAAACCCTACCGGGGGGAACCTTTCCCGGTAGGGGACGTGCCCCCCTGGTTTTCTATTTAATACAGGAGCACAGGTTATGGGCACGCGACAATTATTGGCGTTGGAAGAGGTTTACGGCATCTATTGTGATGCCTGGGTCACTGATGACGATGACATGTTGGTGTTCGCCTCATTTTGGGGGCGGGACACCACTGTGCAGGAACTGCTGGCGAGACTAACCTTATCGGCGGCGGAAGAGGGCATCAACCAGCTGTATTTGACTGGCGAAGCCGCAAAGACACTACGGGTTGGCAATCCTGGGCGCTTGGACAAATTGACCGGGCGCATGCCCGCAAGCAACCTGTTTGGCGATATCGTCCAGCTGTGGTTGTTCGACAAGACTGTCAAGGAGCCTGATTTTGCCAACCACAAAGCCTACCACCTGATGCAGCCTACTGATGTTGACCTGGGCCCTGCATGTTGGGGCCTGCTCAAGCAGGTCAGCCATCTGCCGTTATTGGAACACTGGCAAGGGCTGCTGACTGGCTTGGCCAAGCGCGAAGGCTGGCTAAAAGTCCATGCGGGTTACCAGCTTGTCGCCCTGGCCATTGAACTGCCGGAACAGGCCTTGGAAGAGCATATTACCCGGTTGATACAAGCGGGAGAATTGACGGTGTAAACCGGCAACGCCTTAACTTAAACCCACAAGGGGAGCATTGCCCTTGTGGGTGGTGCTCCCCTAACTGATTAGGAGATGACCATGGCCTTAATGTTTCAACGCTTAGCCCACAACTATGCCAAAGACGGCTATTACCCAACCGATGCGCTGACCTTACAGCGGATCCTGAATGCACTGGCACCGGCACCGGGGGCGCTGCGGCTTATAGACCCCTGTGCTGGGGAAGGCGAGGCGCTGGCCCAGTGCAAGCGGCATTTAGGTGCCGAACACACCACCGCCTATGCCGTGGAATACCAACGCGAACGGGCTTATCTGGCCAAACAGCGGCTAGACCGGTGTATCCATGGTGACTTTCAGGAAACTGCCATCAGCCCGCGGGGCTTTGGCTTATTGTGGCTAAACCCGCCCTATGGCGACCTAGTGACCGATAAGGCGCAAACCGGCGGTGACGCAGACGGCAAGGGCAGAAAACGCCTGGAGAAGCTGTTTTACCAACACGCGGCCAGATTGCTCCAGGCCGGTGGTATCCTGGTGCTGATTGTCCCGCATTATAGCCTGGATGCAGAATTCAGGCGTTGGCTGGCGGCCGGCTTTGACCGTGTGCAGGTGTTCTTGGCACCGGAACAACAGTTTAAGCAAGCCGTCGTTTTGGCGGTACGGAAAGCCAATGACAGCCACAGCGACCGCTACCGGGCAACTTTGAAGGTGCTGGAGCAGTTTTGCCAGGCTGATGACAAAGCCGTGTTGCCAGAAGCCTGGCTCGGTGAACCTTACCGGGTGCCAGCCAGTACCGGGTCAGAGCTACGCTTTAACTGCCTCAAGCTGGAGCCTCGACAACTGGCAGAAGAAATCAGCAAATACCCTTGCCTTTGGGGACAATGGGGCTTGCAGCTTGGGCAGGACAGCCAAGTGCAACGGCGGCCGCTAATGGCCTTGTCGGATTGGCACCTGGCTCTAGTCTTGGCGGCTGGCCAGGTTTCAGGTGTGGTCCATTCCAATGACGGGACGCGCACTTTTGTGGTCAAAGGCGATACCTTTAAGCACAAAAGTGAAAATGTCGTGCATGAAGAAATCGGGAATAACCAAACCCGGGAGATCAGGACTAGCCTTGATGTCTTTATTCCAGTCATCAAGGCCTTGGATTTTAGCCCGGGCAGCCCAACCTTTGGACAGGTTTTGACCATTAAATAAGTACAACTAGCGTGACCTTGCCCCCAGCTATACCGGGGGCTTTTTCGAGGGCCGGGGAGCGGCCTTGGAACAAGCCATCTGGCCTGCAGGCTTTAAGCGTTACCCTTGCGTTTTCAAGGGTCGGGGCGCCACCCCGTAAACCAGGCACCCTTAGCCGCTGCGGGCCTGCATCACCAGCGGACGGCCTTGCATTGAGAGGCCGTTGCAGGCGCATTAACTGACCATAACGGAAGCTGCAAGGCCGAAGTTATAGTTCACCCATCGGGGATAACATCCCCAAGGGGCATGGTTTTCCCCCGTATATCAGCTTATTGGGGAATAACCATGGCTCAAAACAACGCAATACACAAAAAACCCGCTTTAGCTGGGACAACGTTTGAAGGACTGGATATGGCCATCATCGGTGGCTGCCATGGATAAGGATTTTTGGCAAAGTTTTATGCGTTTCCTGGACGAAGCGAGTGTCGCAGAACTTCAGGACCGGTTAAAAAAAACACAGGCCATTGTCGATATCGGGTTACGTGACCCTGATGTTAGATCAGACGCTAAACGAATTATTCGTTTTCTGGAGCAGGAAATGATGTCCCGTTCGGTAAAGGGGCTTTGATTATAGTCAAATTGGGTTGTGGCAAGTTTTGGAGTTTTGCGATCATTTGATCAGCTGCTGCAGGGCTGCCCAGCCAAATTGTTTTCAGCACTTCAGCTTCGAAAACAGCTCGATCGCCTGCTAATACGTTAAGCATAGTTTTTACCTTGATGGCTAAGTTGATGCCGCAAAATTCCGACATATTTTTGTGGTTGGACAACCTTAAGTATATCCGAAAATGGGCCAGAAGGCGCTGAAATAAGCCCTCTGGCCGGCATTACCCGCGGCCGGCCTTGTATTATGAGGCCACTGCAGGTGCTTTGACTGACCGTAACTGAAGCTGACTGGCTAAGGTTACGCATTTTACCCCCTGGGGACAACCATCCCTGGCGGGTATGGGTGTCCCCAGTTTTTTTTTCGACGGAGACCCCAAATGATACCCATTGAAACTGAATGTTTAATCTTAAATTTTTATGCCGACCCCAGCCATGGCTGGCTGGCCGTAAAGCGCGGACAACTGCTGGACATAGGCTTGCCGGCCCTATTGATTAGCCCATGCAGCTATCAAAGGGACGGCATGGTGTACTTAGAGAAAGACGATGATGCAAGCCATTTTCTGGCTGCATTAAAAGAAACCGGGCAAGCTTTTTCTGTCCTTGAAGGACACAGCAACCGGCCGTCACCGATACGCAACTATGCAAGATTTGCCCTCACCTGGGCAGAACAGGCCGCAATTAAAGGTCTAGAGCAGCATGGCCACCAACAGGCTGAGTTGGCTAAGCAAGACCCAGCTATTAATATCCTGAGGAGATCCACTATGAGCAAAATCATCAAAGACACTGAAATCATGGCCATGCTGGTGCAACTACAGCAAAACCAGCCCAATTTACCGTGGGGATATGAACCAGTTTCGCCAGCTATCGCGTACGCCGAGTTCTTACAGGACCTGGGCTATTTGATAGCCCGGCATTTCGGCGGTAGCTTCAACGGCGTCAGCGAACCTGATGGCATAGAGGATTTAGGTTACACGCTGTCGTTCAGTTGGGGTTGGAAGGTCCCCGAAAACGGCGGCTTTTACGCCAACCTTGATACGGACATCAGCGTCGATACCTGGCGGAAACAATCTCAAAAAATAACAGAGTTCGGTCAACTGATATGATTGTTAAGACTTAAATAAACTAAAGCTGCCCTGTTTAAACAGGGCAGTCCAAGGTTTGGCATCGCCTAAAACTTCCCCTAAACAGGGATGTTGGCAATAATTGGAAAGGGAAAGGGCTAACCACAAAAGGCAAAGGGTGTAAGGGAAGGGAACAGAATGGAAAAGGGCTTATCCAAAAGGGTAAGCATATTTCTTAAATAGATGCCATACCCAACATTAATTTGGTTATTTTAGACTGAATACCAGAATGTTGTGGTAACTGCTCAAAACAAATTAAACTATAAGCTTCGTTTAACAGCCGAAATCCTATTGGGAAAAGTAGAGTTTTCTGAATAAGCCTATCCAGCCAAAAAAATTCCTGATGCCCGGCCGGCGGGCCTAATTTTAATAGTTTTTACTGATCCCTAAGCTAATAAACAAGCTAATCAGCCCTCAATTGTACAGTCAAAAAGTGGATAATATTTAGGTTGTAAGTTGAGGTTACTTCTTTGCCGTACAGAACCGGAAGTCTAATTATGGCAACCGAAGCTTTTACTGTCAGCACAGACTCATACATTGGGCACCGGCTTGATTACCTGGCTGATACATTGGCCAAGCCACGCAATTATTTAGTCAAACAGTAGCTTAAAGAATTCCTGCAGCAACATGCTTGGCAAATTGAAAAAAAGCCAGCTAAGGCATAGCGGCGAGTGATCGTAACGAATTGGTTGATCATGGGGTTGTCATGGAGGAAATGGGCGAATTAATTGAGCGTGAAGTCCAAGGAATGACATGAAACTTGTCTGGAATGAACCCGCTAGACAAGACTTAAGAGAAATATTTGAATACATCGCCAACGAAAACCTAAATGCCGCATAAAAATTTACTTAAGCTTCTTTGACCAAATTTAGGACGACACCGAGAAACTGTAAGAGGTAACTTCATTTCTCGGTATCCCTATTGCATCAGGTTTACCAGCGAAACTCACCTGAGCGTATCTATTTTCAGATGCATTGAATCCCTTAAGCAATAGACAAAAAATTCCAAAAGTGGAAAATGCCAATTCCGCCCACATAGGTCAATAAAGTAGATCTATCAGGACATTTCAGGGATCTGTTTTTACGAACTTTAATTTCCTTAAGTGTTAAAATCCCCGTCAATTTTTCGAATACAATTTTCTCTTCATGAACCCATGCATCGGATCCGCCCGAGTATTAACAGATGTCCAAAACCACGACATGCAGAAGGGCACGCTAACACGGACAGGGTTTTCGACAATTTTTGAAGAAATCACCCGCGTTAAGCCAGGAGTTCTACCAGAACTTGACCACTGCTGCAGGTTGCTTCAAATGTGCGATACCTTTGTCGTATGGGCCTTGGATAGGCTAAGGCACAGTTTGTCTGGCTTGATGCGAATCGCGGGTGAAGTAGAGCAACTATGATCTACACCAATAAAGATGTATTGCTTCAATTTAGGTAATTAACAAGGGCACCACTATACATGGCGATAAAAAAATCGGAACTTTACTCATCGCTTTGGTCATCTTGCGATGAATTACGGGGTGGCATGGATGCCAGCCAGTACAAGGATTATGTTTGCAGGTTGCTACAGATAGGCATGAAAATCCTACTGAAATCCAATTTAATCAAAGTGGTTACCCAAAAATAAAGGATATTAGCTCAAAACTTGAAGGCTACAAACAAAATGCCACAAGTGCAAAATCAAAGCTCATCGAACATTATCAAAGTATCTTAAAAATCATGGATGGCCTGGCTAATATTTTGTACCCGATAACCGCAGATGCCCCGACTGATAACCAGGAGGGAAAAATTTTATCCAGAATTTTGTTTTCATCCATTGCGGATAACTTTGAAACCTATTTGTAGCGGCTTGCATTTATAACTCACCCTGCTTGAAATCAAAGGGGTTTCCGGCTCAAATTAACTGCAAATAAAGAAGGCGATGTACCCACTTTATTTGCAACTATTCCTGCATTTATCGATGCATGTTTGCATTCAACCATGTCATACCCACATTAATTGCAAATGATTTTATCATAACGGCAACCCTGCCTGTAGCATCTTGTCACGTAATTCAGTAGCCCGTATCGGATCCAATGTATTGTTGAACAATGCCTTAATTTCAGCGGGCTTGGCATCAAACTGATCCACCAAATCTTTTATCCGGTAGCCGTTGCGGACCAATATCGCCTCAATCTCATTCAACTGTTTGGACAGTACGGATTCGAGAATTTCCGTCGTGACCCGTTTTTCCCCTGATTGGTACACGGCTTTTAACGCCAGCTTCAAGTAGCGTTGGACTTGAAGTGGGGTGCGGAGTAGGGTCGAGAACATGTCTAGCGCATCCTCATCCAATATCGCATCAGTTTTGACTTTCCCTTGTGATGATGAGGCAATTAGCCAATAAATATATTCCCGCTGGTTACCGGCGAGCTTGTCCAATGAGAAAACCTCAGTACGAAACCCTATCTCTTCCATTGTCGGCCTCTGTAAGTCATTTTTGAGTTTAGGATGACCGGCAAGAATAATCGACAACTTACCATCGCCATATTCCACCAATTCAATAAGGCGTTTCAACCCGATGAGCGTATTTCCGTTCAGATCGTGTGCCTCATCGATAAACATGACCACTGGACGTTTGTTTTTCTTCAATAATTCCAAAAATTCACGCTCACGCCTTTCCACTCCTTTTGGGATTTGGATATTTTTTTCTGTTGAGAGGTCATAAAACAGTGCCGCGAGTAAGGCTCCTAGCTTAACAGTATTTTTCTCGATGGAAAGCGACCGCGAGACCGTGACCTTTTTGTCATCTTCCAAGATATTCTGTAACCTCTTGAGAGTCAAGGTCTTGCCGCTACCTATCAATCCGCATAGCGCGATCAGTTTGCCTTCACCAATGGCACTACGAATATCTTTAAAGAGCTCCTTGTGCCGGTCAGTTTCATAATAGCCAACTTTGTCAAGCGGTATGGTTAGCCCAAAATGTGCTAATATTTCATCTTGCATTTTCTTCCCCTAATAAATTATGGGGTCGGAAATAGTCCCTAACCCGAGTTAAAACAGTTCTTCTGTTCAATGTTTCGGAAAGCAATTGGTCAATAAAAGCCTTATCTTCGTTAGGGAGTTTGGTTAACGATATAGCTAACTCATCGGCAATGGCCAGTTTTGCAGCCGTCAATGTAGAAAAATGATATTCATGGGCTTCTGGATCAAATGGCTGGCTCGGCAAATCCAAGCTTGCTGGTGTCATTTCCATGGGAAAGTCGCCACCCGTCATTGCCGAAATCGGCAAGCCAATCTCTTTGGCCAATTTACGAATTCGGTTTGAGGTTTCTACACTCTTGGCCTGCTTGAAAGCACGGTAACGGTGTAGCGGTATCGGGCCGGAAATTGGGTAGTAAGGCCCATATTTGTTGCCTTCAAATTCGACATACATTTCATCGTCAAATAAGCCCCAGAGCAGGATTACCCATTCGCCCGCCATGTCAGGTTCAACCTCGTAAGTGGTTCCACCGACAGTGATCCTGGCGTCAATGCCCACTTTGCGCCGTTCGGAATCGCGGGCAAAACGGCAGAATTGTTCCCAAGTACACATTTCACGGTAGCCTTCTTTGGGCAAATTAAGCAACCAATCTTCCCGCCGGGAATGGCTCTCGTAGCGATGGTCGTTATCGTTATAATTCACCAGGTAACGCATCAACCATTCGTTAGCCTCTTTTTCGGTTTCAGGTTTGTTGAAGTGGTAAAGTGTTTCATGGGCTTCTTTGATTGTCCTAAAAGGGCGCTCGACTTTGCCTTTTGAACGTGCGGTCGTTCTACCTTCATCTTTAGCCGGAGGAAGATGGGTCTGCCATTGAATATCGAGAGCCAACATCACATTCTGGAATACTTGGCTTTTTGCCACTGGGCCGTTATCCAAGTAAATCATTTTGGGCCTGCCCTGTAAGGGAAAACCGGCATTTTCTTTAGCTGCCATTGCATTGAAAAGAAACCGTAAGGCTGATTCGGCATCTTCGCCGTAAACGCAGCGGTATTCCACATAGGCCATGCCGCTGCGGTCATCGACAACACTGAACAGCATCAAAGTGGGTTCGCCTTTGTTTGGATTGATCCATTCCGGTTTTTCGATGTGCTTTAAGTCTGAATGCGACATGTCGAATTGCCAGCAATCATTGCTATGTTCGGCCTGGAAACGAACGGCAGGCGATTCCCGTAAAAGCCGGGGTTGATTTAGTTTCAACTGAGCCAGGTGACGGTCAACTGTCGAACGACTCAATAGTCCTTTGGGTATTTTGACCAAGCCACGGGAAGTTTCAATCCCATGATCTTCCATAAGCTCAATGATCCGGGCTGTTGAAATATGCCGTCCCTGCTTATTGGTGGTTCGCAGTTTAAAGGCGGCAATCAGTTCGCAGTACCGTTCGACATCGGCTTGGGGCAGGATACGTGACTTGCCGTAATCGGAACGATGCGCTGAGCGGGGCTTCCTGCAACTCTTCAATGCTCGATAAACCGTGGTTGCCGAGACTGCGTACAATTCCGCTATCTTGTTTATCTGGCTCGCACGTTCCGGGCTTTTCGGCGGCAGGCTATCCAAACGATGCCGTAGTTGCAGCAAGGAATCACCGGGGATAACGGTTTTACGCTTCTTTTCCATTGCCAGCCAAAGCCCGGTATACCGAAGCACGGCCAATTCCCAATTGCCGCGCAATCTCAGTCGCCCCAAGTTTTTCCTCTTTATGTAAGCGTTGGATTTCGTTGGTGTCGATTGATGGCTTGCGGCCACGGTAAACGCCACGCAATTTGGCCGCCGCGATACCTTCCAACTGACGTTCACGGCGGAGGTTGGTTTCAAATTCTGCGAAAACGCCCAGCATATCCAGGAATGCTTTGCCCGCTGCACTGCGTGTGTCGATGGGCTGCTCAGTCGCCTTGAGGGTGACACCTTGTTCTTTCAGAGTGTACACGATGTCTTGAAGGTCTTTGATGCTCCGTGCCAGGCGGTCAACCCGCGTGACGACAAGTGTATCGCCCTGCCGCAGAAAATCTAACAGCACTTGAAGCTCAGTACGGCCATTTCGGCTAGTCCCCGTTTTTTTCTCAGCGCGAATGACTTCACACCCGGCAGCGCGTAGCGCTTGTTCTTGCAAACTGTAATCTTGGTCACCGGTTGACACCCGCGCATAGCCGTACACTGCCATAATTCGATATTTGTCTCATTAGCCTTTAGAGCCTGTGACGATACCATACCAAAAATAGCAAAACAACCCTATTGATACAGAAATAATGTCTCATCGGGTTGCTTCAGTTGGGTAAACCGTAATGGTACATTGGTAGAATCGATGACAGGAAGAGTCAAGCTGCCAATTTACATTGAATGGCTGCTCAACTTTGAGAGCGGCCATTTAATAGCCATCCTTGGTAGTCATGGCGCGACCCTGAGCCTACATTTAGGACAGTTACTAAATTTTTCTAGACCGGACATTCAAAAAAGCTGTGACAAGTCTCTTAGATCAGTTCAAACAGATGGTGTTTGTTCCTTGTGCCATATATTAATAAGACCGACTGTGTTAATTAATACTTAGCAATCGACCAGGCAAGTACCTGCCACAATGTTAAATTATGATAAGGGGATTAAGCATGTGGATAAATGTCTTAATCGACGAAGATTGATTCCGAAATGGATTGGTGTAGCATATGAAGTCCGCATAAAATTCGATTCCGACCAATTTGGATAGAATTTTGAAACACTCAAATGCTTCATTACATGGTTCTGTGCAAAGCCGGGGCCTTTACACAGAGTCTGTTAAGGATTATAGGCAGTATTGCCGATGAGACGTGGTAACTTCCAGATAATATACGAGCAATAGCCACCATAATTTCATTAGCGTTAGCGCTCCTTAATATATAGCCTGAAACTCCGGCCCGGAATGCCTTTTGGATATCCTCATCTATGTTGTTGTCGGTATAGAACAAAATGCTGCATTTTTTCCAGTGTCTTTTGATTGCGAGAACGGTCTCGATACCGTTCATTGAAGGCATGGTTTGATCCATGATTACTAAATCTGGAGGGAAAACCCAAGTGTGATTGATAAGAGCGACAGGATCTAAAGAACATGTAACCGAATAATGTTTGTTTGTAGAAATCAGTCCGCATAAGCCCTCCCGGACGCTCTCTTGGTATCCTAGTATCGTAATTCTTTCCATGCTCGACTCCTATCAGAGGTTGTAAATAAAAACTCAGTAACTATTTGATAAATTTATGATTTAATTCATAACCGTAATTCTTTGTCCAAATACCCCTTAAACTGCTTAATCTGGAAAACACCTATCTGCCTATCGATTACAGTTTTTAAAGTATTTCTGATATACAAAGATCATTTTTTAGGATCATTAACGAGCTTTTTCAACATTGCCCATTGTTTTAGTGCAACACGCGCTTCGACAGCCGGATAACCCAACATCGTTTTTCCAGCAGGAATATCGCCAATGACACCGGAACCGCCACCGACAATGGCACCGTCACCCATAGTTACGTGGTCTTTAACAGAAGCGCTGCCGCCAATGACAACACCGTCCCCTAACGTGACAGACCCCGCCAAACCGCTGTTTCCTGCCATAATGCAAAAGCGGCCAAGTTTACTGTTATGGCCAATTTGCACCAAATTATCAATTTTGCAACCATCGCCGATCACAGTTGAACTGAATTTACCCCTATCTACACAAGCGTTGGCACCAATTTCAACACCATTCCCGATGACCACATTGCCTATTTGAGGAATTTTTGCCAAACCCCTTTCGGGGCAAGGCCGAAAGCCAAAGCCATCGGCACCAATGGTTGCATTGGGATGTAAAATGCAATCGTTGCCAATATGACAACGTTCCCGAATGACCGCCCCTGACCATATAATGGTGTTCATCCCGATAGTGCAATCGTCAAGGATGGTCACATTGGGATAAACCGTCGTATGGTCGCCGAGGACAACGTTCGGCCCGATATAACAGCCAGCCCCGATTCTTACCCCGTTTCCTATGCCGGCGGTTTTGTGCACAACGGCAGTTGGGTGAATGTCACTGGCGAATAGCGGCATGGGCGGTGCAAAAAGTTCTAATACTTGTGACATGGCTAAATCGGCATTTTTGACTTTGATAAAAGCCCTATTAAATCCAGGCTTAATCGAAATGTCTTCGTAGACAATGGCAGCCGCCGCGATTGATGTTGCCCAAAGTTTTTCGTATTTTTTGTTACCAATAAATGAAATCTCGCTACTGTTGGCAAGCTCCAATTGTTCTGGGGCGGTGATTTTTTGGTGGGTTGCCCCCAAAATTACGCCTTTAAGGACATCGTTAATTTCGAAAATAGAATAGGGCTTCATTTTTCAAAGGCTCGATATGAATTTTAAGGTCTTATCAATCTACCACTAACAATAAGCATGGCGACGATAAATGGTTTCGTCATTTCGGCATGCCCGCTGGGGTATAAAGGGATTGGGGGAATGACGGCGTTTCCTAAGTTAATGGTGAAGATACAGTGCGGTTTTGATCAGGTGTTTTGATGACGGAGTTGTCAGTCATCTTATCGTCCATTTTGTTTTCGGTTATTTTCTTAGGCTTCAACAAGACGTGGACACGCTTGGCATCCGAGGTTATTTCGCCCGCTTTCACAAGGGAACGCTTGCTGTCATATTCGATAAAGTCACTGGCGTAGGTGGCTGCGCCTTCCCAGACCACTGCGTCGTCAATGAGTACCAACAGGTTTTTCTTGGGGTAATATTCGCCCGTTAAGGTTTCGCCTGTGATGTCATCCGCACCTGGATTGGGCGTTTGCTTGAACTTCGCCTTATCACCGGTAAACACCAATTTTTCCGTTTCGCCTTCGACAAAGTAGACTACCAGCTTGTCCGAATTGACAAAGATACTGCCTTGCACAAAAACCACATTGCCCGTGTAGGTGCTGGTGGCGGTGACATTGTCGTAGGTCGCGGTATTGGAATCGATGGTGATGGGCTGGTCGGGGTCGCTTTCCAACGCCCGTAAGCCAGAACCGTAACACAATACAGTTAGCATCCAGAAACAGCTTATAACTTTATTTGGTTTCATGTTCGACCTTCATTATTGAATGCAGTCACAAGTGGATAGGCTACCCAAATATCCGTTTCATGCCCGTACCTGTGGAATGTTGGGGGGCTAATTTTGCGACTGCAATGATAGGCAATTAGCCTAAAAAGTGCTTCTATAGCCTTATTTCTAATTCTTCAAACAGGACGGATTGATCCAAAATCATCATTTCTTATCAACTTCTTCAAGTTTTAAGGAATGTATTTCTTGGGCATCGTCGTTTTCGTCTGCTGGATTATCCTGAGAAAGATAAGCATTTTTGAAGAACTCATACCGATCCGTTGCGGCTTCTTCGACGACCTTATCCATCGGTAACATATCAGCACGCTTATCGACGATATTAAGGCCATTGACCGCCCCAATTGCAGAGCCGCCCACATAATTCGTTGGATCAATTGCCATATCTAAGGCCATTCCTGCAAAACCCCTAACAGAACTCGGCCCAAAAATCGGCAGCACCAGATAAGGCCCTGTATCCAAGCCCCAAGCACCAAACGTTTTATCGAAGTTGTCATCGTGTTTCGGTAAGTCAATTAAAGATGCAACATCAATTAACCCGCCTACGCCTGCTGTTGTGTTGACAATCAACCTTGCGCTATCTGAACCTGTCTGGGAAAGCTTACCCTGTAAAGCTGAGTTAGCAATGACACCGACATCCTCGATGTTACTAAAAAAATTTGACACACCCTGTTCGGCGAAATCAGGCATCACCCATTTATAACCCTTTGCCACTGGTTTCATAACGTAATCATCAGCAACGTCATTGAACGATTGCACTTTCCTGTTCCAGTTTTCATACGGGTCTCTCAAATCATTAGATGGCGATGAGGCGCAAGCGTTTAGTAAAATCAGCATTGTTGCTGCAATGAGTGTCTTGGTATTGTTAAGTTTCATGGCGTTAACCTATAAGTGATGGTTTTGGAGTAAAAATCTACGCAGGTGATCGTGCGCGTGGGGTGAATATGCCTGGATGACATTATTACGGGATGGCTAGCATTCAACAACAGTACTGGGACGGGTATAAAAATCATCCTTAAGGCGGAGTGACGCCCCGCCTTAAGGGTGAAGTAATACAAGGTGTTTTGCGTTATATTGGTCGCATGATAAAAATTACCGCATCCTACCGCCCGGCGTTTACCAAGCGTTTCTGGTTCAAGCTGACTATTGTTTACACGGTGGTCTCTGTATTCGGCATCAAGGCGGTGTTGTCGGTTTTCGATACCCTCAACCATTACCATGACTTTAATGAAGCAATGCAGCCCGCCTCTGTATTAGAAGAAGCAAGAGAACGCCTGAAACCTATCCGGCGCCTTATAGAAAGCGGGGCGCTGTCCACACAAGACATAGCTGATACACCTGAGATTATTGATGACCAGATGTTTCGAGTAAGTATGAAGCGCGCTCATTCCGTAGCAGCTCACATACGTGCATCCAGCGACCCCAAGCTAAGCTATGTGGTATTTGATGGCAATGACCGTCCTATTGCAAAATACCTGAAACGCGACGATCAGCACAGCATCGCCTTATTAATGGCGCATCGCGCCCCGGTAGTGGGCGGCGAAGCTATTGTCCCGGATGATTTGCCCGACTCGGTGTATATCAATATCCCACTCAGTTCCCGTGAGCCGACAACAAAAGGGCGTATCGCCCTGCTGATCACGGCAAAATTCAGCCTTGCCAAGCTATTCAACCGTGATGAAGACTTGATTTCCACACTGATGCCACTCGTCATCACCCTGTGCATCGTGCTGAGCGGGTATCTGGCCTCGAAGAATTTTGTCCGGCGCTTACGGCATATTACTTCGGTGAGCAGTGCATGGCGTGAAGGGGATTTGGATCATCGCATCATCGATAACGTGTCCGATGAACTGTCCGAGCATAGCCAAAACTTAAATGCTATGGCGCAAGAACTGAAGGAATTGCTGGGTCTGAAGCAAGAGACGGCAATTCAAGATGAGCGGACGCGCATGGCGCGGGAACTGCATGATACCGTCAAGCAGAACTTGTTCGCGTTGTCGCTGCAGTTGGCGGCCATTAATTCTAAAGCATTGGACTTAGGGGAGGCGAAGCAGAATCTCGCCGAAGCCAGGCATATTTTGAAACAAGCGCAAGAGCAACTGGTGGGCGTTATTTCGGAACTACGGACTATCGGCCCCAAACAGGAGGGTACAGCGGCAAACCTTCTGGCCTTATGCGAAAATCTCGAGCGCAAATTTAATGTGCTTGTCCATTGCGTCATTCCTCCGGATTTAAAGCTGACGAACAGCCAGTTTTTTGTAGTCAGCCGGGTTATCCAGGAAAGCGTCACCAACGCCATACGACATGGTAAAGCAGTGGAAATCATTATCCGTTTAGTTCATTCAGAAACAGGTTTCAATTTGCGGATAGAAGACGATGGCATGGGATTCAATCCGATTCTTCCTACCACTGGGACGGGTATTCTATCTATGCGCGAGCGTGCCGCTTCACTTCCCGTCGGCACGTTTGCAATCGAAACTGCGGCAGGCCAGGGAACGACTATTGTAATTACGTGGGAGGAACAACCGAGTGCAACCTGATCCAGAAGCATTTATCACCCTGATTGCCGCTGACGACCATGGCGTTGTGTGCCGGGGTCTGGCGGCCTTATTGTCATCCGAGCAGGACATTAAAGTGCTGGCAACTGCACCCAGCGGCAGGGAAGCGGTTGAGTTGGCTGCAGTACTTTTACCCAATGTTGTCTTGATGGATATTGTCATGCCGGACATTGATGGCATTGAAGCAACCAAGCGTATCAAAAAATTAAGTCCCCACACCCATATCGTTATTCTCACTTCGGTTGAAACCGAGCAAACTGTGGTAGAGGCCACGCAGGCCGGGGCGCTTTCCTATCTGCTGAAAGATACCGACCCTGATGAATTGGTGGCGGCTATCCGCGCTGCCGGACGCGGCGAAAGCACCCTAAGTCCACGCATTGCAACCCTATTAATGGCCGCCATGTCGCGCTGCCATATTGATCGTCCCTTCCATGAAGAACTCAGCGACCGGGAGATGCAGGTCCTGTTATTGCTTGCCCAAGGGCTTTCCAATGTGTTGATTGCCGAGAAGCTGGGTATTAGCGAAAAAACAGTGAAGTCCCACGTCAGCAATATCCTTTCCAAGCTTTATTTAACGGATCGTACCCAAGCCACTGCTTATGCGTGGCGGCATCGTTTGCTGACCCAATAGAATTTGATACCTCAAGCATGTACCATAATTGCTTATGCCATGAAGTCAATCCTTAACATGGAATATAACTGCACCTAAACAATGACTTAATATCCGCCCCAGCACTGTTTTTGAATGCTTACTATCCTGTCACGATCATATCCGCTATTGTCCGGTCTGTTGGGTACGGACGGTTCAGACATTAAAAACCCAATCCATAATTAAAAACAATTTAGAGAGTTTCAGTATTAATTTAGAGCTTAATCATGAACAGAAAGATACGTAATAGATTTAAATTCAAAGTACGGCTCCCCTCGCTGGACTGATAGAGCTATCACGATGTTGGACAGTGCCGATAAGTCGTACAATTTTGTTAGTTAGGCAATCAAGGAATTTACATGGAAATCTATAACGAAGAATGGGCAGCAAATTACGAACGCATGGCAAATGCCTCAATCGCCGGGCGTGAAGGGCTTTATCGCCTGTGCAAAGCGCACTTGATAAATTTGCCCAGTGACGCACGGATTTTGGTCATTGGCTGTGGCACGGGCGAAGAACTCATCCTATTGGCGCAGGCACTACCCAAAGCATTGTTTGTCGCAATCGACCCCGCAGAACCGATGCTGGCACTTTGTGCGAAGCGAGTGGAAAACGAAGGCTTGTCTGCACGCATTGCCCTGCACAATGTGACGCTTCAAGACTTTTCTTCGCCACTGGTTTTTGATGCCGCAACGGCCATCCTTGTGTCCCAGCACCTTAGCCCGGACGAGACAGCCCAGGGATTTTTTCAACGGGTTGCGGCATTACTCAAGCCTGGTGGCTTACTCTACAGCGCAGACCTTCACATCGGCACTGGTCAAGACCGAGATTCAGTATGGGAATTGTGGCGCAATAACGTCATCCTATCTGGAATCGCGCCTGAAGTTGCCGATGGAATGCTTCAGAAAATTAAATCTGAAATCTGCCCACGTGATGAAGCAATCATTACTGGTTTTCTTCAGAATGCCGGGTTTGTCAACATTTTGATGCCATTTCGATCCCTTATTTACGGGGTCTGGGCAGCAAAAAAAAGCACCTAACAAAACGCTCAACCGAAGCGCGGTTACTTTGCACTTTATTTATTTTCAGGCTTTCTCAGGCCGTGCCAGGTTGTACGGGTGGGGTGGGGTACGAACCCCAGCATTTGGGGGCTTTGATAGTTGGGGTACACAAGTTCACACGCATCTATGCTATCTGCTGAAAGATACCGACCCTGATGACTTGTTGGCGGCAATCCGGCTGCCGGACGAGGTTAATCCCGCGCATTGCCACATTGTTGATGGCCGCCATGTCGCGCCGTCACATTGACCGACCTTTCCACGAAGAACTCAGCGACCGGGAGTGCAAGTCCTGTTTTTGCTTGCCCGACTTTCCAATGCTTTGATTGCCGAGAAGCTGGGCATTAGCGAAAAAACCGTTAAATCCCACATCAGCAATATCCTTTCCAAACATTATCTGAGGGATCGTACCCAAGCCACCGCTTACACATGGCGGCATCGGTTGCTGACCCAGTAGAATTTGATGCTTCAAGCATGTGCCGTAATTGCTGCCGCAATGAAGTAAATCCATTGCCCGTCTTAAGAATGATATTTATGTCCGCCCCAGTACCGTTGTTGTACACAAGCCATCCCTTCATAATCATGTCCGCTATTGTCCGGCCTTTATAGATTGAGCCTTCTGAAGTTTTAAGTTTCTGTTCGCGCTCGTACCCGTTGGGTATTGAGCCTGTCGAAGCGATTTGTGTCCTTCGACCAGGTTCTCTTTAGCGTTGTCGGAGTGTTCGGCACGAACGGATCAGACTTCAAAAGGCCGATTCAATTATTGAATATGAAAATGATTCAGAAAACTTCAGCATTTATTTGGAACTTAATAACATGACAACACTTAATAGGTTTAAATTCAAAGCGCGGTTCGCCCCTTGCTGGGCCATTGGAGTTATCACCATGATCACGACGATCTCGTTCCCCTCGGTTGCCGACATAAAATCGGGTGAAGACGCAGTCGCCATGCGCCCTTGCTCCTCTCACGGTGGGAACGGGGTCGAGGAAACCAGGATGATTGGTTGCAACGGGCGCAGTCATCTAACGGGTGAGGAGCTTTTCAAGCTGCCGTTCCCCGGTGCCAAGAACGAGCGCGCCTGCTCCTCCTGCCACGTGCCAGAGGACAACTTTACCTTGACACCCGCCCACGTCGAGAAAGTGCTGGCGGAGAACCCTGCCGACCCGCTGTTCGCCGCGATCGATGCCGACGACCCTACGGCCACCCCATTGACCTTTGAGCATCTGAAGAAAGGGCTCATCCGGGTCTGGCTGACCTTGCCTGACAAGATGGACTTGATCGATGCAGCGGGCAACGTCACCACCCCGACTGATCGCAAGATATTCGTCTGGCGCTCCGTGCCGTCCATTGCCGACGCTGCGCTAACCAAGCCGTATCAGCTTGATGGTCGCGTGGCGACGTTGGAGGAACAAGCCCAAGGTGCCATCAACGGGCACAGCGAAGGCGGCACGGCACCTAAGAGTGAGCTCAAGCGGATCGCGCAGTTCGAAAGCACTGTGTTCTCCTCCAATCGCGCCCACTTTGTCGCAAAGCTGCTGGCGCGCGGCGTTCCTTCTGAGAAAATTCCCGATGTAGAAAAAGCGCTCAGACTGTCGCCACAGGAGGCACGTGGCAAAGAAATGTTCGAGGCTGTTTGCGCGTCTTGTCACGGTGGCCCCGCCAAAACCAGCATCAAGAATCGTGTGGTTCACGACATGGCCTTCCCGGCGCTCAAACCTGACGGCACCGTGATCTTCCCGCCAGTGCCACCTGATGAATCCAACCAGGGCTTCGTTCTCCCGGTGTACGCAAGTCAACCCAATAATGAATTCATCAATATCGGTTCAGCCTACGAAAACCATCTGGCTCACATAGGCGCAACGGAACACGTCAGCTTCACCAGGGATCTGAGCTTCCCGCAGTACCGCTTTCGTTTTTACAAGGATGCCACCAAGGCAGAGATAGTTGCGGAGTTGCCTCCGATGCTTCCACGCGATCCCGAACAGCCTGACAATCTACTGCTCCTGGTGCGTGATGAAAATGGAAACTTCATTCTCGGTCCGAACCAAGGAGCTCAACTGTATTCCACCGACCCAGGTCGCGCTGCGATTACCGGAAATCCCTACGACTTCGAGGCATTCGATATCCTGACACTACGTGGAATAAGCAAGACTGCTCCGTACTGGCACAACAACATCTCGGCGACCTTGCTGGATGTCGTTGAGCTCTACAGCGACCATCTGCTTTCGAAATTTCCAACCCTCATTCAGCCGGGAGAAAAGGAGACAGACCCAGACGGCGATATTGGCCCTGAACAAACCATGACCCGTCAACAAAAGGACGACTTGGTGGCCTATCTCAAGCGCCTTTAAATTTGCCGTAGTACCATCAAAACCGACTGCGAGTCGTCCTGACGGGGATCGCAGTCGGTGTAATGCGCCTCCATGCCCAGGGCGAGCGCATTGTGTCAACTAACCATTTAATTTTTAAAGATATTACCAAATTTTTACCCTGTAGGTGCGAATTAATTCGCACATAACGCTTTGAATATGCGAATAAATTCGCACCTACAGAATTAATATGCGTTCGCCCTGCCCCATGCCTTAGTAGGGGTACTATCTTAGTCGGGCAATCCGGTTTCCGGGACGCTCAAATCATCGCGTATGCGTGGTCGCATCGTTTGCTGACTCAGTAGAATTTGACGGCTTCCAGTCTTTACCAAAATTACTTTCGCAATAAAGTTAATCCTTAAGACTGAGTAACGCTCCATCTTAAGGAGGATTGTTATACCCGCCCCAATACCGTTGTTGAATGCTAGCCATCCAACAATAATGTCTGCTATTGCTTTGCCTTGAATGGATGAACCAGCAACCTAGGTGTTTTAAGTCTTACGGCATGCCCAAAACGATCGGAGGCTAAATTTTCTAAGGGTCGATCAATAAAAGCAAAAGCTAAATATCATCCGATGCTTGAGGGCAAAGGAATAAACAATATCAGAAGGTTTTATGAATTTTAAACACATTGGATTAATCAGTTTTTTAGCATTGTTGACGGGATTTTTGTCAACGCCCTGCGTCATGGCCGCCGAACTGCCACAACCGCAAGCATTGATTGTCAACGCATCAATTAAGTTGAAGGAAAAGCTGCAAGAAAAAGAATTTAACACCGATTTTGTCAAATTGAACGGCTATGTTGACGAGCTGTTACAACCCCTAACCAATTTTGACCTGATTTCTTCCCTGGTTTTGGGCGAGTCATGGAATTCAGCAACTGAAAATGAGCAGGAAAATTTTAAAAAGGAATTTAAAACGTTGCTGGTCAGGACTTATTCAAGGGCTTTTATGGAGTTTAAGGACTGGGAAATCCGCTATCAGCCATTGACCATGGCAGCGGACACCAAAAAAGTCGTGGTGAAAACCCAAGTGATACAGCCAAGTACGCCACCCATTGCCGTCAGCTACCGCATGTTGTTGGTTGACGGCAATTGGAAAGTTTACGACATCGTCATCGAAGGCATTAGCTTGGTGACCAACCACCGCAGCACCTTTAAAACCGAGATCCAAACCAAAGGTTCTTTAAATGCGGTGATAGCGGCGCTGGCAAAGCGCAACGCGGAAGCCTTGTCTTCACGTTAAAACAACTTGCTTATTTTAAGTAGTATCCGTCCGTTATATTCATAGCGTTTTTAATGCGCCTCATCCTTAAGGCGGAGTAACGCCCCGTCTTAAGGATGGTCTAAACACCCATCCCAATACCGTTGTTGAATGCTAGCCATCCCGTAATAATGGGCCGTGCTAAACGATTATCTACGCAAAGGTAAATAACGATGAACAACAAATTGGTTGTAGGCCTGTTTGCGAGCGCTTTGCTGCTCATACTATCTGCGGCATCGGTTGGTGATGATAAAACTAAGCCAATCGGATTGGCCGTTGGATGCTACGGTTGGGGGCATTTGCAAGCGTGTTTTTCGAAGTCCCGGGAGATTGACAATAATCCGTATTCACAATTATTGGTGTTAGATACCAAGACGGAGTCTTCCGCTCGCTGTTCGATGGTTTTGGGTACAACCTTATTCATCGTGGTGAACGGAAAGTCGACCCGATTGAGCATAGATATTGGCTGGCTGGATAACGGCAACAATCTACCCCGAATTGGCGGGAAAAACACGACGGCCTTTCAGGGCTTGGCGATGTGATCTGTACTTTTGACGCAGGTATGTTGCTGACTAAACAACCACCAGCTAAAGCTGGTGGGTTTGGTTTCGGCGGACTAAACCGCCGACTAAAGTGAAGACGACTAAAAGTCGGTGGTTTTAAACCACGGGCTACCGCACATTCGTGCGGGCTAAAGCCGCCTTCGGAACAAATAAAGTTGGGGACGATGTGAATACAACGATAAATGCAGGTCAAGTTATTGAAAGCCATAAAGGACTTTTGGAGATTTAAGTGCCCATTACAGGGATGAAATAGATGCGAATTTTTTACCGAAGATCAACTTTACTTGTTCACGCAGGTAGCCTGAAAAGGTTATGGCTTCATCTTCCCATTATCCTGGCGCTGACGGGTTGCACCGAGTTCATGGTAAAGCCTACACTCGATGTCGCTTTGCCTAAAAGCTGGCATACTGAAATGCCAAGGGGCGACCAACCTGTACCCCTGTCGCACACTTGGTGGCGGCAAATCGATGACCCGGTGCTGGTGGCTGTGCTTGAGAAAATTGAGCGCGATAACCTGTCTATCGAACAGGCGCGTTTCCGTCTTCAAGCCGCCCGGAGCGATGCGGGCAATACCCAATATCTGCCCAACATCAACCTAAGTGCGTCGCTACAGTTAGATCGCAATGCTAACGGCGCTGGCACGCAGGTAAATAGCAGCAATAGCAAAACCACGGGGACGTATAGTGCCGGGTCGGATGTCGCTTGGGAAATTCCACTCTATGGCCAGTATGGCACATCGCAGGCTATAGTCGCGGCCAATACCAGCTATGCCAGCGCCGATATACAAGCCGTGCGTGCGGCTGTGATCGCCGAAGCGGTGCAGAGATACAGCCAATTGCGTGCCAATCAGAAAAAACGGACGCTATTAAACAGTATCGCCATAGCACAAAGCCGCATATCGGCTTTGAGCGAGACTAAAGCCAAAGCGGGCCTGATTGCTTATACCGGCGTTGCGCGTGCGGCGCAAGATGAGCAAAGCGTTGCGCGGGAGCTTGCGGCTGCAGAAATTAGTTTGGCCGAATCACGGCAACAACTGGCACGGCTTTGTGGCCTGACCGAAGCGCCGCCGGAATGGGAAGCCCCGGCGGAAGTGCCGTTATTCCCCCATTTCGTGTTTAACGATACGCCTGTTGATGTGATACGCAACCGGCCTGATATCCGCAAAGCGGAGGCCGATGTCATCGTCGCCGCCGGTAAACTGGATTTGGCGAAGGCCGACCGATACCCGAAACTGTCGCTAACCGGCAGTGTATCGCAAGTCGGCAATGTTGTTGCTGCCCCGTTTTCAGGCGGGACGGTGCAACTGAGCGGTATGCCAGTTCTTACCCTTCCCCTCTTTGACTGGGGCTCACGCCTTGCCAAAGCCAAAGCACAAGACGCAAGGCTCGCTGAAAAAGCATCCCTTTATCGTGAAGCCGTCATCGTTGCCATCAATGAAGTGGAGCAAGCATTAGCCGCAGAGCGCGCCGCCGCCAAACAGGTAAGCAGCGCGACCCTCTCCGAGAAGGACGCGGCGCGTATCGGCGCCAATATAACGCTTTTACACAGCCGGGGACTGGTGGATGACCTGGAATGGCAAAGTAGCCTCGTCGCCCACGCCCGTAGCACGATAGGCCATCAGGACGCAAAAGCAAACCACGCCAGCCGGATAGCGACCTTGACCAAAGCACTGGGCGGCGGCATTGCAACTGAACAGACGCGGCTATGAAGCCCAAACATAAATGGCTTGTCATAGCTGTCGTTATCGTTGCTGCAATCGCCGGATGGTTTTTATGGCCTCATCCGGCAGTCGTGCCGATAGCGGCGGATACGGCGGCCCTAACTGTCACGGTAACGCACCCAAAGCAACAAAGCCTCAGCGAAACCTTGGTGCTTTCCGGCGTGGTCGTACCGCGTGAGGAAATAATTATCACCAGCGAGTTGGCGAATGTGCGTGTTGCCACCGTAACCGCCGAAGAAGGCATGACGGTAAGCAAAGGCCAGCGCCTTGCCACCTTTGATGCCAGCAGTTTCAGCCATCAGCTCGCGCAGTTGGAAGCCGCTTATACGCAAGCAAAAGGCGAATTTGATCGGGTAGAAGGCATCAAGGACAGTGGCGCGGTCAGCCAAGAACTTTATCAGCAAAAGCGCGGGGCATTCTTGGCAGCCAAAGCCCGACGTGATGATGCGGCGTTAAGCGTCAAACGCGGCGATGCCGTGTCACCCGCAGCCGGGTTCATCTATGAGCGGCAAGCGCGTATTGGTGCTTTGGTGAGCGAAAGCACCCCCTTATTCAGGATTGCGCTGGACGGCATTATGGAACTGGAAGCCACAGTGGCTGAAACCGACCTCAACCGCTTACGCATTGGCCAAAAAATGGCGGTGAACATCGCCGGTCACGACCAACCCATCGCAGGCATCATCCGCCTTATTTCGCCCCGGGTGGACAGTGCCAACCGCAGCGCACGGGTACGCATTACTTTGGTTAAAGGTAGCGCGGTGGCGGTAGGTGCATTCGGTCAGCTAGTGGTGGTCGCACGGGAAGCTCAAGGCTTGGCCTTGCCAACCAGCGCAATTTTACTCGGAAAAGACGGGGCGTTTGTCTGGCAAGTCACAGGCACCCGGATAAGCGCATTGCCCGTTACCGTGCGTTTACGCAGCGCCAGTGCGGTGCTGGTTGAAAGTGACAAGTTAACAACCGATCTGCAAATCGTCGTACGGGCAGGCCATTTGCTGAAAGAAGGCGATACGATTACGCCGATAGGGGAAAAGCCATGAAATTCACGCTGTCGTCCTGGGCTATCCGCAACCCTATCCCACCGATGGTATTGTTTCTGATACTGACAGTGGCAGGTGTCGTTTCTTATTTCAAACTGCCGATCAACAATACTCCAAACGTCGACATACCCATCGTATCCGTCGCCATTACCCAGCCGGGGGCAGCCCCTACTGAACTGGAAGGGCAAGTGACACGCCGGGTGGAAAGTGCATTGACGGGGGTGCTGGGCGTGAAGCATGTGTCCTCGACCATCACCCAAAGTCATTCCGATACAACGGTAATCTTTCAACTCGAGACCGATTTCGACCGCGCGCTGAATGACACCCGCGATGCCATAGCCAAGCTGCGCGAAGAATTACCGGGCAGCATCTTGGAGCCGGTGATAAGCCGTGTAGATAGTTTTGGCGGCCCCGCCCTCACCTATAGTGTGGAAGCACCCAACCTCAGCCCCGAAGCACTCAGCGAATTTATCGATGACCGTTTAAGCCGTGAACTGTTAAGTCTTCCGGGTGTGGCACAACTGGAACGCAAAGGTGGTGTTGACCATGAAATCACCATCACACTGAATCCTGCACGCTTGGAATCATACAACCTTACCGCCAGCGACATCAGCCGTCGGCTGGCGCTGATCACGATTGACCTGCCCGGCGGGCGCATCACCGTTGGCGGCACGGAACACACCCTCCGCACCTTGGGCGGTGCCAACAGCGTCGATAAGCTTAAAAACCTGCGAATTGCACTGGACAATAACCGGATGCTGCGCTTATCCGATTTGGGTGAAGTCACCGATGGCGGCGCGGAAGCACGCAATATCACCAAACTGGATGGCAAGCCTGCGGTTACGTTCCAGCTTTACCGCGCCAAAGGTGCCAGCGATGTCGCCATGACCGAGAAGGTACAGGCAGCACTTAAACGCCTACAGGCAGATCAACCCGACATCAAGTTTACCGAATTATTTTCAACCGCCGAGGAGACTCTGACCAGTTTTCACGCCACCCTTTCCGCCTTTTTTGAAGGCACGCTGCTGACGATTTTTGTCATGTACCTGTTCCTGCGCAACGGACGGGCCACCGTACTGGCGGCTATTGCCATCCCCTTTTCGGTTATCCCGACATTCCTAGTCATGTCCTGGCTGGACTTTTCGCTGAATCAGGTCAGCTTGCTGGCCATCACCTTGGTAACCGGGGTGCTGGTGGATGATGCGATTGTGGAAATCGAAAACATTCACCGCCATTTAGACGGCGGCAAGCGGCCTTATGAAGCCGCAATGGAGGCGGCTGATGAAATCGGCCTAGCCGTCGTTGCCACAACGATGGTCATTTGCGCCGTCTTTGCGCCAGTCAGTTTTTTGGGCGGCATGGTCGGTCAAATCTTCAAGCAATTTGGTATGACGGTGGCCATTGCGGCCTTTTTCTCGCTGCTTGTGGCGCGCTTGCTCACCCCGATGCTGGCTGCGTACTTGTGTAAGCCACACAACGAAAAAGCCGAAGCGCTGCCAACAAGCAAGTGGACAAAACGTTACCATAACCTGGTCGAATGGACTCTGGATCACCGGCTTAAAACGCTGGGTATCGCCGGCGTAATCCTGGTAGGTTCGTTCGCGCTCATCCCCTTTTTGCAAACCGGAGCCATGCCTCAAGAAGAAACCTCACAGTCGCAACTCGTGATAGAAATGCCGCGCGGTGCGACTATCGAGGCTACCGATAAAACCGCACAAGACCTTATGCAAATGTTACGTCAGCGCAAAGAAGTGGCCTACGTCCTAACTTTGATCGATGAAAGGGACGGCGGCGTGAATAAAGCGAGTTTGACCGTCAAATTGGTGCCGCGAAGTGAACGAGAAATAGGCCAGCGTGAATTCGAGCAAGCATTAGTCCCGGAACTGCATAAGTTCCCGGATGTCCGCATAAACTTCGCCAACAATAAGGGTGATAAAGAACTAAACATTACCCTGTTGAGCGAAAACCCAGCGGAGCTGGAGAGCACCGCCTCCACCTTGGAGCGCCAGATGCGCGCCTTGCCCGAACTGAGCAGCGTCACCAACAGTGCCGCACAACCACAACCTGAAATTATCATCACGCCGGATTTTGAAAAGCTCGCCACGCTGGGTTTGACGGTCAACCAAATCAGCGATGCGATTCGCATAGCCACGATAGGGGATAACGAACCGCAGCTTGCCAAATTCAACGACGGCAATCGACAAATACCGATACGGGTACGCCTGCCGCCAGCCGATTATCCCAATCTTTCCGTGCTCGAAAACCTGAAGCTGCCTGCACTCAACGGCACTGCCGTGCCTATAAAAGCGGTGGCGCAAGTGGCGTATGGCATTGGCCCCAGCGTGATCGAGCGCGATGACCGCCAACGTAAAATCAGCATAGCGGCGAACCTGAATGGTGTGCCGTTGGGCACTGCCGTAGAAAAAATCAATAAGCTGCCTGTGCTGCAAAACCTGCCCGCCGACATCCAGCGTTTGGATACCGGCGATGTCGAAATGATGCAGGAGTTATTTACCGGCTTCCTCACCGCCATCGGTGCCGGACTGATGATGGTCTATGCCATCCAGGTTTTGCTGTATCGGGACTGGCTGCAACCGCTCACCCGCATGGCCGCGCTGCCGCTTGCCATTGGCGGGTCATTCCTGGCTTTGCTGCTCACCGGCACGGCATTCAACATGCCGGTCGCCATTGGCCTGTTGATGTTGATGGGCATTGCCGATAAGAACGCCATCCTGCTGGTGGATTACATGATTGAGAAAATGCGCGCCGGTACGCCGATGCGGGAAGCGATAATAGAAGCCTGCCTAATCCGCGCCCGCCCCATAATCATGACCTCGTCCGCCATGCTGGCCGGGATGCTGCCCATTGCGGCAGGGCTTGGGGCCGATTCCTCCTTCCGTGCGCCGATGGCCATCGCGGTGATGGGCGGCTTACTGTCATCAACCGCGCTTAGCCTGATCTTCGTGCCCATTTTATTCAGTTACGTCAGGGATTTTGAGTCATGGTTAGGGATTCGTTATGCTATCCGACACCCTGCCGATGCGCCCGGCCCCTTTGAGAGGTAACTAGGGGTTCTTCCACATGACCCCAACTATGGTTTATTTAAAAATGACTTAGTACTGAGTGTCTGTTTTTTTACTATCTGAAAGTCAGTTCTCGAAAACCTCGAATGGCTGGTCTTGACCGAAGGACTAAACCGCTCGCGCGGTAGGGGTGCGCCGTTTGGCCAGCGTGTATTAAAAGAAGGCCAATGATGGGGTTGGTTAACTGGCGTTATTAAATGTTGGTTATTAATTGACAGTTGATGACTGTTTTCTATGTTTTGAAATGAGGCAATCCGCCTTGTTTCATAGTAGGAGAACTATCATGCCATCATCAACCCAAACCATCAGTCCCTTACGTCAACGTATGCTCGACGACATGCGGATGCGTAAGCTTAGTGACAAAACCCAAACCGCTTATATTCGGGCAGTCCGGCGTTTAACCTGTTTTCTGGGTCGCGCACCCGATAACGCCACGGTCGAAGAGTTACGGCGCTTCCAGTTATACCTGGTAGACCAAGGCACCTCGCCGATCACATTGAACGCCACCATCACCGGATTAAAATTCTTCTTCGATGTAACCCTTGACCGGGGTGAATTAATGGCCAAGATGCAACCCGTCTATGTGCCGCGGACATTGCCGGTGGTGCTGAGCCGTGAGGAAGTGGCGCACCTGATTGCCGCCGCCGGCAACCTGAAGTGGCAAACGGCGCTGTCCGTTGCCTATGGGACGGGACTCCGAGCCAGTGAGGTCGTTGGTTTGAAGGTCAGTGACATTGACAGCCAGCGCATGACCTTGCGGGTCGAGCGGGGCAAAGGCCAGAAAGACCGTTATGCCATGTTGTCACCGGTGTTGGTCGAGCGCTTGCGGGTTTGGTGGCGGGTTGCCCGTGCCCAGGGCAAGATGCCGGGCGGTGGCGGTTGGCTGTTCCCAGGCCTGAACCCGTTTGAACCGCTGAGCACCCGGCAGCTCAACCGGGCAATACACGCTGCCGCCGAGGCGGCGAAGATCCAAAAGCGCGTCTCAATGCATACGCTAAGGCACAGTTTTGCCACCCATTTGCTGGAACAGAAAGTCGATATCCGCGTGATCCAGGTCATGCTCGGGCATAAGAAGCTGGAAACCACCGCGCTTTATACCCAAGTGGCCACCCAAATCCTGCGAGAAGTCGTCAGCCCCTTGGAGAACTTGCCGCCTGAGTAAGCCAGGGTGCGTCCAGTCTTGGAGGTGGCGGATATTTTCCGCCGCCATGGGGAGGCTTGGCGACAAACCCAGCGCGGCCATTTAAGTTTAGGCCAGCTCAAGGTGATGTCCGCCATCGAACACTGCCGCAGCGCCGAACTCGGCGGGCATGTGCTGCATTGCCGTGCCTGCGGGCATGACGGAATTGCGTATAATTCCTGCCGTAACCGGCATTGCCCGAAATGCCAGGGCAATGCGGCGCGGCGTTGGCTCAAGGCTCGCCAAGCCGACCTCTTGCCGGTGGAGTATTACCACGTAGTGTTCACCTTGCCGGCACCAATCGCAGCCATTGCCTATTACAATAAGGCCGTGGTCTGTAAGTTGCTGTTCGATATGGCCGCCGAAACGCTGCGGACGATTGCCGCCGACCCCAAACATTTGGGCGCACACATCGGGGCGACCTTGGTGCTGCATACCTGGGGTTCGGCCATGACCCACCATCCGCATGTCCATGGCATCGTCCCCGGCGGCGGCCTGTCGCAGGACGGCGAACGTTGGATAGCCTGTAAACCGGGTTTCTTTCTCCCGGTCAGGGTGCTGTCGCGGCTGTTTCGGCGGCGGTTCCTGGAAGGACTCGGCAAAGCCTATGGTAGCGGCCAACTGCGGTTCTTTGGTGAATATGCCGAGCTGCACAATAGGCAAGCTTTTGCCGATTGGGTCGCGCCGCTAAAGCGCTGTGAATGGGTAGTCTATGCCAAAAAACCGTTTGCCGGGCCTGCCGCCGTCCTGGCGTACCTGTCACGCTATACCCATCGGGTGGCGATTTCCAATCAGCGGCTTATCGCCTCCGATGAAAAAGGGGTCACTTTTCGTTACAAGGATTACCGGGTCAATGGCCATAACCGCCACAAAACCATGGTCCTCAGCCAAGACGAGTTCATGCGACGCTTCCTGTTGCATGTGCTGCCCAGCGGCTTTCACCGCATCCGTCATTATGGCTTGCTGGCTAATTCGGGGCGGAAGGATAACCTCGAAAAAGCACGGGAACTGTTACAAGTTACAACCTCGATTAACGAACCCAACGGCAAAACAGTAACCGACGAACCCGTCCAGCCCACCTTCACCTGCCCGGATTGTGGGGCGGCCATGGTTATCGTCAGTGTCTTTACACGCGAAACACTGATCAGGGCACCACCGTGGCAACGATGTGCGGCGTAACCAATAAGGTCTTACCTTGCCGTCAACACCGGGCTGATACTCATCAATCAGCACCGATAGGGAAAGCTATTGCCCTCGCTTGTAAAAAAAGGTTTTTTCCCTTTACACTGGACCAGAAAAGCCATCGATATATCGGCTTTGACGGCAAACATGACTTTCTGAAGTTGATTATTTTTAATCAAATGGGCACGAGCGGTGCAAAAACCAACAGATCGAACCATCAAATGCCCATAGCGCAACGACATTCGTAAATCGAAGCGCTTCTTCCGCGGTTTCCTCCTTCGAGCTTTGTCAAACACCTGCCCACCGTATTTGTTAGCATACTGCCAAGGCTTACCTCTGTGGGCAGGTGTCTAACAAACCTTAACGACATATTCAGTAAATCGCCAGAATAAACTGTCCGCTTTCTGCTTGTATGCAGCCATATTACAATATAGGGTGAGAGTTCACAGGCTCGTTAGCCAAATCACTTTAATTCTGCTCCGGGGATAGTTTGGGTCGATATTCATTTGCAATTAAAGTGAGCCAATAAAAATGAAATGCGAGCGGGGTTCGATAAATGCAAGCCGCTACACCTATTTGTCTGATTTGTTGTATGAAATTTTTCTTGCGAAACCGGAAACATTGAAATCAAATCAACAAGTGAGCATTAAAGAAGTTTTGGACTGTTCGGATTTGCAGGAATTTGTAAATTATTGGGCTAATAAACAAATTGGAAAGCTACAAAAAGGCAGCGTAAAAGGTTTTATTCAGGATAATCGGCAAATAAATGAACTCAATGTTATTACCCAGCAAGTACAAGAAAAAATTGAAAAAATCCTTCAAATAAGACATTTGTATTCGCATAGAAATGGAATTGTGGATGAAAAATTTCTTCAATACTTTACGGAGCAATTTGATTTAAATTCCGAGCATCAAATGTCTTTGAGTGAAATTTGCGATGAACTCGCTTACCTAGTCAATATTGCAGATCAAATTGATAGTTCGGCTACGTCTAAATATAAGTTAGCACTAGTTAGCTAACCTTACTCTACCGGAACGTGGGATTGTCGGAGTCGAAGGCTGGATTCTTGGGGTAGGGTGATGCGCTTTCTATAGGATTGAGGAGTCGCTATTTTGGGGAAGCTTGTTTTGGGCATCCAAGCCCAAGCAATCGGCAAAAAACTTAATGCGACTGCTAATTGTAGCGAACTACAAACATCGACCAGGAGTCACTTTACTGTACTATATTTAAGTGATTAACCATTGGCAATCAGATTACATAGATCATATGGGCTTGAGTTTGCAGACCTTAAATGAATATAGCTTATGGTCAACTGAGGACATAAAAAAAGCATAACTTTACAGATGTTAAGGTTATACATTTAAAAGATTAGGCCTTAGTCAAAAACTGGCATAATATCCTTAATTAAAAGCAACCCTGGCTCAGCTATGGCAAGTGCAGAACAAATTAAAGCGTTATTAAAATCGCATGTTAGCGGCGATGATAGCCTTTTTTACTCAGTGGCCATGCAGGTTGCTGCTCATGAAGCTAAGCTTGGCCATGGGAAACTCGCTTTAGAATTACGTGATTTGATTGATGCTGCCAAACTAAAAGCAAATAAAAATGATGCTTCCAAGAAACTAGTACCCTTAAATAAACCTCAGGGTGAGCTGGCTAATCTGCTCACTGTTTCATTCCCGAACTCAAGATTATCGGATATGGTTCTCGATAGGACTGTCGAAGATAGTCTTCATAGGATTATAAAGGAACAACGTTTTTTTGGAAAAATAAGAGAGCACGGCTTATCACCTCGCCGCAAACTGCTTTTAGTCGGCCCTCCAGGTACTGGTAAAACAATGACTGCATCTGCTTTGGCCGGCGAGCTTGGTATCCCATTATTTTCTGTAAGACTTGATTCACTCATCACAAAATTCATGGGTGAAACTGCCGCCAAGCTTCGTCAAATATTTGATGCCGTCGCTAATGTTAGAGGTATATACTTTTTTGATGAATTTGATGCAATTGGTTCACAACGTGGACAAGCGAATGACGTTGGGGAAATTCGTAGAGTCTTGAACAGCTTTTTGCAAATGCTTGAACATGATAATTCTAATAGCGTGATTATTGCCGCCACAAACCACCCAGAAGCCCTCGATTATGCTTTATTCCGTCGCTTTGACGATATGATTCAGTACGGCTTACCAAATGAAGAGCAAGTAACTTCAATCCTGAAATCAAGGCTAGCTGGATTTAAACCTAAACGATTGGCGTGGAAAAAAGTTGCTGTCGCAGCAATTGGAATGAGTTATGCCGAGATTTCCAAAGCCATTGATGAATCATTAAAAGATGCAATTATTCATGACAAAACTTCAATCGAAGAAATTGATCTGTTGCGGATGTTAGAAGAACGAAAACTTATAAGCGGTCACCTCATCAATAAAAATAATGGCAAATCAACCGCAAAATAAACGACCCCATTTAATCCTTAGCAAAACGTCCGTACCAAAAGATTTCACCGCTCATAATACGGGTGGTGGCTCAAAAACTGTTATACCTGAATTACCCCGCAATCAACATGGCACCTCGCTTTTAGCTCAGCTAGAGTTAATAAAACCTATTGCTCAGCAAACAATTGGATTGCAGCAAGAGCTGGGCCTTGAGAGTGGCTTAGGTCTTCAAATTCAATTTCAAAGCCAGCCAGATGTCGAGCTAGCCTTTGAAAGCATTGGCAACGATACGAAGCACATTGAATTACTAAGCATCCGAAAAGATGGAGACAATACGATAGCAAATGTTTTCGTACCTGATGGCAAGCTAGAGCACTTTGAAAAATTGATCACGGACTATCTTGCCGAAAAAAAAGATAAAAATGGCAAACCTAACGACAATAAAAAACTTTTAAACACCATCAATGCAATAAGAACTGCGGAACTTCGTGCTTTATGGACTGATGATATAAATGTCTTACCCCAAAATCATGAAGAATTATTTTGGTGGGAAGTTTGGCTTACAAACCGAGGTGATCGCGAAACGGTAGTAGCAGATTTTAATAAACTGGCAAATGCTGCTGGTTGCACTGTGAGTGACGCTAGAGTTGATTTTCCTGAGCGAACAGTTGTGTTGATGTATGGATCAGAGCAAAAATTATCTCAATCTGTAATGACACTCAATTGTGTTGCCGAACTCAGACGAGCAAAAGAAACGGCAGAGTTTTTCGACGGTATGAATAATGAAGAACAGCAGAAGTGGCAAGCCAATCTGCTCGAACGTACTACATTCCCTAATCAAGATGACAATACGGCTAGAGTTTGTTTAATTGATTCAGGGGTTAATCGAGGCCATGCCTTGCTTGCCCCCGTGATAACCTCAGTTGATTTATTTACGGTTGAGCCTGCCTGGGGTACAAATGATGAATCAAACCATGGCACTGGCCTTGCTGGTGTAACTGCTTATGGTGATTTAACTGAGGCGCTATCAACTAATGAACCTATTCAGGTTGATTTCCTTTTAGAGTCTGTCAAAATCATTAAAAATGAAGGAGATAATCACGGTGACTCTAAATTCCACGCCAAACTCTTTGGCGATGCTGTAAGTCAACCAGAAGTTGTTGCGCCAAATCGGCCTCGTGTTTTTAGCTCCGCTGTAACAGCTTCAGATTTTAGGGATCGAGGTCGTCCCTCGTCTTGGTCTGCAATGGTAGATCGACTAGCATCAGATGCAGATGGTGCTGGTCAGTTCCGACGTTTAATCATTCTTTCAGCTGGAAATATTAAAGAGAAAAATGCATGGGATGGCTACCCCGATAGCCTTTCAACAAATTTGATCCACGATCCAGGACAAGCTTGGAATGCGATTACTGTTGGCGCATTTACTGAAAAAACTGAAACACATGAACCTACTTTACAAGCGGTTGCCAATTCTGGTGAACTAAGTCCTTTCAGCACAACCTCAGCTAGTTGGGATAAGGTGTGGCCATTGAAACCAGACGTAGTGTTTGAGGGTGGCAATTTGGGTAAAAACATTCATGATGGTTTTATAGGAACTCTACCTAGCCTCAATTTGCTGACCACACACTACAAGCCTACAGAAAAATTGTTTACTACTACAAATGCAACCAGTGCTGCATCCGCGCTGTGCGCACGAATGGCCGCAAAGCTCATGATGGCATACCCACATATTAGCCCAGAAACTATTCGGGCATTAATTGTCCATTCGGCTGCATGGACAGAAAACATGCGTCATAAATACTTGCCTGCAAATAAGCCCCCCACTAAAAATGATTACGTTAACTTAATCAGGCATTGTGGTTGGGGTGTGCCTGATATTGAGGTTGCAAAATGGAGTGCATCAAATTCATTAACGCTCATCGTTGAAGATGCAATTCATCCTTACAAAAAAGAAAAAGGCGAAAGTGTAAAAACAAGGGATATGAATCTTCATAGCCTGCCTTGGCCTAAAGAGGAACTTGAAGCTCTAGGCGCAACAACAGTGCAAATGCGTGTTACTTTATCTTATTTTATTGAACCAAACCCTTCGGCACGGGGAACTGCCTCAAAGTTCCATTATCCATCTTGTCGCTTACGGTTTGACGTTCGTAGAGCCTTGGAATCAACTGAAGACTTTCTTGCCCGCATAAGTGCCGCCATAATACTTGTAGAAGATGAGCAACAAATTAGCACTAAAGACCCTGATTGGAAATTAGGAGATCAAAATAGACATAAAGGCTCGCTTCATCAGGACATTTGGGAAGGCACAGCAGCAGACCTAGCTAGCCGTGGTTTTCTGGCCATATACCCAGCAATGGGTTGGTGGCGAACCCGCCCAAAACTAGAACGGTTTAAATTACCAGTTAGATATAGTTTGATTGTTTCTATTCGCACACCAGAAACTGATGTTGATATTTACAACGCAGTAGCTCAACAGCTAGAAATAGCTGCGCCAATTGTCATAGAAACTTAGGCGCATAATTGCAAAAGTCGTATCAACATTCTAAGCCGATTTCAGCACTAAGTCTTAGACAAGCTTAAGATGCTAAACACGTTGCAACCTTACCAGGCTGCATAAATAGCGGGTGTGAATCTCCACTAATTTAGCCAATTGGGTGTCCATTTTGGGTATAGCCTAAGCGAACATTGAAAATGTGCCGTTTACGCTAAAGCAAGCTTAACACTCCGTGCGAAGTGATGCTAACGACGGCTTATTGGCTCCTCCTTCCGACATTGCCTATGCATCTATGAATGCCGCTTTAGGGTCGCCTGCCGACTTAAGCGCTAACCTTCGAACGTCAACAAGGGGTCGTGTGGCGACCGTCAGATAAACCGCCATTCAGCACATACTTGAAACTAAAATCTGCTTCGAAATAACGCGATGTTTAGCGCAGTTCGCTGGAACGCTCTGTTAGGCTCGGATTTTATCAATCTGGAACATGACCGAAACTCATATTCGGTTGGAGTTGTCGGATTTTGACCGCTGCCATTTTTCCTTCACTTCCTTGTCCAATAGATACATTTCCTTCAATCACCTCGACTTGCCCATTTTCGTAGCGGAGAACTATGCCCCCATGATGACTTTTTTGATTAGTAATAAACATTATATCGCCAGGCTGGGGGCTATGATCGCTGTTTTCGAGGAGCCATCCTTTTTGCTTAAATTCAGCTTCAATTGCTGCCCAAGACCCTGACGGCTTAAAAGGAGGTGGGTTTTTAACTTGTGAGAAGTACCATGAAACAAATGCGGCACTCCAAGGCGTACCTTCCGGTAAGCCAATATTAGAAAGAAACTTATTAATGAGTTCACCCTTGTTACTCCCACCTTCTTCCCATACTCCTGATTTTAAGTCTTGAGCTACTTTTTCTATCACGGCTCGACCTATCTTGCCCCCGCCTTGCACATTAGAAAGATGCGATTTGAATTGTTCGAAATTTTCTAGAGCTTGCTGCGCAAGATTTTTTTCTTCACTATTACCAGACTTTGCCAAAGATTCGAGTGCTGATTTTGCTCCATTACTTTGGTCAAGAACAGCAATCTTGGTTGCTAATTCGGCATTACCTAATGATGAGATCGCAATGATAGCTAATTTCTTTTCTTTTTCAGTGCCGTTTAATTGTGGGATAAATTTATGTATTAATTCGACCTGGGCCAATCGTAATTGCTGGGATTTGGAACTTTCATCTCTTGAAGCCTGTTGAACATTGTAGTTATTTGTAAAATACAGTCCGACTAGAGCGACAATTACGCCTGAAAGAAACGTCGAGGCTGCTGAAAACTTATCCCAAAAATCTTTTTTATCGCCGTTATTTCTTTTCAGAATATCAATCAATTCCTTTTGTTGCTCGGATAGGGTGTTTAAAACTCCCTTGTATTCATCGCGATTCATTGATTTCACCGTTGTTCATTGCATCTTCTGAAATGCTTCGTCGCCAAACAAGAAATTAGATAGTTTCCGTATATCTACAGAAAAATGATCATCGATACTATAAATTATTGATCAGCATATGAATTTCCCTTCTGTATATCATCGAAGCATAGTCGGTATGGCTGGTAAACAACAAATTGCGGTCATTGAATCAGATTAGACGATAGTCCGCAACGGGTCGTCAGCATTGATTCGCGGAGCATGAAAACAGTCATTCCGGAACGTCGGCTTTCAGAAAAGTCCAGTGTCCGCAAAGGCTGAGTAGGTCACACGCGCTTTACGGGTTTGTATAGCACCGGACTTTCCACAGATTAAAATGGCGGCTGGAAACACGACTGCTTGTTATAGCCAGTCTTCAGTATCCTGATGGCCTAAGATAGTCATGATTTCGACTATACCGCCATTGATCTGGTAATAAAAGCTGTCGGTGCCATACACACTTCGCCTATACCCTGCACGGATATAGTCAACGGCCTGATATAAATAAGGCTGTTCTGCAATTAGTGCAAAACGATCAAGCATCCCTTGATGATATTGATCGGCTCTCTGATTTCCGTGCGTTTTAACGCCGTATAACCAGATTCTCTTCAAATCGGTGCGGGCTTTTTTCGAAAGTTTATAAGAGCCCATCTTGCCGTGCTTCTTCCTTGAAGTTAGCCAATAAATCTTCCGGCTGCTCGTCGATAAAACCACTCTGTTCCGCTTTAATCAGTTCAGAGCGAATGTGCTCTATTTCAAGCTGCCGCCGCCGCGCTTGTCTAATTAAGTCGTTAATCGCTTCGCTTTTACTGCTGTACTCTGCACTGGCGACTTGAGCCTTCAACCATTCGTCGTTGGGTTCCGATACGGATATGCTTTGTCTTACCATTGTCTGACCTTTCAAAAATATATTATACACCAATATAGCACCAATTTTGCACCACATAAAATAAAATACAGCGTCCAAAAAACGGACGTTTTCTGGACTTGTTAACCTTTCAATTTCTGACGCCGTTTTATAAGGCTTCCAGAGTCCATAAATCTATTGCACAAAACAAATTCCAAATATACTCTGCCCTTGAGACTTATTGGACTAAAGGACAAACAAAAAATGTTGATTGGTTATGCCAGGGTATCCACTGATGATCAGAATCTGGACTTGCAACGGGATGCGCTTGAAAAGGCGGGGCATCAAAAACGGCATCCAGGATAAGGCTGTCAAGAACAAGCCGCTCAGCCCACGGCAACTCGCCCGCAACAAGGCCATCAGCTAAGTCCGCTTTGTGGTGGAACGCACGTTTGGTGGCCAACAGCGCTGGTTCGGTGGCAAAGTCTTGCGCTACCAGGGTTTGGCTAAAGCCCATGCCTGGCACATCCGTTGATTGTCGCTTACAACCTGAGGAGGCTACCAAGGCTTTATGTCGAAAGCCTATGCCAAAGCGGCCACAGGGAAAATCCGGCCTAATGGCCGGAAAAAGTGAAAAATGCCCGTAAGTTGGGGTTTATTCTCCTAACTTAACGTCAATAGTTCCTGTTTTTTTCCATGATTTTGGTTTTTACAGGTTAGCCATGAAAACAGCTGGATTTTGCAAAAGTCTCTATAAGTATTAGTTAAATGTGTTGCTAATGCCAACAATAAAATATATTAAAATTTATAGCAGAGGTGGCTAAAATACTTTAGCCATTGCGTTTTATTATTAAATGCGGTAATAATTTATTATTTAGACAATAATATCGGAGGTATTTTTATAACTACCAAAACAATTGACCATAGCACCTTAACCCGCTTGGTTGAAATTGGGGCTATCCATGCAGCTCATGTTATCGGACAAGCTGGCGGGTGGGCATTGTCGGTAAAATATGGAATGGCTGACACATTCCTTGCTGCACAGCGTAGCGGAAAATTACGCCTGTTTCGTAAATTAGAAACCGTCATGCTTTATCTAAAAAAATTAGGCATTAGTAATTTTGATGTTGATGCTAGTGCTTACGATGCAGAAACAGACCGTAAACGCCCCGACCGTGCCGAATCTCTTAAAAGAGTGTATGAAGCTGCTGAACATGATGCTTGGCTTTGTGAACAGGTGGAACAAGCCTTGATTGAAGCAGATGCACCAAATACGGTATTTATTCCCCATGATGTAGTTATGGGCAACCTTAAAGCCAGACTGGATAAGATAGCCACCCAAGCGAGAAAGGAAAGCTAATTTTGCTTATTGACTGGAAAGAACGAGCGGAAATAGAAATAGGCGAAGTATTGGAATATATCGCACAGGACAGCATTACCGCAGCTTATGCCGTTTATGAGGCAATTCTCAATCAAGTAACTTTATTGGGTGAATACCCAGAATTAGGGCGGATAGGACGAGTAAAAGGTACGAGAGAGCTTGTAATTAAGGCAACACCTTCATTGTCGCCTACAGAGTTAAAACAAGTTCTTCGTGTTCTGCATGGTTCACGGAAGTGGAATAAAAGCTTTCCTAAATAAACACCCGCCGCCCCGTTTTAATTCACTGCCACAGCTTGTTTATATGATGTTTTGGTAATTTTCCAGAACTTTATAGCGTATTCCTTAGCAGCAGCATCAACACCGCTTTCATGCTGTAAGAAATAAATTTGAACGGGCGGTGTGGGGCAGGAAAACCAGGGGCGAGGTGGATAGCTGATATTTAACCATTTTTTCAGGGGGAAGGCTTCGCCGATCACCCTAACCTTTACAAAATTAAGGGGACGAGCATGACCAAGCAAGCAAAAGGTTGTTTTAGTTGGATTTTTAACCGACCAACTAAACAACAGAAAGCCGAAGCAATGGCAAAAGAAAAGGAATTGCAAGACGCTAACCTTTTAAAGGGGATAGCCCTTTTAAGCGGTAAAACCCTAAAAATTAAAAATGATTTATAGAGAATAACCCGTGGACGCTGATTTTTATAAAACCGTTATTTTTTAGGTGTTGTGTTATTTGTCGGTCCTAAGAATTTGAAAGCAGCGGGAACAAGGATAAAGGTAAGGATTCGTGCGATTTTAGGCAATAGTAGTTAAACTCATTCGTTTTGCGTGCCTTTGATACAAAAGTATCATGTTTAGCCAATTCATCTTTCGCTTCAATAATATACAAAGATCGATGTGAAATATGGAAAAATACATTCTAAAGGCTTTTTACGCATGGCAATAGCCGCTATTTCCCATTTGCGCACAAATCCTTGCGTTCCCCCTGCAACAGACAAGAAGGTCAGTGACTCTATCAGGGGATAATATGGTCGTGTTAGAGCCACCACATTCAGCCAATTGGTTGGAACTGCAAATTTGCGCTTAATGAAACTTCAGGATCGGCTAAAAAGTCGATACGGTGAGATGCCGACCGATGGTTTATTGGAACGAGTTCTTGGTAAACCTCATCAGACAAATATTATATAGGATTTAATATCGTCTAAATAACCCCGATGTTGGATATATAATGCAAAACAATTTGATCTTAAACAACCAAACTGCTGGTTATAGATGAATTGAATACGTCGGACAAAAATTTTCGATTATTATTTTGAATTATTGTGGATTTAAGGAGTTCATCAGATGGGAAGGCGGAAAAAGAAGCTGGGGTCTGGCGATGCGTTTTTCGCATTAGTCCTTGTCGTTTTAGCAATTTTTGCGGCCATTCCTAAAATAGTTTGGATTTCTATCGGTTGTATAGTTGTGGTTTTGCTCCCTTTCTATTTATATGGGAAGTATAAAAAGTCAAAACCTCCTGCCATCTTCAACGATAAAAATAGCCATATAGGTGGAACAGCAAAAAAATCAGTCTCAATGAATCAAGCTAAACAACCCAGCCATTTTGTTGATGACGATGGCCTTGTCAGTATATCGACCACATCTGCCTCTTCTGATTCAACCTTTCGTATTCCATCAGCCCCCAAAGGATTCGGCGCCACGACCTGGATTCCAAGAGGTCAGTCATTAAAAGTCTCAGGCGTTACTATCCCCGATGGAATGATTTACGTTGGGAAAAGTTTAAAGACACCATCTGGTGTCAACGATCCATGTCTAATAGATCCATCCAAATCCGTGAGTTCTCGGGGCAACTATACAGAAAGTCAGATGGGGTATTGGCCAAGTTATTCTGACATTAGCTCGACTGCTCGTCGCAGTTATCTGAACTGGTTAGCCGATGGAAGGCGCGATCCTGAGGCAGAGATCGGTTATGTCTTCCTATTTTTTTATGGTCTTGAACGCCGGGCTATTATAGACGCAACCAATGATACGGAGGCAAAAACAGATTGGCCAATCATTGCTGAAGAGATTAGGCGTTTATTGGATATTTATGGGGAGAAATCGAATTCGTTCCGGCACTATGCTAGCGAACTACTCAATTGGGTCTCGTTAGCCGATTCCCCGGATAAATTATACGAAAAACCAATTCCAACGTTTCCAAAAACTTTCGAACTCCCCCTGTATCTCCGCCTTGCTCTAGGACAGGCGGCTATTGATGGCATACCTATTTCGGCGCAGTTAGCACTCACTTGGACGAAACTTGAGCCAAGCATTTCCTTGAGAACTCCCGCAATACGTTGTGCGGAACAATTCGATAAACTTTTTCAACTAAGGTACACGGATACATTTGGTTCGGGCTTTGTACTTCCCCGCAATCGAACCAAATTGAAGCTCGTGTACCGACCCGCATCTGCCGGATTTCGAGGTTATGACGATATCAAACTCACTTTTGGTGAAACGCCTGATGTGACAGCCTTGACTGTACCACTCAAGAAGCTTCAGCAAATCATGGAAGTCACCACTAAAGAATTGGAACCCTATAGTCGCTATCTCGGTAAGCACAATAATGCAGAGACTTCACTGGAAGCTTTGTTACAACTTCCAATGGAGCTCTGGCCCGAAGACGCCCAGAAAAACTTACAAGCGATCAAAACAAGGGTAGACAGCGATATGGTCATCATGTCCTTCCAAGAACTATTGTCAACATTAGGAGCGAATTCGATTCTTACCAGAGACAAGACGCTTATGCTAGGTCGAGCCTTAGAGGCCATAAACATCGGTATCGAGCCAAATATGCTTGGAGGCGCCAAGCTTCCCAAGCCCACAGACAGCTTGGTACTTTTCAGCATGCGATCTGATCATCTGGATACTCTTGAGACGCCCGCTTATCAGGCCGCGCTTTTAACCATTCAGCTGGCATCGGCTGTAGCTGTAGCCGATGGGGAATTTAGTGCCAGTGAATTAAACCATTTGAGTGACGAGGTGCGATCATGGTCACACCTTTTGCCTAACCATATTAGTCGTTTGCTGGCTCATTTGCGTCTACTTGTAACGGAGCCGGTTTCGTTAACCTCCTTGAAAAAGAAGCTTGAACCGCTTGATGTCTCAACCAGAGAATCGATTGCAGCATTCATGGCAACTGTAGCGCAGTCAGATGGAACAGTAGCGCCTGACGAAGTAAAAATCCTGGAAAAGGTTTACAAAGTCCTCGGTGTTGACACTAATAAGGTCTTCAGCGACATCCACGCGGTAGCTTCTGGTACTAAGCTAACTGTTGCAAAGGCAACTGCCATTGAAGAATCTGGCTTTAAACTTGATTCTTCACGTATTGCCTCTTTACAGCAGGACACTGAAAGAGTTTCGAAACTGTTAGCGAATATTTTCAATGATGAGGAAGGCGTTGCTATACAACTTCCAGAGATTGTAGTTGAAACCGAATTGATTTCTGATGGCATCCTAGGTCTGGATGCTGCTCATACTGCTTTTGCCAGAATGCTTTTATCTCGGCCTGAATGGAGTCGGGAGGAATTGTTAGATTTAGCAGCTGATCTCGACTTAATGCTTGATGGCGCACTTGAACATATCAACGAAGCTGCATTCAATACGCACGATATTCCGTTCACCGAGGGCGATGACCTAATCGAAGTCAATCCCGAAATTCTGGAGAAAATTGAAGCATGACAACGACCATCCGCACGAAGGACCGCGACGCCGTAATTCAATCCCTGCGAGCGGGTGTAGTGCCACGGATAGGCCAACACCTGATTCAAGTCGGCCGCACCTCTGAAATCGAGACAATTCTCGGCGATATCGACCGAATTTCTGACGATGGCTCGGCTTTCCGTATGGTTATCGGTGAATATGGGGCAGGCAAAACATTCTTTCTGAATTTGGTGCGCGCAGTAGCGTTGGAGAAAAAGCTTGTCGTTGCAAGTGCAGACCTGAATCCTGATCGACGTTTGCATGCCAGTGGCGGGCAGGCTAGATCTCTTTATGCCGAATTGATGCGTAATCTATCTACACGAACTAAGCCGGACGGTGGCGCATTGGGTGGTATCGTCGAGAAATTCATCTCCACAGCCAAAGCCGAAGCCAAGACAGCCGACGTATCAACTGAAGTCGTTATCCGGCAAAAGCTTGACCATTTGACTGAGCTGGTTAATGGCTATGACTTTGCTGATGTTATTGCAGCATACTGCCGGGGTTTTGAGGAAGGTAATGAACAGCTCAAATCTGACGCTGTGCGTTGGCTGCGAGGTGAGTTTTCGACCAAGACCGATGCAAAACAGGCGCTCGGTGTTCGGACTATTGTCGATGATGCGGCAGTCTATGATCAATTGAAGCTATTAGCACGCTTTGTCCGTCTTGCGGGTTTCTCAGGACTACTGGTCAGTCTGGATGAGCTTGTCAACCTATACAAACTAGCAAATACACAAGCCCGCAACGCTAATTATGAGCAAATTCTGCGGATTTTAAATGATTCTTTGCAGGGTACGGCGGTTGGACTTGGTTTCGTCCTGGGAGGTACTCCTGAGTTTCTGCTGGATACTCGCCGGGGTCTCTATAGTTACCCGGCACTACAAAGTCGCCTGTCACAAAATACCTTCGCCTCGGGTGGTTTGGTTGATTTCAGCGGACCGGTAGTTCGGCTTTCAAGCCTGACACCAGAGGATTTCTATGTGTTGTTACAGAAAATATGCCATGTATATGCTTCAGGTGACAAAACCAAGTATCTTCTGCCTGAACAAGGCATTTATAGTTTCATGGAGCACTGTTCGAAGCGCATAGGAGATGCATATTTTCGGACGCCTCGCACAACGATTACTACCTTTATCAATTTGTTAGCTGTGTTGGAACAAAACGCTGGAGTTTCGTGGCAAGAGTTACTCGGAGGAATAGAGGTTATTGCAGACACAGGTGGTACCGTTGAGCTGATGATGGATGCTAACGATGACGAAGATTTCGCTTCGTTCAAAATGTAATTTAGCCACCTGCTAAATCCTCTGAGAATAATGACTGAATCCAGCACCTCTTTTTATCAGCTAGACGAACGGATTCGGCGATTTATCTGGGCAGAGGGTTGGGAGTCATTACGAGATGCCCAAGAGGCTGCTATACCTTTAATCCTTAAAGCAGATCGAGATGTTATTGTTGCGGCACCCACCGCAATGGGCAAAACAGAGGCTGCCTTTTTGCCGGCGTTAACCCATATGTTGCAGCTTGATGAGCCGGGTCTTATTGTTTATATCAGTCCATTAAAGGCGCTTATCAACGATCAGTTCGATCGGTTTGATCGATTGTGTGAGCAATTGGATATTCCGGTCTGGCCTTGGCACGGGGATGTATCCTCCACCATAAAGACTCGGTTTCTTAGCAAACGTAACGGTATATTGCTCATTACCCCTGAGTCTCTAGAAGCTATGCTTTGCAATCGGGGAACATCCGTCGGCACTATTTTTGACCGTTCTAGATATTTTGTAGTTGATGAACTTCATGCTTTTATTGGATCAGAACGAGGAAAGCAGCTTCAATCCTTAATGTATCGTATTGAACAGGTCGTTGGACGTAAAGTGCCACGAATTGGCCTTTCTGCAACATTGGGAGATATGAAACTCGCTGCCGAGTTTCTACGTTCTGGTGAAGGTGCATCAGTGGCGATTGTAGAATCAAGCTTATCAAGTTCGGAACTTAAAATTCTATTGAAAGGCTATGAAGAGCCACTGGTGATACGATCAGAAAATGATGAAAATGCGGAGCGGGAGCCAACGACACCTAGTTTGATCGCTACCCATCTGTTCAAGTTTCTGCGTGGATCAAACAATCTCATTTTTCCAAACTCACGGCGGGAAGTAGAACGCTTCACCCATTTATTAAACAAATTATGCCAGCAGCAACAGGTTCCTAACGAGTTTTGGCCTCATCACGGCAGTTTGTCGAAAGAAATTCGCAGTGAAACCGAAACTGCTTTGAAACAGAAAAACATTCCTGCAACAGCTATCTGCACTAACACACTTGAACTGGGCATTGATATTGGCGCAGTCAAAAGCGTCGCGCAAATTGGCTCTCCGCCATCGGTCGCCAGCTTACGTCAACGTCTCGGACGCTCCGGGCGTAGAAAGGGGGAGCCCGCCATTCTGCGTAGTTATTGCATCGAAGATGCGTTAGGAGGGCATGCATCGCTTTCAACTGAATTACGCCTTGAAACTATCGAAACAATAGCGATGATCAGTTTGTTGCTAGAAGGTTGGTTTGAGCCTCCTGTAACAAATGGTGCTCATCTATCAACGCTTGTTCAGCAGATGTTATCAGTGATCGCTCAATATGGTGGGGCAACGATTAGTCAGCTTTATATGCTGCTATGTACAGAAAAGGCGCCGTTTTTTGGCGTTTCGAAGGAAAATTTCATGATCTTGGTTAAGCACCTTGGACAGAATGAGCTTTTGACCCAAGATTCTTCCGGAGTGATATTACATGGCTGTGTCGGCGAAAAATTAGTAAACCACTATACCTTTTACGCGGCATTCGTAATTGATGAAGAATTTCGCGTGGTCGCCAATGGAAAGACTCTTGGAACTATCCCGATTTCTCAAATGTTAACCATAGGACAGAGGATTTTATTTGCTGGCAAAACATGGTTCGTCGAAGGCATTAATGAGTCTCAGAAAACAATTTATGTTATCCGTTCATCGGGTGGTGTGCCACCGCTATTCTCAGGTGGTACAGGGCGAACCCATAGCCAAGTGCGGCAACGTATGCGAAAGCTGCTGGAATCGAATGATGTGCCGATATTTCTGGATCAGGTTGCCCGCCGATTCTTGGCGGAAGCTCGTCAGGGGTACATTGGCCGTAATCTGGGACATACGTTTTTTATAGATCAAGGAAAAGTTGTTTATATCCTGACATGGTTAGGCGATGCCGCTAATGAGGCGATCACTTGTCTTCTGATTCAGCGAGGTTTCGTAGCAATGCCGGCAGGCCCTGGTGTAGAGGTTCAGAAAGGCAAATATACAACTGAAAATGTGCTAGATGCCCTCATTGATTCAGGAGTTGATGAACCTCCGCCACTAGATATTTTGTTAGCAAATGTAAAAAATCTTCAGCGAGAAAAGTGGGACTGGGCTCTGCCAGATGATTTTCTGCGAATTACTTATACTAGCCTATACTTGGATATAGATGAAGCGTTAAAATGGACTAAAAGTATATAGCATTCATAACAATTATGATGCGGGCAGTGCAAATAAGGTCAATTTTGGTTGCTGAAAAATCAATAGATTGTCAATCACTATCCAAAAGTTTCCACCTATCACCACCGAATATTTTCCAGTTTCAAGGTGTAGTAGTCTAATGAAAATGGACACAAAGATAGGTTGATATAATCAATCAACCTAAGAGAGAACCCTAACATGAGCTCAAAATGTCGTGAATTTGACAGTCCTAAAAATCAATAGCGTGGTTTATAGGGCGCTTACAGAACATTTGCGGCAACACCGGCAGCCTAAACCCTTAAATTTAACATAATCCATATTATGCGAAGTAATGTTGTTAGTGCAATCTAGTAATGACGTCATCAAACGTGCCCCCTAACCATGCCTATGGCACAAGAAAAACCACTCCCCAAATAATTAAGATTTATGAATAGTGGTTCAATTTAGGGCCCCCTTGATTTGGCAAAGCCCAGATAAAACGCAAAATGCTTAGCAACTTACAACGACCGTAAGAAATTAAGCAAATCTTGCCTGCTTTCTTTTTGTAGCATGCTGTATTCCTGTACGCTATTGTTAGCTTCCGATTGTTCACTTTCGTGCTCTTCAATAGCCTTAATCAAGTCTGAAGTGATGTGGCTAACCCCTGTCAAGATAATACATGAATGTCCACTAATAACTCCTGAGTCAACATGAGGTTCCGCCACTGCTAATCACTAACAGCAGCCATTTTGTCTCAGGTGGGTCAATTTTACATTGCCGGTGACAATAGCAACACATTTAACTAATACTTATAGAGACTTTTGCAAAATCCAGCTGTTTTCATGGCTAAACTGTAAAAACCAAAATCATGGAAAAAAACAGGAACTATTGACGTTAGGTTAGGAGAATAAACCCCAACTTACGGGCATTTTTCACTTTTCCGGCCATTAGGCGGATTTTTCCTGTGGCCACTTTGGCAATAGGCTTTCGACATAAAGCCTTGGTAGCCTTCTCAGGTTAAGCGACTACCAACAGGATGTGCCAGGCATGGGCTTTAGCCAAACCCTGGTAGCGCAAGACTTTGCCACCGAACCAGCGCTGTTGGCCACCAAACGTGCGTTCCACCACAAAGCGGACTTTGCTGATGGCCTTGTTGCGGGCGAGTTGCCGTGGGCTGAGCGGCTTGTTCTTGACAGCCTTATCCTGGATGCCGTTTTTGATGCCCCGTGTTTTCAAGGCATCCCGGTGCTTTTTGCTGCCGTCAACGTGGCTGCCCGACTTGACCATCAGGTTTCGCCCCTCAATTTGTCGGTTGATTTCCGATAGCAAGCCATCCCAAGCCTGTGCTTTGGTCAACTTCGTCCTGAACCGGGACAGCACCGAATGGCCTGGGCACGTCATCCTCCAACGACAAGCCCAGGAAACACAAAACATGCAGGTTGACATTGGCCATGTCTTCAACCGCCTAGTCGCTCAAGCCCCCGTGCCAAAGCCCGACCAGCAACATCTTAAACAACAACAGGCCGGGATAGGCGGCCGCCCAACGACATCAGAAACCGGGGCGTAATGCCGCCGGATCGCCTGCTCTACTGGCTGCCAGTCAATCAACTGGTCAATTTGGTTTAGGTTGTACCTTTACGGGTACGGTGGCTGATGTAAAAGCCTAAAAAACTCATGAACGATAACCTAATACATTGATTATCATTATATTCTACCGTATTTTAATGAATTTAGGGAGGCTTGCCGTGCAAAAGTCTTCTACGATATATAATTTTATAAAACATCAAATCCAGTGTTTAAAGCTGTAAAAATTTGTACGTTGATTTACAACATATTCCCCCACTCTCACGATTGACATCTGCTTAAGTAATTTAATGTCAGTTTTGGCCACCTTCAGTCGCGACTATTGCTGGTCGATAGTACGCTGACTGCAGTTTGTGGATTTTCGATGGCAAGCCTCTGCGGCTAGGTATCTAAGACAAAGAAAAATGTGATTTCTGTCACAAAATATTCACAATCAATTGTTAACATCCGCTTAAAAGACAAGGTAGTGTAAGTGTTATCGGCTCCTTTTAGGAGTTTGTCGATTTGGCCTAAGCCTAAAACTAATGGGGGAAGTAATGCAACAGCTTATCGTGGGACTATGGGTCTTTATGGTTTTTTGTAACAATAGCTAGGCCGTAGTACCGCTGCTTACTAATGGCACACCGGATTTTGCCGCCATCCAAAGCAATGTGGCAGAAACACTAACCACTGGCTCTTCGGCGATTACCCCATTTCTGGTGGCGGCTATGAAGTTAAACTGTGCTGGCACCGTTTACCGCTATAGCAACAATGCCGATGGCGAAAGTGTGGCTTATCTCTGTGAAAGGGCACCCAGCTTTACTGGGGTAACCCAACAATACCTGTTGCTGCATAAACGTGAAGGGGGTGATGCCGGCAATGCCATCCGTGCCGTCCAAGGGGGGGCGCAAGCGAATGCCCATGTTTTTATTAAAAATAGCACCTTAGCCAATGCTAATAGCTGTGCCACCCCGGTTAATAGCATTGCCAATTGCTCTGCGCCAGTGGCCACTCCCATAACCGCCAGCGACGATGGCGTACGCCGCTCTGAAGCTAACTTTTCCGATGTTGAGCCTACCCAGTTTCTTCAACCCCTGAACGCGGCCTTGGCTGATTTGAATGTGGTGACCCATGTCACTGTGACGCCGGTTGTCACTCATATCTACGGTGTTGCAGTCAACACCCGGTTACGGAATGCGATGCAGTCGGCACAGGCCGCAGCTGGTTCGTTATTGCTAGGTTGTAGTGTGGGTGATGACAGCGAACGCTGTATGCCCAGCCTAACTTCTGCACAAATCGGAAGTTTGTTTGTTAATTTACGTCTAACCGATTGGCGTAATTTAAGATATGGGGGTACAGCCACAAGTCAAAATTTGTTTCAGACTGTCGCTACAAGTGACCAACCCAGTAACCGGAGCATTCATTTATGCTTGCCGGTCGCAGGTTCAGGTACCTTGGCACTATTTAACACCCAATTTCAAAATGCTCCCTGTAACCAAACGTTGTCTGAAGCAATCCAAGTTTCCACAACACCCGCGTTAGGCATTGAACCTCCTGCAACTACAACACCTGCTAAAGTTACACACGCGCTAGACAGTACTGCCGACATAGAAAATTGCCTGGAAGGGTTAAATAACAATACTGCTGTGGCCAATTTCAACACATCCGGCAATCCGGTCACCAACGGTTTCCGTTGGGCCATAGGCTTGCTGGGCATAGGCCAAAACCCAACAGGCAGCAAGCCTTACCGTTTTATCAAGATTGACAATGCCTCACCCTCTGCACATAACGTGGTGGAAGGGCGTTATAAATTCTGGGCGGAGCTGATGACTATAGGCGCTGTTACCGATCCCTTAGCACAAGCGATGGTGTCGACGATTACCAACCCGACTACCTTGGCCAACTTAAACGTAGCCCAAACTTGGGGAGGTACAACTGGGTTGCTGGGATTGGCCATAAACCAAGCAGCACCGCCAACCAATACAGCAACAGTAGCGCTAGGCACTTTGTTAAATGCCGCCTATGACCCTGCAAGGCCGGTCAACCCTTATACCCGGGCTACAGCTAACGGGCTGAGTGTCAACCATTGCCGTATTCCTAGTTTGCCGGCAGGCAGCAGGGCGCTACCAGTGTTTTATCCAGTGAACTGAAGGCGGGGTTTTGTTTGCTCCAACCCATTGATAATAAGCGAATGGCCAGGGATATGAAGATAATTATTAGGATGACCATATTGGCAGGGTTTTTTGCCAGTATGCAGATACAAGCCGCACCGGTCGATGACGCCCGTCTCAAAACCTTGGCCTGGCTGATTACCAACCAGAATGGCGATGGCAGCTGGGGTACCAACACTGGGCTGCGCATGGTGGAAACCGCCAGTGCCGTTGAAGCGTTGGTTAATGCCGGTGTCAGCAGTGGCGACAGCTTTAACCGGGCCGTGGCCTGGCTGGAAAATTACCAGGCCGCCAGTATTGATAGCTTGTCCCGCCAAGCCTTGGCCTTGTACCGGGCTGGCCGCGATGTGTCTGGGCTGACGGCCCGGTTGATCAGTTATGCCAATGAGAGTACAAACGGAAATAAGGTTAGCTGGGGTGCTTACGACCATTTCGGGGGCAGCTCACTCGATACGGCCCTGGCCATGGATGCCCTCCGGCAGACTGGCGCCAATTATCCCGACACCGGTTTTGGGCTAAGTTACCTTTTCAACCAGCAAAACGCTGATGGCGGTTGGCCCTACTTCAAATCCAATGTCGGTACGCCAGCCAGTAAAGTCATTCCGACTGCACAAACGGTCTTGACCTTAAACCGTTACAAATCTAATTTTAGTGTGCAAAGTTTTATTACCAACGGCATTAATTGGCTAAAGACCCAACAAAAATCCGGTGGTGGTTTTGGTGAAGGAGCTACTGGCACCGTATTGGAAACCACGTTAGCGTACCGGGCTATCGTCGCCGAAGCGGGCACCAATGACACGGCGGCGGTCAACGCCCAAAACTTCCTCATTGCCCAGCAGCAGGCCAATGGCGGCTATGCCAGTAATAACCCGTTGGTCGCTACACAGGTACTGGCCGCATTGCCAGCCGCGACCTTGGCCGACACCGACAAGGACGGTTTGCCAGATGGTGTTGAAACCCCGGTTTTGCTGGGCACGAACCCCAGTGTGGCCGACAGCACCTTGCTGGCAACCAAAGGCAATGGCCAAGCCGTTGTGGGTACCACCACCGCGCTTGCCCTCAACCAGGCCCAGCTCAACCAGCCCTATAACGCGGCCTTACCCTCTATCACTGGCGTCACCGCGACGGCGTGGACACTAACCTTTGGCAAACTGCCGGACGGCTTAAGCTTAAACGGCAGTTCTGGCCAAGTCACCGGCACGCCTACGGTGGCTGGGACGTTTAACTTCATTTACCAAGCATCCGGTGCCGGTGCCGTTGGGACGGCAACCAGCCAGATTGCCGTTGTCAGCCCAAGTACGGATACCATCCCAGTGCCTGCCCTACCGACTTGGGCGATTGCTGTGCTGGGGCTACTGTTGTCTGGGTTCCTGCACTATAGACCGCAACCAAATAGCACGCAAACCCGTTGATACCTTAACGCCTTAAATCCAGGGAACCAGCCGCCATGTCATCTCATCTTCACCTGCGCCCATATGGGCTGCTTTTATTCTTGTGCCTGTCGTGCTTGGGCATTGCGCAGGGTGCCCTCCCCGCCGCCTCTAGTACCCCGGCCGGTTTACCGGAACCGGTGGTGGAAACCTTGATGAAAGTGCACCAGCAACCTGGTAACGCCGTCGCCCAACAACTACACCAGCACATGGCCGAAGCCTTGGCACTGATGGCGGGCACGGATCAACTGGAACACTCAAGCCGGGGTGATAAAGCCGCCTTGATGCAAACTAAACTACAATTGCTGGCGGCCAAGCGCACCCAGATTGTGGGTATGCGCCAGGATGTCGACGCTGAATTAGATAAGATGCGCAGCCAGCTGGTGGCCTTCAAGCAACCTAACAAAAGCCAGGACTTTGACGCCATTGCCAAGCAAGTTAGACACCGCTTTGACCAACTCGACAGCACTTTGGCTGCATTGGCCAACGCCCAAGATGCCGGTAGCCGGAGGCAAGCCTTAAGCAAAGCCATGGCCGAACTTAAGGCCATGGCCAGTCCGGCCAATGGCCTGGAGGCGCCCACTGAGGCGTTACCGACACCAACCAGCCACTTAGGCATCCAGGCTAAGGACACTCCTCTACCTGCCAGCAAGGCGCTGCCGCGTTACCTCAGCGCCTTGCCGGTAAGCCCAACCCAGCCGCCTGTTGCTTATTTGTTGGATTTACTCATCAGCGGTGCCATAGCTGCAGCCCCCGGCACGCCAGCGGAGGCCTCAGCCTGTGGCTATGCCCCAGCCGATTTGGCGGCAACCGAAGATGCCGTCATCACTCAAGATATCCGGGATTTAGCGGCCCAGCTAAACTACTCGCCAGTTAAAATATTCCAATACGTCTACGACAACATCCGTTTTGAACCTTATTTTGGTTCATTAAAAGGCTCGCAAGGCACGCTTTACACTAAGGCTGGTGGCGCCACCGACCAGGCGTCCTTGTTGATCGCCCTGCTGCGGGCTTCCAATATCCCGGCCCGCTATGTCTTAGGGGATGTCCAAATCATAGATGGAAGCAACCTTGGAGCCAATGGCCGGGCACCACGTTGGCTGGGTGCCAAAAACTATCAGGCGGCTGCGAACATCTTAAGCAACAACATGAACCCTTCAGTGGGTATCGGATCGTCAGTCATCCAGCTACGCCATGTTTGGGTTGAGGCTTGCTTGCCATATGGCAACTACCGGGGTGCCCCATCCGATAACAGCGGACACCGCTGGCTGCCGCTGGACCCCAGTTTCAAGGACAACACTTACCAGCCCGGTATTGGCGGCATCCAGCAGAATGTCAATTTCAATACCGGCGCCACTGGTTATTTGGCCACCCGCACCAGCACCTTGCCGCATGAAGCCTATGCCACGTTGGTCGACAACTATGTGAAAAGTCTGAACAGCGGGCAGAGCATCCTGGATGTGCCTTACCAAGGCCGGCAAGTACCCCGGGCCTACGATATTTTGCCGGTGAGCTTGCCCTATGAAGTCGTGCAATACGATAATTGGGCAGGTACCAGCTCGCCTGAAGCAGCGGCCTTACCCGCCAGCCACCGCTACCAGTTCAGTATCAAAGTCCAATCCGGCAATGGCACCAACTTGATGCCTGAACAAGTGGTGTCCCTCCCTTCTGTGGCACACAAACGCATCACCTTATCGTATACGCCTGACAGCGCTTCACAGGCGCTGTGGAACAGCTGGGCCGGTGACCCGGCCAGCGTTCCAGCCGGCGCCGTCAATGTCTTGCCGGTGCTCAAAGCGGACGGTGCCGTGCTTGCCACAGGTGCCGCTACGCTCAGCTTAGGGTCGGTGCACCGCCTTATCATGAAGGTCACCCTGGGTGATACCACCCTGTCGGGTTCAGCTTGCCGGAATGATGATCCCAATATTGCTACCCCAGATCCAGATTTGCATTGCACTAATAAGACGGTCTACACCAACTTGGTGGCCGGTGCCCACCATGCGCTCTTGGCCTATGCCCGCCAAGGCTCCGACCGGCTGGTCGCGGAACGTTCCGCCCAGTTGGTGCAAGCCGTCCAGGCCAACCCCTCAGCTGCCACCCCGGCCAATCCCGCCAGTTACGACAATACCGAAGGCGAACTGTTGCATATCGCCTTGTTAAAATACATGCGTTATGTGACCGATAGCAGCCTTTATCTCGGCAAGCTCAATGGCCTCAGCGGTGAAAGCGGCACGCACTTGGGGCTGACAGCCGCCAGCCTGAAGGTAGACTACCTGTTTGATTTGCCGTTTGCCGCCCATCCGGGGGGCACTTACGTCGATGTCTTGGGCAACCAGTCGCGTTTCGTCAAACTGGATTCCACAGCCACCGATAGTGCAACGAACCTTAACGAAGTCTGGCCGACTTTCAGGTTGGCCAATTTTAGCAACTCGGCTTACGAGCATTTTATCTGGCAGGAACTGATCCGCACCGATGCAGTGTCCACCGTGCGCGGCCTGCAGTTTGCCAGTGAGCAAGGCATTCCGTTTAATGTGTTCACGTCTGCGAATTTCAGCAACTATGATTTGTTGACTGATGCCAGCATGGCGACCTCTAAAAATGATATTGCCCGCTATGTCATGGATGGCGCTACCGTTACCGCGCCGCGTCAAACCATCGCTTATTCAGACGGGCAGGCGCAGCCCAAAGTTTGGCGGGGGGCGGTGTATTTTGTCGAAAACCAGGGCAAAGGCTATATTGCAGCGGTCATCAGCGGCAGGCTAGGCGGCGGATTCGCCCTGAACTCGGCCAGCCCCGTGTCTACAACCTACCCGGTCAGCAGTTTTATCCCAAGCAATATTTTCACCAACGTTCCTGTCAATTCTACCACCCTGTCCAATGGTAGTAATCCGTTAATAACATTAGCCGGTGACCCGGTCAATCTGGCCACCGGCAACTATTACGGCTCCGAACGCGACATCGCCCTACCGGGGCGGGGCTTGCCCTTGGTGTTTGAGCGCAGCTACAACAGCCGCAGTCCTAAAGACGGCCCTTTGGGCTTTGGCTGGACGCACAGCTTTAACCACCGGCTCAACTTTTATGGCGTGGAGTCGGGCTTAGTCAAGGTCGGCTGGCTTGACGGCAGCGGCGGTGAACATTTCTTCTCCCTGGCTGGCAGCAGCGTGCCAGCCGGCACCACGCTAACGGCCTCCCCCGGCATTTATTCTTCCTTGCGCCGGGAAGCTGACGGCAGCTGGAGCCTTACCGAAAAGAACGGTTTACGCTACAGTTTTGAAGCCAATGCCAGTGTCACATCAGGGCAATCGGCTAAACTTCAGAACATCCGTGACCGCAATGGCAATACACTAACCTTAACGTATAACGCCGACCAGACCTTAAAAGACATCACCGACGGCCCTGGCCGTAAACTCAGCTTCACGTATGCGGGTAGCCACATCAGCCAAATTGATGTCAAGGCCATTGGCGGGGCCACCTTAGCCAGCCACCAATACGGCTATGACGGCAACGGCAACCTGGTGTCCTACAAAAGCCCGCTGGCGGTCAGCGGCCAGCACCCGGCGGCCACGTATGATTATTATGGCGCAACTGATAGCCAAAACCTCAACCACGCCTTGCGCACCTATACCCAGCCGCAAGGCGAGGGCATGCGCTTTAGCTACTACCTGGACGGCCGGGTATTCCAGCACCAGCGCCATAAAAATGGCAACCTGCTGGCCGAAACCACCACCTTCCGCTACCAGGACTTCCGCCGTGAAACCGTCATGGTCAACGAGCGCGGTTTTGAGCGGCGCTACACCTTCGATGCCAATGGCAACCCGGCCAGCATCACCGATGAATCCGGTGCTAAGACCACCTACACCTATGACCCGGCCAACCCGTTCAACCGGCTCACCGAAACCGACGCCAACGGCCTCACCTTAAGCTACCAATACGACAGCGCCGCCAACCTGACCCGCATGGCCCAGCCGTCCGGGGCCACCACCACCTATGACGGCTTCACGGCCTTTAATGCCCCGCAACGCATCAAGGACGCCACCGGCAACTGGACACTGCTGGCCTATGACGCCAAAGGCAACACCACCGACACCGTGCGCCTGAAAACCGGCAAAGTGCCGGCCGCCAGCACTACCCCCGCAGTGGCCGATATCGCCGCCTGGAGCAAACAGGCTTACGATGCTGCCACCGGACTGTTAACCCAAAGCAAAATCTTGCGCGTTTTTACCGGCGCCAGCTTAGGTAACTTTGCCAGCGGTACCGGCCCCACCGTGGCCATGGCCTATGATGCCAATACCTTATACCCCACCCAGGTCAGCCGCTTAGGTGATAAAAACGGCGACGGCCTGATCAATGCCTCGGACAGCGCCGACACCGCCACCCTGGCTTATGACGCCCAAGGCCGACCCAACCAAGGCATCGATGCCGACTGGCAGGCCACCCAGTACCAGTATGACGCCGATGGCCGTGCCACCAGCGCCACTGATGCCCTGGGACAAGTCCGTAAATTGGCTTTCGACGGCAATGGCCGCAGCATTGCTAATGAACTGCAAGTCGGCCAGCGCTTATGGGATTCGGCTTACCAGGCTTATGATAGCGCCGGGCGCTTGCAAACCGCGCTCGATGCTGGCGGTAACGCCAGCCAATACCAATACGATGCTGCCGGTAACCTGGTGCAGATGGCCGATGCCGATGGTTACACCTTAGGCTTTGACTACGACCCGGTCAACCGCTGGCTCAAAGCCTACGACAAGGCCAACCATGCCGTCACCCGTAGCCTGGACGCCACCGGCCGTATCCGCACCGTTACCGACCCCACCGGCGCCACCACCACCTACAGCTACGGCAATGCCAGCCAGGACGGCCGGCTCAGACAAGTCATCCAGCCTGCCATTGCCGGTTTCACCAGCGGTATCGCTACCCAATACACTTACGACGCCCTGGGCCGCACCGTCAAAGTCACCACCGTGCCGGCGGCCGGTGCCACCGAAACCGCCCGCGATACGCTCAACACTTATGATGCCCTGGGCCGACTGGTGCGCACGGCCGGGCCGGTAGTCACCGACCAAGACCCCTCCTCGGCTACCGTCGGCCAAAACATCCGCCCGGTCACCCGCTACAGTTTTGACAACCTGGGCAACCTCACCGCCATCTATGCCGGCCAGACCACCGCCGACGGCGGCAGCGCCATCAACCCGGATACTGGCGTTTCCGCCTCCGACCGGGTGACATTGCAAACCAGTTACGTCAACGACGACTTCGGACGCAGGCTTTCGGCCACCGATGCCAACGACCAGATCACCCGTTACAGCTACGATGTTAACGGCAACGTTATCACCTTGCAAACCCCCAACGGCCACACCCTCACCAATCAATGGCGTTACGGCCACCAATTGCTGTCGACCACCGCCGAAGACGGCCGCAGGCTCCTCTATACCCGCAACCCTTTAGGCCAACCTACCCGTAGCGAAGCCTGGAGCGCCAACCCCAATAGCAGCTTGGACATCGCCTACGACAACACCTACGATGCCGCCCACCGCCTGCAAACCGTCACTGACCGGCGCGGCGGCAAAACCCTGACTTACCGCTGGAGCCCCGGCGGTTTGCTCAACAGCGTACAAGGCCCGGACACCAACGCCAGCCACTATGTCTACGACCCCGTAGGCCGCCTGACCAGTATCTGGGCGCCCAACTTCGACAGCTACGGCTTAAGTTACGATGCGGCAGGGCGTTTAGTCAGTTTGCGCTACCCCAACGGTATCCGCAAAACCCAAACCTGGAACCCCGACGGCAGCTTGGCACAAGTCAGCCACCAGAGCCTAGGCGGCCCCCTCGCCCAAAGCCAGTACCGCTATGACGGTTTAGGCCGGCGCAACGGCTTGGTTGAAACCTTGCCCGGCCCAACCGCCTGGACTTATGCTTACCAGTACGACGCCTTAGACCGCCTCGTTCAGGAAGACAACAGTACTACCGCCAGATTAACCCGCTACAGCTATGATGCCTTGAATAACCGGATCAGTAGACAAGTGGGGCCTAATACCGTCGTTTATAAAATCGACGCGGCCAATCAGCTCACCGAGACCAGTCTGAACGGTAGCTTAGAAGGAGCCTATATTTACGACGCCGCCGGTAATTTGAGCCAAAGCTGTACCGGCGCCCCCATCACCCGGCCCAGCATCATCACCTGCAGCGGCACCTTTACCACCCAATACACTTACGACAGCCTGGGCCGCCTGGCCCAAACCAGCGGGGCCGGCAGCGCTAACTACACTTACGACCCGCAAGGCCGGCGCATTGAAGTCACCGAATCCGGCGTCACCAGCCGCAATCTCTACGACGGCAATAACATCGTGGCGACCTATCCCGGCACTAGCTGGACTAGCGCCAGTGCTTACGAGGTTCAGGCGGGTACCGACTTCCCTTTGGCTAAACTCACCGGCAACACCGCCGACCCCACTGCCACCGCCAGCTACTACCACCAAGACGGTATCGGCTCGGTTTTAGCCGTGACCGATGTCAATCAAGCTGTCAGTGCCAGTGTGCGTTATGAAGCATACGGCAGAAACGCCTTCCTGACCGGCAACTTCCCGGACTACGGCTACGCCGGCCGGGAGCGGGCTAAAACCATTCCCGGCTTATATTTCTACCGGGCACGCTATTACTGGCCAAACTTAGGCCGGTTTATCCAACGTGACCCGATAGGCTATGCGGCAGGCATTAATTTGTATGCCTATGTCGGGAATAATCCGGTAAACTTTAATGACCCCAGTGGGTTATCTCCACAAAGTGCGGCTATACGAAATTCCATCACACCGAGTATCAGCTATTATGGCGGGGGCAATCCGTTTGCCTTTAGCAGCGGGGCGGGGATTCAAGTCGCCGACAACCAAGTCGCCTTTGGCCAGCGGCTGATCACCCAGTCCGATAGCACGCCTATCCGGGAAGGGATGGCACCGGCCAGCGGGCCGATCAGCCCGTTGGGGCTTGGCGGAGCTGCGGTAGGAACAGCGGCGACTTTAATAGCGCCAGAAGCGAGGTTGGTTGGGGGAATTGCTGGGGTTTTAGGTAGAGTACCCGTTGCAACAATTTTTAGGACTGAACATTATGCACCTCGTCTTGAAGCTGTTGGCGTTAACGTAGGTAACGCAGAATCAGCAGTGGCAGATGCTATTCAGTCGATGCGAGGTAATATGGTAATCGGTACCGATGTCCGTGGGCGAATTACTGTGGATAATGTGCTTATTGAATTCCGTACCAGACTTCTACCAGATGGCACTGTTAATATTGGAACTATATTCCCGGTAGCACCATGAAACGAGCACTTAACGTTAATGAGAGAAATTTGATAAGCACGGTAACAGATCAGCTATCAGAACAAGAAAGATTACAGTTGGAAGAAGATTATGCACGCGCTTTCGTTGCGGAAGAAACATCTGATGGATCACGAATTATCTTCGGAATAGAAGGCTATGTCAGACCCGAATACCAAGGACAAAAATCATTCGGTTTTGAATGGACACTCAAAGATAAAGATGGAACTAGTATTTCTGTCGATCTGTTTAAGGATGAAAATGGCCGACTTTTAGAATTAGAGTTGATTAGATGGGGAAATGGTTCACTAATTGAACCTGATTGGTCTTCTCTAGCCTCAATATTCTGAGGGTTATAGTTACTAGGCTAACCGTAATCAAGGGGGCAGTCTCGATTGATTGTTGATCATACGAGAAGAACGGGGTCGGTCTTGGTTGCGGCTGGGCACTGTCGCAAATTCTGGAAGAACAGGGTCTGGTCTTGAATTTTGCAGTATTGGGATCAGTTTCGACTGATTTCTGATTAAAAACTGTAGTACAAACCAGCCACCAGGGCCTGGGTGCGTTATGACGTGTATGGTAGAAACTCCTTCCTGACCGGCAGCTTTCCGGACTACAGCTACACGGGCCGGGAGCGGTCGAAGGACAGTCCCGGCTTATATTTCTACCGGGCACGCTACTACTGGCCAAATTTAGGCCGGTTTATCCAGCGTGACCCCTTGGGTTATGGCGGCGGGCATTAATTTGTATGCCTATGTCGGCAATAATCCGGTAAACTTTAATGATCCCAGTGGGTTGACGCGAACCGGATTTCCAATGCGATTACACCGACGATTAGTTATTTTGGCAGTGTCTTAACCAATCCCCAAACCAGAATTGGTATCTTAGAAGGCGCACTGGGTACGGCCATTATAGGCGGTTCTGTTAGTGGTAATTTACTTTCTGGGTTGCCGACGTTAGGGGGCGGTTCAGTTGCATTGGCTCCGGCGACTGCTGCTGGTGTAGCGATTGGCTCTGGTTTAGTGCTTGATGCAGGGCAACGATTACTTAGTGCTAATCAAGCGGCTTTGAATAATGTTTATAATAATCAGTCTAGTGATGTTGCAGGGGGGGCTAATGGGGCTCCTGACTTCGTCGTGTCTCCAAGTGGGACTGCTTTCCCCGTCCCGAAAGGAGCAACTGGCCCAAGTCCAGTAATTAGTCCTGCAGGGAGTCAAACAGGTGTTGCATTCACTGGTGGTGCGGGTGGTGCAAACGGACAGGTTTCAACAATTAGGTTAATGAACCCAACTCCAGCAAGGGGTAATAGCCCAGGCTATCCAAACGGTTATATCAAGTACGAAAATTCAGCAATCCCTAGGCCACAGGGAGTAGATCCATACAGCGGTAAGACTTTACCCAATTCTCCATCGCACTTTCCAATTGACTAGCGGGACAACGGAAATGGGAAAATCAAAACTGAGTGTCATCTGCGGCTTAAAGATTGAAGATGCTGTATTCGCTGATGGCGATACTGGGATAAGCTTTGAAAACAGGATTAGCCTCGCCATTTACAATAGGTATGAGTTAGTGGGATTTGTTTTGGGTGATATACAGCGGTTGATTGGCAATATTGTTACTTACGTAGATGAGGGTGTGGATACGATTACGATTAGGTTCGAAAACAATTGGGCGCTTCGGATAGATATGCGAGACGAGGCGTATATGGGGCCAGAAGCAATGCAACTCCGAGTCCCTGGAGAGCCAATTGTGATATGGAATTGATTGAACAAACAAACATTAGGATCAACGGGGTCAGTTTACAATACTGCTACCAGAACAAAGTTATCTATTAAATACATATGGTTATACTATAACCCCATACCTTGACGCAGTGAGTAATTGTAACGGCTCGCATTTGAAACCGGCCGGGCTCGCATTTAACGTTGTTTTGAGCTCACAATAATTGCAAATGAAATAACCGTCGAGCTCAAATTATCTGCAAATGAGCTTGCATTTATCCGTGTCAGCTCGCAAATCAATTTCGCGGGCTTTAATTGCAAATGAAATTAGCTATCAAGGCTCATCAGATAGGCAGACCAGCAGCCAAAAATTGGCTGCGTAGTTCAGCCATGCGAGTAGCGTCTAAGCTATTGCTGAATAGTGCCTTAATCTCTGCTGGTTTGGCGTCGAATTGCTCTACTAGGTCTTTGACGCGGTAGCCGTGACTGGTCAATGTCGGCTCCAGGTCATCCAGTTGGAGCCGTACCCTATTTAATAGGCACTAGGCATTGTGATAGGGTCAATACCCTATCCTCGCTGGTTGGTTGGCCTGGTTATTTCCAATATCAGGAGAACCTACTGGCGATAAACGTATCCTTACCCCTAGTTTATAATGGTGCCTAAAACCAGGGGTGGCTTAAGATGGCCATTCTTTCCCCCTCCCTAAACGGCTTTATGGCTTAGCGCCAAAGAAACCGGCCAATTTAATCGCATGCCATGGATAGACGGTTGATTGTTGAAATCAACAAGCCGTCTGGGCCATCATTCACCTGACCCCAAAACGAAGGTGAACCCCATGCCATCCAGAGCCCTACCCATAAGCCTAACCCTGCTTAGCCTAGCCCTGGCAGCTTGTGCGCAAGCCCCCAGCCCAGGGCAGACGGAAGCCCCAAGTGCCGTAGGCCTAAGCTTGCCGGAAGCCTATCAAAGCCAGCCGAGCTTAGCATTACCTGAGCCTGTACAAACCCAGACCGGCCGTTACACCTATGTGCCGGCAACACCAACCCTGGAACAGTTAAACCCCCTGTTGACCGTCATCGACGTACAACTCCCCCCCAATGTCAACACCGTGCGTGACAGCGCCCAATACCTGTTGCAGTTTAGCGGTTACCATTTCAGTACCACCATTACCCCTAACCCGAAAGTACAGGCGCTGGTACGGCAAATCATCCCCGAGGTACACCGGCATTTTGCCAATGTCATTTTGCGCGATGCCTTGCTGGCCTTGGCTGGCAATGGCTACCGCTTATTGGTGGACCCCGTGGGCCGGGTGGTGGCCTATGACCTAGATCCCAGCTACCCACCCGGGGTTGCCCAATGACTGCTGTCCTCGCCCGTTTAAAAGCCCTTAACTGGCCGGTATCGCCTTATTTGCCCTTAATAGTTGTCATCATCTTAGGCTTGTTAAGTTGTATTGGGTTATTTAGCTATCGTGCCTTGACCAAGCCTTCGTCAACCCCTACAGCTATAGAAGCCGCTACGGCAGTACCAGCGGTTACGCTTGATGCGGCCAGTACTGCAGCTGGACCTATCCCGCTTGAATCCAGCCCTGAGCCTAGCTTAACGGTGGCCATAAGCCGGCATGGCCAAATTCTGGACGACTATGGCCTGCGCCTGTCCAGGCTGGAAGCCTTGGCCAACAGCTTGGGTACCAGCTTAACGGAGGTGCAGGCCACCTTGGCCCGGCAGCAGGCAGAACTCGACAACTTAAAAATAGCGCTGCCGGCCAAGGCCGCCCCAGCGTCAACAACACCTTCCGCTAAGCCTGCTGTCCGCAGGCGGCAACCGCTTGCTTCAGCCGCATCCCGCCGCCGCAACCCCGCTGGCCGTGACCTCGATGCCCCGGACAGTTTGCCACTAGCCCGCCTGGTGCCGGCCTACCAGGTGCTGGCAGTCAACCGCTGGGGCGGGCAAAAACGGGTGCTGGTCAAGGCAAGCCCCAGCAACCAGTATCAACTAATTAAAATTGGTGATCCGGTGTCGGACTGGACTATAGAGGCCGCCGATGCTGACCAGGTCACCTTACAGGGCACCCGTGGGCGTCAGGTCCTACACCGGCAAGACAAGGGCGGCTATGAATAAGCGCCAACACCGTGTAGGGGCGATGGCTTTGGCTAAGCCCGCCCACCTGCTTTTAGGCACTGCCCTGATGCTCTTGGCCCTGCCGGACAGCTGGGCGGTGGACACCAGCACCACACAGGTGCAAGGCCCGAGCCTGGGGACAGCCAATGCCCATGCCAGTGCGGCGGAGAACGCCCGCTTCAGCCGTAGCCAATGGGGCTTGGATGAAAACGAATGGACACGCTATGAGGGCCTGATGCAAGGCATCCGTGGCAGCATCAGCCCGGTTAACCTGTCACCCCTTGAAGTGTTGGGCATCCATGCCGACAGCGACCGTGAACGCCGCGACTATGCTGCCCGCCTTGCCAAACTGATGCAGGAAGACACCGCACGGGTGTTGGCATTTGCCAAGGCCTATGCCGAAGAAGCCCGTAAATTAAACCCCAACGGCGCCCTCATAGACACCGCTGTGCTGGGTTTGCCGGCTGCCCCACCAGCTCTGCATTTGACCCGGCAAGACCGGGTCCTGTTCTTTACCCGCATCAAGCCCTGCTTACCTTGTGGCCAACAGTTGGCGCTGTTATTGGCGGCCACCAGCTTAAGTCAGACGCAATTGGACATTTTTGTTGTTGATGCCAACAGCGATGATGACATCAGGGCCTGGGCAAAGCAGCACAAGTTTGACCCTGCCCGCCTGAAGCACAAGTCAGTGACCTTGAACCATGACCGGGGGACGTTGGCAACAGTGGCCGGCATTGCTGCGACAGTGCCGAAATCGGTATTGGAACGGGACAAGGCCTTCACTGCCTTTGAGCCCACGGCCTTGGAACACTGATGGCGCAGCCGCAGGCACCGGACGACGCCACTGGCACAGCAGGGCGGATTGACTTGACGCATAAACAAAGGTTACCGCTGCCACCGGTGCTGGCTGCTGAGTTTGCGTTTAGGCGGCGGCTGATGGCCGCGCACAAGCCCATGGCGCCAGCTATGGACAAACCGCCTAACGTGCCGTTCAAACACGCCTATGGCTTTGTGTTTGCCTGGGGGGTCTTATGGGAGCGCCGGCAGGGCAACCAAGTGGTCTGGGAATTCTGCCCGGAAGCATTATTGGGGCGTTGCCACCGCCAAGGCCTATTGCTGGAGTATTTGCAACATCGTGTCTTCGCTGGACTAGAGCAGGCTTTACCGGCGATGGTGGCCTATGGCTGGGACAGTGGCGCCAGCTTGACCCAGGGCTGGCAATTTTATGCCGGCACGTCGGTCAGCGCCTGCTGCCTGCAGTGCCATTTCCTTTTTGAAGCGGCCGCCAGGGCCTGGTTGGCGGATGTGTTTTTGCCCCAGTATTGGTTGGCACTCTTGTATCAGGTGCAATGTGGCCTGGATGCTGTGCCCAGGTAGGCCCGCGCTAGGCCTCTGCCTGATGGCGCTGGCCGCCGTAGCTGGCGCTGCCCCGCCCTTGCCGGCCGGCTATGTGCATGCTGCCGCCAGCGCCAAGGTACCGGCCAAACTGGCCTACCTGGCCGCATTGCAGCGCTCGGGCGTGGTGCTCGACAATGGCTGTAAAACACCATGGCCCTGGACACTCAGCAGTGCCGGGCAAAGCCACTACTACCCAAGCCGTGCCGACGCCCATGCCGCCTTGCTGGCGGCCATACACCGACAGCTACCGGATATTCAGGTGGGCTTGCTGCAAGTGCCGGTTACCGGCACCGAGGCCAACATTGTGGATTTGCTAGACCCGCAAACCAACTTGGCCTTGGGCTTGCCCAAGTTCAATTATAAAAGCCGTGCCTTGAACCGGCTTAGCCAACGCTTTGACCGTTTAGGCTGGGCTGGCTTTTGCCAGCCTGTCAAGCGGGCTGCAAACCCCCCTAAACAACCGCAACAGATTGCCGACTTGGTTGCCCGCCTGGCCCCGGCCTACACCCTGGATCCGGCCTTGGTGACCGCCGTGATCGCCCAGGAATCCGGCTTTAACCCAAAAGCACGCTCACCGAAACAGGCCCAAGGCCTGATGCAACTGCTCCCCACCACCGCCCAACGCTTTGGCGTGCGCTTCCCATTTGACCCGGAGGATAACCTGCGCGGCGGCATGGCCTACCTGCACTGGCTGCTAAGGCGTTTCCAGGGCGATGTGGCCTTGACCCTGGCAGCTTACAATGCTGGGGAGAACGCGGTGGCACGCTACCAAGGCATCCCGCCTTACCCTGAAACCCGCCAGTATGTCCACAGCATCATGGCGAACTACCCACGCACCCAACATCCGGTGCCTCCACCCCTAGGATAACCATGTTAAGTAAGCGCACTGAAATGCCTATAAATATGAATGTTTATGGCGGCTTGCCCAGCCCTTATAAGGCCGCCTTATTGATGCTGGCGGCGAATTTGTCCGCCTTATGCCCTAGTCCTGCCGTGGCCGTGCCAGTGGCGATCTATGACACCGGGCAAGGCCACCCGATGGCAGACTTCATCGCTGCCCCGGCCTTGCCACAGGCCCCACCGGCGTTGGAGGCCGAAGCTTTGGCCGCCGACTTTGTCAACCAGTTGTTCCCGGTCAGCACCCCGGAGCTAAGCCCCGGCGTTGAGCCCGGCCGTGCCTTCCAGCAGGTTTTGCCGGCGCCGTTTTTTGTTGTTGGCACGGATGCCCAGTCCCAGGCCTGGCTCAGCCAATACGCCGCCCGCTTGCAGGCCGTCGGTGCCGCTGGCCTGGTGGTGGAGGCGCCCAGCGCAGAAGCTTTCCAGCAGCTACAGGCCTTGGCGCCTGGCTTGCAGCTGAGCCCTGTGCAGGGCTCGGACTTGGCCACGCAATTTGGCCTGCGGCATTACCCGGTGTTGGTAACCGCCAAGGGGCTGGAACAATGAGCCGGCAACCCTTGGAAGCACTGCTACGCCCACCCATAGAATTATGGTCGGCGGCGGCGGCAAGCTGCGCAGCCTTGATCTGTCTCGGCACCCCACAAACGCTTATGTTGCCGGTGCCGCTGGCCTACCCGGTCAGCGCCGGCTTAGCCTTGCTGGCCATTGTGCGCGGGCGCCAGGCCTTTAAGGTGCTGCGTTACCAACGCAACATGAAACGCTTGCCGCTTTACCAAGTGCGCCCGGACAGCATCCCGGTCAGTAAGCAACGGTTATTTTTGGGCAAGGGTTTCCGCTGGTACCAGGAACACAGCCAGCGCCTGTATGATGCCCGCCAACCCCGGGTCAGGCGCTATGTCGAGCCCGGGAAACTGTACCATTGGGCCCGGCTATTGGAGCACAAGTACAGCCAGTACAGCCAGGCCCGCCTCGTCGGCCGCCTGGTCAGGCTGTTGTCGCAAGATGCCTGGTGGAACCCGGTGCCGCCGATTGCCCCGCTAGGCGGCAAGATCGCCTTGCATGCCGTGGGCATGGTGGAATCCAACGTCAGCATGCCGCTGTATGAACGCGTCGGCCATACCTTAGTGCTCGGCACCACGCGTGTCGGCAAGACCCGGCTCGCGGAAATTTTAATTACCCAGGACATCCACCGGGGCGATGTGGTCATCGTGTTTGACCCCAAGGGCGACCCGGCGCTAATGAAACGGGTGGTGGCGGAAGCCCACCGCAGTGGCCGGCAAAACGCCTTGACCCTGTTCCACCTGGGTTTCCCCGAACTGTCGGCACGCTATAATCCCGTTGGCAACTTTTCCAGGATCACCGAGATCGCCACGCGCATCGCCAACCCCTTGCCCTCCCAGGGCAATTCGGCCGCCTTCCGGGAGTTTGCCTGGCGCTTTTCCAATATCGTCGGCAGTGCCGTCTATGCTCTGGGGCAACGCCCTGATTACCGGCAAGTGGTGCGTTATATCAACAATATAGACCCCTTGCTGGTGGCCTACTACCGGCACTGGTTGGCTGAAGCCGCCCCCAAGGGCTGGGACCAGGCCATTTTGGAACAGGCCGCCGGCATCCAGGACAAGGACTTGCCGTTTGAGTTGAAGGGACGTTCGCATGAGGTCATTGCCATGATCCGCTATGCCAAGGAGAACGGGCTGTACGATGGCATTGCCGATGGCCTGCGCTCGATTTTTGAATATGACAAGAAATACTATGACAAGTTGGTGGCATCCTTGCTGCCGCTCATGGAAAAGCTGATTTCCGGCAAGATCGCCGATTTGCTGGCACCGAACTATGCGGACACGGCTGACAGCCGGCCTATTTTTGACTGGATGCAGGTGATCCGGCGGGGCGGCATCGTCTATGTTGGCCTGGATGCGCAAACCGATACCGCGGTGTCATCGGCGGTCGGCAATGCCATGTTTGCCGACCTGGTCTCGGTCGCCGGGCATATCTATAAGCACGGGGTGGCTTCTGGCCTGCCGCCGTTAGAGGGACAGGCCACCACGCCACCGGTCATCAACCTGCATTGTGATGAGTTCAATGAGCTGATCGGTGATGAGTTTATCCCGCTGGTCAATAAGGCCGGCGGTGCCGGCTTCCAGGTTACCGCCTATACCCAGACCTTGTCGGATATCGAGGCCCGGGTGGGCACTAGCGCCAAGTCCGGCCAAATTGTCGGCAACTTCAACACTCTGGTCATGCTGCGGGTGAAAGAGCCGTTGACTGCGGAATTGTTGACCAATCAGCTAGACCCGGTGGACATTATGACGCTCACCGCCGTGTCCGGGGTGGTGGACTCCTCCGACTTGACCACCGGGGTGGACTATATCAGCAGGAATGAGGACAGCCTAGGCCTGCGCGAAGCACCTATGCTGACCACGGCCGATATCATGGCGCTGCCCAAGGGGCAGGCCTTTGCCTTGCTGGAAGGCGGCCAGCTGTGGAAAATCCGCATACCCTTGCCTGATCCCAGCCATGACCCTCACTTGCCTGAAGACATCAGCCAAGTCGCCGAGGCCATGGCCCGGAAATACAGCACCGCCGACAATTGGTGGCAGCTGGCCGACGCCAAGGTGCGTTATGGCTGATTCAGTCATCCAGACCCCGAGCCGTGGCGGGGCACCGGTTGCGGTCAAACGGGGGCCGGTGGCCACCTTATTGTTCGGCCTGCTGGGGTTTGCATTTTGGCTGGTGGTCGGCTTATTTGGCAATATTGTGGTGGAATGCTTGTGCATGAGCTTTATCTGGCCACACGAGGGGCCTGCGCACAGCCAACGGCTATTGGAAAAGGAGGTCAGCTACCTGCAACAGGACCTTAAGGACAGTGTCGTCAGCCACCAACCCACCGAATTGGCGCTCAGTGTCGCGGCCGGGCTGCATACCAACCTATTTGTGAAGACCGGCATCACCACCGGCCTGGCCATGCTGGGGCAGCAGCGGGAAAAGCGTGCCGCCGCCAAGGCGCCGGCCAATTTATACCAAAAGCTCAGTGGCCAAGTGCTTGATGGCACCTATGAATACCTGTTGGCGGGGATGTTTGCCACCCAGGTGTATGCCTTACGCTTAACCGTGCTGTTCCTATCCATCCCGGTGTTTGTCCTGGCCGGCTTGGTGGGGGCCATCGACGGCATCGTCCAGCGTGACCTTAACCGCTGGCGGGGCGGGCGTGAACTAGGCCAGCGCTACCATCTGGCGAAAAGCCTGGTAGCGCCGGGGTTGACGCTGCCCTGGATCATTTACCTGGCCTGGCCGGATACTGTACACCCCTACCTGATCATCCTGCCCTTTGCGCTGTTTGTCGGCATTGTTGTCGCAGTCACCACGTCAACCTTTAAGAAGTATTTTTAGCCCATTATGGATGGCTACAATGGTATTTTTAAGTCATTTAAACAAGCTTTTTTGAGCATTAATAATTTTAGGGGATGGCCTTGATCTTAATTTTTGAAAGGTTCAGTGATGTAAAACAGCTGCAAAGGCGTAAATAAACGAGACTCTATGAACATGTCAAATATAGAATGGACTGAACAAACGTGGAACCCTACGACAGGGTGTACAAAAATATCACCCGGTTGTAAGCATTGTTATGCAGAAACAATGGCAATCAGGCTCAAAGCAATGGACGCGCGGGGATATGCAAATGGTTTCCAACTCGCAATCCATAGTTACAGGCTAACCCAACCACTAAAAAGAAAAAAACCGACCATCTATTTCGTCAACTCCATGAGTGATTTGTTTCATGATGACATCCCTGACAGCTTTTTAGATGAAGTCTTTTCTGTAATACATAAAACGCCACAACACACGTACCAAATTCTCACTAAAAGGGCAGAAAGATTACCCCGCTTTTTTTCAAATAGGGAATGCCCGAAAAATGTATGGCTTGGGGTTTCTGTTGAAGATCTCACTTTTGGGCTTCCTAGAATAGATAGCTTACGTCTGGTGAATGCCAGTGTACGCTTTTTATCAGTTGAACCATTGCTTGAAAATTTGGGGAACATCGACCTAACTGGAATACATTGGGTAATTGTTGGTGGTGAATCTGGCCCCAAAGCACGGCCCATGCAAAAAGAATGGGTAGACGAAATTAGATTACAATGTGAAGAGAAAAATGTCGCCTTTTTTTTCAAACAATGGGGTGGTTGGGGTGCTGACGGAAAAAAACGGGCCAAAAAAGAGAATGGCCGGGAGTTACATGGTCGTGTTTGGGATGACATGCCCATCGCTCAATAACTCACATAAATGGCTAACGAAAAAAACTATTGGCTAATTGGCTCGTCACCCCATTTTGTTTATGTACTGCCAACATTCTTTAATTCTAATCCCCGTTTAAAGCCCTGTAAAAAGATAACCCCCAGAAATAGGTGACCATGTAGAAGACCACCCCATCCTAACCTAAACCCCGCATAGCTTTTCAAATCCCCTAAATAACAAAATAATAACAACACCTTATAGCCTTTACCCGGGTTTGTATTTAATCGCATGCAATGGGTAGACGGTTGATCCTTGCATTGCGCCGGTGATTTTTTAATCATGGTCACGCACCGGCAAAGCCCATCCCCCCCTCTGTTTTAACCCAGGGCCTAGCCGGTGCCCAAAACCCATGAGGAGCGCGATGACGATGACACCCTTGCTTAAATACCCACTGGCCTTGTTGCTGTGCAGCCTGGCGTTGCCAGCCTTGGCGGCCAGCAACGATGCAGAGAAGGCCGCCCTGGCCCGGCTTATCCATGAGCTGGACGCCTTGGCGCCGTTAGTCCGTGACGCCCAGGACAAAGCCCTGGCCGACACCCGTATCCGGCTCAACTATAGCTGGCTGGAGCAGGACCTGGAGCGCATCAAACAAGGCCTGCGTGAGTATCTCATAGCACCCAGCACGGAACCGCGCAAGTTCGAACCCTTATCTGGCGATTACCGCCAATAAACAACCCTACCCGGAGTTAATATGCATATGCCCAAGATCAACAACCACCACATATCCCTGTCCCACATTGGCTTGGCCTTAGCTTGCCTGATGCTGTCCAGCCACCCGGCCTTGGCCGCCTTACCAATTGTCACCCCGCCTAACGGCGGTGCGGTCAACAGCAGTTACCTGAATAGTTTCCAAGGTTATGCTCGCGATGCCGCCGTCGTGCTCGGCCTGCTGCTGAGTGCCGGCGGCCTGTTCTGGATCGCCTCGCATGTCCTGCAAGACCTGCACGAAGTGCGCACCGGCCGCAAGGAGATCGGGCAACTGGCCGTCGGCATCGTGTCCGGCGGTGCCGTGCTGTTGCTCGTGGTGTTTTTGGCAACCCAAGCCTCTAACATCATATGATGTCCGGCGCTGACGATGACGACTTGCTGGCCGAGCGCCTGAACCAGGAGCCAGTGGTGTTCATGGGCTATACCGACAGTGAGCTGATGCTGGCCATCAAAGTGGCCTGTTTGGTGTCGTTCCCGTTGGCCTGCACCATCGGATTGCTGCTCAATAAGGGCATGGCCTTGCTGGGTGGTGGCCTGCTGTTTGCCATCGCCCTGGTCGCGGGCGGCGGCAAGCTGCTGCAGCGGCTTAAGCGCGGCAAGCCGGACTTTTATTACCAGGCTAGGATGAACCTGCTCTTGCAGCGGTTGCACCTTTGCGACAGTGGCCTGCTCCTGTTCAAGGGCAGGATGCACCTAGGCCGGACCTGGCAAGCACCGGGTTAAGCCACATGCCCAGCAAACGCAACCAACTTTACAACCTGGATGACCATATCACCACCTTACGCTGGGTGATTGCCGCCCTGCTGCTGGTCTGCCTGGCCCTGGCCTTCGGCTGGGACAGGGCCAGGTCAGGCATCCGCATCCATCTGCCGCCGGATTTGCGCCAAGGCGCCGTGGTCCGGCCCAACGACCCTAAGCCTGCCGACATTTATGCCTTTGCCCTGTCCATCATCCAGGTCATCAATCACTGGCAAGCCGACGGTGCCCAGGATTACCCTAAAGCCATAGAGAGCGTCAAGCCCTACCTGACGCCGCGCTATTATGCCCAGCTGGTGGATGACTCAAAACACCGGATCAAGTCACCGATCGACAACGGCGGCGTCTCCGTTGATGAGCTCACCGGCCGCGGGCGCACCATGATGCCGGTGCCCGGCCACAACTACGCACCTGGACGGGTGCTGGTACATGGCGGCGGCAGCTGGACGGTACTGCTGGACCTGCATATCGATGAGACGGTCAAAAGCGCCACGGTCAAATCCATTAATGTCAGCTACCCGCTCAGGGTAGTCAGCTATGACGTCGACGCCAACCTTAACGAATGGGGTTTGGCCTTGGACGGCTATGACCCGCCAGGGCCTAGCCGCCTGCTTGCCGAACCCGATACCGCGGCCAACCCGGCCAAAGCAACAACGAGCTTGGAGTAACCATGATGACGCCATACTGGGCAGCTGCCCTGTTACTGTTAGTGCCGGCCCTGGCCTGGCCAGGGCCTACACCCAAGGCGGCCGCCTTGCCGGCTGGCTTCAGCCCCCCGGCAGCGCCGGTGGAGCACCGGGTTTGGGACAAACAGCCGATCGAAATCCAACTGCCGGTCAACCAGGAACGCCTGGTGGTGTTTGACACGCCAGTGCGCGCGGAACTGCCGCCCGGGCTCAATGCCAGCGTGCTGCGCAGCCAAATCGTGGTGGATGCCGGTGCCGGCACGATTTATTGGCTGGCCTTGGCGGCTTTTGACAAACAACGCGTGCAAGTCCATGACCTTAACAACGGCAACGTGTATTTGCTGGACTTGGTTGCCTCCCCCGAATTCAAAGACAGCACCCGTATTGCCGTGGGCGTCCCCACCGCCGGGGCAGCTAAGCCCGAGGCCGTGCCCCCGCCCAGCCCAGCACAGGTGGCAACCGTACCGCCAGCACCGGATTACACCAGCCTGACACAAATGGCCGCCCAACAACTGTATGCCCCGGCACGCCTGCTGGCCTTGCCCGCTGGCGTGTATCCGGCAGGCGTGCACAGCAGCCCGACCGGTGACCTGTTCCACAATATCCCGGTTACCGCCAGCGCCATCGCCGCCTGGCGTTCAGGGGGGCTGTACATCACCGCGGTAAAACTGGTCAACCAGTCCTCGGCCGAGCTGGTGCTTGACCCCAGGACTTTGCGCGGGCGCTGGCTGAGCGCCTGTTTCCAGCATAATTTGCTCAAGCCCCAAGGCCAGCCACGCGACACCACCGCCGCCTACCTGATCAGCCAGCAACCGTTTGAGGACAGCCTGCATGGATTTTAACGCCAACAAGTTACTGCCGGTACTCGGCATCCTGCTGTTGGTGATCGCCCTGGTGGTCGGCGTCAAAGCCTGCACCAAACCGTCCGTGGAGGCCACCGCGCAAACGCTGGCACCGGCCACGGCGGTGGCTGATGCCGATGGCCCGGCCGACACGCTCAGGGCACTGACCGCCCAGGTCGCCGATATGAAACTGGAAGCGGAACGCCTGCGCACCGCCAATGAGGCGGCACAGCTCAAAAAGGACAGCATGAGCCTTGAGATCGCCGACCAAGTGCGCCGCGACCTGGACAAAACCGTACAAGCACAGCAGGCACCGGCCTTGGCCACCATTTTCCAGCGTATGGATGAGCTTGGGCAACGCCTCAATGCCACCGGCGCCGCCAACAGCAACGGCTTGGCTGGCAATGCCGTCGACCCCGAGGCCAGCGGGCAGGGCCAACCCGGCAACATCATCATCGAGCCGATAAACAACACCAGCCTGCTGGCGCAATTTGGCAGCAAGGTGTCCGGGCTGAAGGACAAATTATCGCTGCCGTTCGAGGCCCCCAACGGCGGCGTGCTGCACGGGTTAGCCGACAATTCCGTGCTGGCCAGCCATCTCCCAGGTGGCCTGCCCGCAGGTTCCGGTCAGGCTGGTGCCGCTAACAGCGCCAACTTACCGGAGCCAGTCTATACCGTGCCGCGCAACGCCACCCTGTTGGGCAGCACCGGCCTGACCGCATTGGTCGGGCGCATCCCAATCAAAGGCAATGTCGATGATCCATTCCCGTTTAAGGTCATCGTCGGCAGCGATAATTTGGCCGCCAATGGCCTGGACATCCCGGGCCTGGACGGCATGGTCTTTTCCGGTACGGCTCTAGGTGACTGGGCACTGTCCTGCGTGCGCGGCACGGTACATTCGGTGACCTTTGTGTTTGAAGACGGCACCATCCGCACCTTGTCGTCGGATGACCAAAGCCTGGCCAATAAAAGCCGTGACAGCGCCTTGGCGGTCGGGCAAAACCCCAGCACCCAAGGCAGCGGCCAGGCCAGCAATACTGGCACCGCCAACGGGCAAGGCAGGGGCGGGCAAAGTGTGCCGTCCTTAGGCTTTATCTCGGACCGGCGCGGTATCCCGTGTGTCACCGGCAGCCGGATTTCCAATGCCGTGCAATACCTGGGCGGGCGCTTCCTAGCCCGTGCCATCGGTGCGGCCGGTGCCGCCTACGCCCGCTCACAGGCCACGGTCACCAGTTCGCCGTTGACCGGCGGGGTCACCAGTGGCGTCACCGGCAATGCCAACCAGTTCGCCTTAGGCTCACTGGCCGCCGGTGGCGCCGATGAGCTAGCACAGGCCATCGCCGACCGGCAAACCCAAAATTATGATGTCGTGTTTGTCGACAGCGGCGCTGAAATTGTGCTGCATATCGACCGCGAACTCCCCATCGACCTTGAGCCTAACGGCAGGAAATTAACCTATGCACGCAAACCTAAAATCCCCAGCCCCGCCAGCACCAGCCCATTGGACTGACCCAGGCCGGCCTGGGCTTTACCTGCTGTGCCTGCTGGCCTTGCCGGGCTGCAGCCTGTTGGGGGACAAGGAGTCGATCCTGCCCCAGGAAGGTGCCTCCATCCAGGACATTTATGCCGCGCATTTTCAGCGCAACCAGGCCAGCCTGCCCGCCGCCCGTGCCCAAGTCGGCGCTGGCGGGCCAGGCTTCAGCACCGGCAACCTGGCCGGTTATAGCCGTGCCGCCGACAACGAGACTGAGGCCTTGTTCCCGCGCCTGCCGAACCCGGCCCTGGTCATGTATGTGTTCCCGCATTTGGCCGCAGGCCGACGGCCAGTGCCGGGTTATGCCACCAGTTTCCCGATGTATGAGAAAGCCGAATATGCTTTGCCCGGTGAAGCCGAAGGCGGTGAGTGATGGCCATGCCGTTTTTTGGTGGCAAAGCCACAAAACCCCAAGACAGCAACGGCCAGGCCGAGGCCGCCACGGCCAAGCAGGCTTATGGCCGCCGCCGCAGCGACCGCCCGGTCACCGAGGCGCAAATGCGCCAGCTTTACGAGCGTCCGCCCTCATTCACCAATTACCTGCCCTGGCTGGAGTTTGACGAACAACAGCAACTCATGCTGTTGGCCGATGGCCGCAGCGTGGGCGTAGCCTTTGAACTGCGCCCGGTAAGCACCGAAGCGCGGCCGGCCAACTGGCTCATGAAGCTGCGCGACCAGCTGCAGACCGTGCTCAGTTCGGCCATCCCGGAACACGATGAGCCCTGGGTCCTGCAATTGTATGTGCAGGATGAGCCCCGCCTGGAACGCTTTGGCCAGGACTTGGCCAAGTATGCCCAACCGGCCGCCAAGGGCACCGCCTTTACCGAGGCCTGGCTCAAGGTTATGGACAACCATTTGCAGGAGGTGTCACGCCCGGGCGGCCTGTTTGTCGACCGCCTGGTCACCGGCGCCAGCTGGCAGGGCAAGGAGCGCAAGGTGCGTGGCACCTTATACCGCCCGCATGCCAACAGTGGCCGGGGGTTGACCTCGGAGCACCTGAAAAGCCTGGACAAACTGGTGCAGGAAACCCAGGAAACCTATGCCCGCCTGGCCGCCGGCCTTGAAGCCACCGGCATCAGGATGCGCCGTTACACCGGCCAGGACCTGCATGATTGGCTATTGCCCTGGTTCAACCCCTGCCCTGAAACCACCGGCGGGGATGTCGACGCCTACCTGGGCTTGTCGCGCTACCCTGGGGCGACGGACGGGGAGGCCCAGCCTTATGGTTGGGATTTTAGCGAACAGCTGCTGGCCACCCCGCCGGTGGCCGACCCCGGCGCAGGGCTGTGGTGGTTTGACAACCTGCCGCACCGGGTGGTAGTCCTGCAAAACTTGAAACAAGCACCACCATTTGGGCTGATGACACATGAGCGTGCCGATGACGACAAGGTGTTTGCCCTGTTCGACCGCATGCCTGAGCACACGGTGTTGGCCTTGACTATCACCCTGAAGCCGCAGGACAGCACGCGCAGCCATCTGCTCAAGCTCGAGAAGGCCGCCTTCGGCGATTATGCCGACGCCCAGATTGCCGCCCACGATGCCAATTTGGCACAGCATGCCGTGGCCCGCGGCAACAAGCTCTACCCCCTGCAGATGGCACTGTACCTACGCGGCGTGGACGTTGACGACATCCAGCACAAGACCAACAGCGTCAATGCCTTGCTGCTGGGCAACAACCTGCAGCCGATCCGGGTGCAGGACGACCTGTCGCCCCTGGACAGCTACCTGCAGAACCTGCCGATGAATTATGACCCGCATTTTGACACCAAGCAGTTGCACCGCTCGCGCTATGTGTTCAGCAAACAGATCGCCAGCCTGGCACCGTTTTATGGGCGCTCGGTGGGCACCGGCAACCCCGGGCTGCTGTTTTTTAACCGGGGCGGTGAGCCCTTGCTGTTTGACCCCCTGAATTTGTACGACCGTAAAAAGAACGGCCATTTATTGCTGATCGGGCCGACCGGGTCAGGCAAATCGGCGACCCTGGTGTATATGATCCTGTCGCTGTTGGCGATGTACCGCCCGCGCATCTTCTTGATTGAGTCGGGCAATTCCTTCGGCCTGTTGGGTGACTACCTGAAGTCCTTGGCGTTGACGGTCAATGCCGTGCGTATCACCCCCAGCGCCGATGTCAGCCTGCCGCCATTTGCTGATGCCCTGAAATTGCTGGATGCCAAAAAGCTGGACCTGGCCTTGGCCGGTGAACTGGACCTTGATGACGACCCCGGCAATGGTGATGACAGCCCGGAGCCCGGTACCGAGCCCCAGGATGACGACAACGGACGTGATATCCTCGGGGAAATGGAGATTTCTGCGCGCATCATGATCACCGGTGGCGAAGCACGCGAGGAGAGCCGTCTGCACCGTGCTGACCGGCGCGTGATCCGGACAGCCATCTATGAGGCCGCACTGGCGGTCAAGGCGGCTGGCCGGGGGCAAGTGCTGACAGAGGATGTCGAGCAGGCATTGCGCAAACAAGTCCGCAACACGGTGCGCGGCAATGAGCGGGCCGAGGAAATGGCCGATGCCCTGGCTTTGTTTTGCAGCCCCGGCAGTTTTGAGGCACAGCTGTTCAACCGCCCCGGCCAAGCTTGGCCGGATGTGGATGCCACCATTGTCGACTTAGGCTTGCTGGCCCGCGAAGGTTACCAAGATAAGCTGACGGTGGCCTATATCGGGCTGATGAACACCATCAACAACCGGGTTGAGCAACATCAGGCCGACCTGCGCCCAACCTTGGTGATCACCGATGAAGGCCACATCATCACCAGCAACCCGCTGTTGGCGCCTTATGTCATCAAAATCACCAAAATGTGGCGTAAATTGGGCGCCTGGTTCTGGATCGCCACGCAAAACCTGGAAGACTTCCCCGATGCCAGCCGGCGTATGCTGACCATGTTGGAATGGTGGTTATGCCTGGTGATGCCGAAAGACGAGATCGAACAAGTCAGCCGCTTCCGGCAGCTGACCGAAGAGCAGACCGCCTTGCTGTTGGCCGCGCGTAAGTCACCCGGCCAATATACCGAAGGCGTGGTGCTCACCGACCATTTGGCGGCCTTGTTCAGGAATGTCCCGCCCGCCATTGCCCTGGCCTTGGGCATGACCGAGAAAGAGGAAAAGGCGCAGCGTGCAGCCTTGATGCGCCAGCACGGCTGCACGGAACTGGAGGCGGTGTTGATGGTCGCCGAACAACTGTCCAAACAACGGGGTGGGCTATGAAGGTGGCCACGGGTAAGCGCAGGGCCAAGCCCTGCTGGCACCGACTAATCTTGGTGTCCGGATTGGCCGTGGCCAACTTGGCCTGGCCACAGGCGCCAGCGGGCAAGGTACAGGTCGAGGTCTTTACCGGCCAGCCGTTGCCGGCCGAAGGCCTAGGCGACGGGCAAGGGCAACTGACGGTGGTGGCCTATGACTTGTCGGCCGCCGACCGCCTTGCCGATGGCCTCAGCGAAGGCTTGCCGGCAGACGCTGAGGCCGCCGCCAGCATCGCCCGCCAGCGCTTCAGTGGCGACCAGTCCGTGTTGGCAGGCCAGGTGGCGGCGGCCTTCCAAGGCCACGGCCTGGCCCTCAGTTATGGCCTTACGTCATACCCGGCGCTGGTCTTCAACCAGGAAGCCGTGGTCTACGGCACCACCGACCTGGCACTGGGCCTTGCCCAGTACCGGCGCTGGCAACAGCAGCAGGGTCAACCATGAGCGCCCAGGCCCCAAGTTTTGTGCCCCGGCGGGTGCGCTGGCTGGCCGCAGGCTACCTTGCCTTGGCCGTGTCAGCGCACGCCTATGCCCTGGAGACGGTCAACAGCGTCAGTTTGGTGGCCAGTGCCGTCAGCGCCCCTTCCTGCCTACGCTACCGGGTGGTCGGCGCCTGTTTTTATCTGGTCTGTGGCTTTTTTAACTGCCGTGTCAGGGTTAGGGTCAAGGTTGCCCATTTCAATCCAGACTTGGTGGTGAGCACCTATAATAGCTTGTCCGGCAGCGCCGACCCGGTCGGCGGTAACCCCTGGACAGAAGCCAAACTAATCACCGGCAGTGCCGAGGCCGGGGCGGCATCCGTGTTGAGCACGGCTTTGGGTGGCATTGCCGGGTGGCTGCCCGGCGGCGGCAACTTAAGCCACGGCAGCCAACAAAACCTCATTTTCAAGGAAGCCGACGCCATCGGCCATCCCTTGGCATCGGCACTCAACCAACTGGCGCCATTAAGCCTGGGGCTGTTGTGCCCGTCTGATGCAACCTCCTTCAAGCCCTATTTTTTATCCGGTTTTGATGTCCTGGCCTGGCGCTGGGGCGTCCCGGAAAGCATCTACCCCCAGGCCTTAGTCCCAGGGCTGCGTGAAGTCGGCCAGTTCCCGGCTTATACCTGGGGCGCCCTATATCCGCGGACCGGCTCACTGACCCAGGCCGATGAGGCCAAGATGGCGGCGGTGATTGCCCAGCGCGCTGGCGATGTGGTGACCCGCAGCGGGCAACCGCATGTATATCGGCCGTTAGGCAATGGCCAGGATGGTTTCCGGCGCCATTTTAGCCGCGGCACCATGGTCTGGTCACCCGGCAAGCTGCAGGAAAATGTTGCCAGCGGCGGTTGGTGGCAGATGACCTCACCGGCGCTGGAGCACAGCTGCCATATTTTTGGCGAAAACGACCTGGCGACGGCCGCTGGCTGGGGTGGCGGTCGTATCGCCCGCACTGGCAACTACACCTTCACCTTATGGCGGCCATACCAATGTTGCCGGGGCGGTGGCTTATTTTTAGGGTCAGTTGATTTTGCCAACAATATACCGCCAGCCAACCCTAGCCTTGGCACGGTCCTAAGCCCGGGTGGGCTCGGCGGCATCTTGGGCAGCCCTAGTCCTGGGGCCGGTTTGCTGCGGCTCCCATCGTTGCCTAACTTACCTAGATTCACTTTACCATGAGGCTATCGCTGATGACCCCTTTAACCCGAATGGCAACACCCCGCCATAAACTTCTGGCCCTGCTGTCTTTGGCCTTGGCCAGCACGGGCAGCCTTGGCCAAGGCTTTGGCCCTGCCCATGACAGCGGCTGGTATTACCAGATCGGCGGTGCCCAGGCGGTGTCGGCACCGGCCAACACCAACAGCCAAACCAGCACGCTGCAAGGCAGCCTGGATTTAAGCCATATTTACTCTTGCGGCAATTTTAACCCCATCAGCGGCCTGGCCAATGTCCTCAACAATGCCCAAGGCCAGGTCATGGCGGCCTATAATGGCCTGTTGACAGCCGCCACCAGCGCCATCTCCTCCTTGCCGGCTTTCATTTTGCAACGCGCAGCGCCGGGCCTGTATGATTTGTACCAGAATGCGGTGATCCGTGGGGAAGCCGTCCTGGGGGCGGCCAATGCCAGTTGCCAGCAGTTTGAGGCCGAGATCCGCAACGGCGAGAACCCGTATGAGCGCTTTATCAAGACCGCCAAGACTTTTGACTGGAAAATCCAGATGGGCAATGGCTCCACCGGCTCAGCCAGCAGTGATGTCAATGCCGCCAAGACCACGGTGGATGCCAACAACGGCAACAACGGCATCCCCTGGCTAGGCGGCAACCATGCCGGCGGCACGGCACAAGCACCGGTGCAGGCCATCAGTGACACCGTGCTGGCCGGCTACAATATCGAATTGAACCGCGCGGTCAATGACACCTCCGCCGCCCCAACCGGGAACCCGGGCATAGCCTTGGCCAGTGTGTGGCCAAAACCCGCTGATGTCCAAGCCTACAGCCAATTCGTCATTGGCGACATTGAACTCACCACCAGCAAGGACCAGAGCCGTAAGGCCACCCCAGGGCATGGCATCATCCCCCTGATCGAACAGGATAAGGCCCCGGTCCTGACGGCCTTGCGCACTATCGTCACCGGCGGCAATACGCCGACAGCCAGTGAGCTGGCCAAGGTGTCGGTGCCGGGGATCGATATGACCCGTGAGGTCATCTCGGCCATCCGGGCGTTGCCGACCGCCCAGGAGCGGGAAGCCGCCATGAACAAGCTGTCCGATGAGGCAGCCACTGGCCTTAACTTGCAAAAAGCCTTGCTGTTGCGGCGTTTGCTGCAAACCGGCAGGATGGAACCGAACATTTACGCCTCAGGCTTGGCGCCTGACCTGGATGCCGCCATCAACCAACTGACCCAGGCCATCGACAATGTGGTGTTCGAGACCCGCATCCGCCGGGAAATGTTCTCCCAGACGGCGTTGGTGCTGTTAGGCCAAGGCCAAGGCCGCATCCGCGACAGTGCCGCGACCACGAACCCAGCGAACCATGATGAGCGGCCCATTACCCACGGCGAGGTGCAATAAGATGGCGGCACCCCAACCCAGGCCGCCAGCCTTGGGCCTTGGCCAACGCGTGTGGGCCTGTTGCCGGCGTTGGCAGGCACGGTTTGCCCTCGCGCTGCTGGTCTTGCTGGCACTGGTGCTTTGGCTGCTGGCGCACCCGCGCTTGGCAGATATCGTGCAGCTGCAAGCCTTTATGGCCGTTGCCAAACCCTGGTTCCTGGCCTGGCGCCTGTTGCTTCTGGGCGTGGCCATAGCCGGTTACCGGCGCTGGGTTAACCTGCTGGCGGCCTCTTTGAAGTTTACCCCGGCACAACGGGGCTACGCCTTAAGTCAACGCTGGCAAGTGGCGGCGGCCTTGTTGTTGACGGAAGTGTTGTTTTGCCAAAACGGCCTGGGCCATGGCCTCAGGCTGTTGGCCAGGATAGTTTATTAACAGTTTGGCCGGGCTAGGCCATTTACCGGGGGACACGTTATGGATGTAGGGTCAAGCATTGAAATTTATACCCTGGTGTTGGGTTGGCTGTTATACGATGGCCTCTGGCAGCTGTTGTCCGACACCGGGGTAGCGTATATCCCCCTGGTGGCGGCCATCGTGCGTAATTTTACCAGCGCTTGGCGCTCCTATGGCAATGACGGCGCCGATGCCTCGCTGCGGGCTAACTGGCTGGATGTCACCGCCATCATGGTGGTGCTGGCGGTGGCCGGGGCACCCTTGCTGCCGGTGCGGACGGGCACGGTCAGCACCTTGGCGGCCTGCGGGCAACCTGCGGTCACTGGTGCCAACACCGGGACGCTGTATGACAATGCCTTTGTCGCGCTGGACGGGCGCACGGCGCAAGTGCCCCTGTGGTGGTACGCCATGCTGAAGCTGGCCAACGGCTTCAACAATGGCTTCATCAGCCTGGTGCCATGTTCGCCAGACCTTAGGACGCTGGCCTATAAGCTTGATAATGTGCGGATTGCGGACCCTGAGCTGCGTCGTGAGCTGGAGTTGTTCAACACGGACTGCTGGCAGCAGGCACGGGCAAAATTTAATGCCGACATGGCCAGCCTGCCGGCCGCCTACCCGCCGGATGACATCACCTGGATTGGCTCACAGTTTTTCCAGGACAGCAATGGCTATTACGGCAACACCAACCTCAACCTGGCCATACGGGCAAGTGTTGAAATACCCGGCTTCCCTTATGACGCCGCCCGTGACACCGAGTATTTGCCAGGCTTTATCCCGGCTAATGGCAGGCCAGAATGCAAGGACTGGTGGGTCAACGGCCTCCAGCCCCGGCTGCTGGCGCTGGTGGACACTGATGTCCTGGCGCAGGCCAGTGCCGACACCGGCAGCAGCCAAAGCGCACAAAATGCCCTGGTGCGCACCTTGCTCACCCCCGAACAGGCGGCCTTGGGGCGCAAATTGGAAATCAGCAGTTTCCAGAACAACTTTACCGGTGACCCGGGGACGTTTGCGCGTGGCACCGCCGGCGCCGGCCTGTCGCTTGAACTGGCGACGTTTGCGCCGAAGATTTATGCGCTGCGGCAAGCCGCCCCGATTGGCCAGTCCCTTGTCCTGATGGGGATATACACCTTGCTGCCGTTTGTGCTGCTGTTTGCCGGCTACGCCATAGAAACCCTGTTCACGGTGACGGTAGCGCTCCTGGGCGTCAAGTTCCTGACCGCGTTGTGGACGCTTGCAGTCTGGCTGGACAACCACATGCTGGAAGGGTTGGGCATCCACTGGTACAGCTGGGTCTCCTACCAGGACGACAAGGCCAACACCGTGCTGATCTTGAACCTGGTGGCGCTGCTGTTGTTTGTGGTGTTGCCGTTTGTGTGGTTTGTGGTATTGGGTTTTGCGGTTCGTGGTATTGGGGGGGCTTTAGAAGCTTATAACAAAATTGGGGACCCAATAGCCAAAGGAGCTGAAAATGGCGGTAAAGAAGCCATCAGCCTAGGCAAAAGATCCATAGGTAAAATACTAAAATGAAGACATAATGGCTAATATTGGGGAGGATGGGAGTTTTCATCGGCATCAAAGCTATGCCAATTTCCAAAACAGTCCCTTCTCCATGTCGCCCCGCCATGTTCAATTTTTTCTTCTACATCCTGTTCCTTATCTGCTGCGATCAGGAACAGTTGCAGACTGTGGGCCAGAAAAAGCACCGTCATCGCCAGCAAATGCCACAGCACTTTACCGGCCAGCACCAGGTAACGCCTGCGCTTGGCGGCAGGGTCAGCAGCGGCCAACGGCCCGCCCAGGGTGGCCGCCACGGTATGGCGCCAGGCGCCCAGGATAAACACCGCCAGCAGCGCCAGCGCCAGGGCGATCAATAGTGCATTGGTGATTAGGCTTATCATGGTTTTGTTCCTTCATTGCAATGCCGGTTGGCTGCCTAGGGCAGCTGCCGGGAGGGTTAATTTAACACGGCGGCCAAATCAAGCACGGCCCAAGGCAAGGCCAGCGGACTGATGGCTTGCTGCGGGGTGAAAATATCTTTTTGGCCATATCCGGTTTCAGCAGGCTGGTGGTAACGCTCCAGCTGCCGGGCATTGATATCCACCAGCCAAGCTTCAACAATGCCGTGGCGGGCATAGAGCGGCACTTTGGTGTTGCGGTCGTAGTCCAGCGTCGTGTCCGCCACTTCAATTAATAACAGGACGTCGGCGGGTTCGGGTAAAGCATTCTTGTAAAAATCAGGCCTGGTTTTTAACACGATGATATCCGGTTGCGGCACTGAATAACTGTCCAGGCGTATTAGGTTTTGTGGCCAGACTATGGCCTTCCCCGCCAACGCTTGGGCTAATGCCGCAACCAGCTGTGCAACAATACCGGCATGGTGGCTGCCTATCGGTGCCATATCGATGAGTTCCCCTTCAATCAGCTCTACCCGGTCATCTTCGTCTAAAATCCCGGCATCGCCCATGCGGTAATAGTCGCTGACGCTGAGTTTATGCCTGATGTGGGGTTCGCTAAGGCTCATGTGCATTCCGGTGAAAAACGGCAAGGCTTAAAGGCGGGAATTTTGCCGCTTGGGTTTAATGTTTTATTATACTTGCTAGCTATTTAACATAACACACCGGGTAGGGCAACTGGTTTTTTGGTTAGGCGGGGAGTTATCCACAGATTTTGTGCATAACGCTGTGTATGGTGCCTGATTTTAGGGTCATAAAACCGTTATATTCAAGGACTTTGGTTAATTTGTCCAGACCTTGGCCAAAGCCCTGGCCAAGCCCGGGTTGTCTTGCTTTTTTTATGTTTATCAATGGCCTGGGCCTATTTAATCTGTTATAGTTGGCATAAAACCCCGGCTGTTTTTACCCGGCTTTGGCCCTTGCCCGGGTGCCTGGCTATGGACCTGAGACTATGCTGCTGAACTTCTTCCAACGGGATAAAACCCCAGCACCGCTGGCGCTTGCCACGAGCCTACCGCCGCCGCCCAACAGCTTACCGGTGTTGTCGGCGGCGGCCTTGTTGCAGCCGCGCGTGGCCGCCATTAACCGGATTGAGGAACTGGCGGGCGTACCGGCACCTCATTTTACGGCGTTCTATCTGGCCGCGCTGCAGCAGTATGCCAGCTTTGTGCAGCAGCTGCCAGCCTCTGAAACTCACCACCATGCCCATGCCGGCGGGCTGCTTGACCATACCTTGGAGGTGCTCAGCTCGGCCTTGTCCCTACGCCAGGGTTATCTGCTGCCACCAGACACGGCGGTTGAATCGCTGGTGCACCGGAAAGACGTCTGGACGTATGCGGTGTTCGCCGCCGCCTTGTGCCATGACCTCGCCAAACCCGCCGTCGACCAGCAGGTCAGCCTGTTTGATGCCCAGGGGCAACCCTTGGGGCTGTGGGACCCTTGGGCCGGCAACCTCGACCCGCATGGCCAGGCGGCTTGGTATACCCTGGCCTTTGTGCGCAACCGCAGTTACCGCCTGCATGAAAAAGCGGCCTTGCTGTTCGCACCTCGCATTATCCCGGCTGCCGCGTTGGCCTGGCTGGCCAGTGACCCAGCCGCCTTGTCGGCCTGGTGTGCCTGTGTCACAGGCGACGGTGTGCAGGCGGCGGTGCTTGGTGAAATCATCAGCCTGGCCGACCGGCAATCGGTCGGGCAGAACCTGGGTGCAGAAGTTGGCCCCAAGGCTGCAACAACCCAAGTGACACCGTTGCACGAAAAATTGCTGCAGGCGCTTATGCATTTGCTGGAAGAGCACACCCTACCACTGAACCGCAATGGCGCCGCCGGTTGGCGGGTGGGCAGCAAACTCTGGCTGGTGAGCAAGCGTACCGTTGACAGCATCCGGTTGCACCTTGGGCAATACGGCCATACCGGCATCCCGACCGATAACCAGCGCCTGTTTGATATCTTGCAGGAACAGCAGCTGTTGGAGCCTAACCAGGACCGGGCAATTTGGCGGATGACCGTGCAAGGTGACAACTTCAGCCATGACTTGTCCTTGCTCTGCATCCCGCTCAGCAAGCTCTGGCCTGACCCTGAGGCCTGGCCGGATGAGTTTGCCGGCACCGTGTCCGCCAAGCCTGGCGGTCATCGCGATGACGCGGCTGTTGCCGAAACCGGAAGCCAAGCCAGCGTAGCGCCTAAGCAAAACCTGGACAATCCACCCGCATTGGGGCAAGGCACCAACGTAAGCGGCGGGCACACCACCAAAACAGGGAAAGCACTAACAAAGCCAGAAAGCACCCAAGACCCCCCTACCCTTCAGAACCAGCCCTTAGGGCAGCAATTTTTAACTTGGCTGGTTACAGGCCTAAGTGACCGGACAATCCGTTACAATGAGCCAGGTGCCCGCGTCCATGCCGTCCAGGAAGGTGTGGTCTTGGTGAGCCCCGGCATTTTTAAAGATTTTGCCCAAGAACACCCGGAGGGTGGCCCCTGGGAAGCTGTGCAGAAGAAGTTCCTGAAACTGAACCTGCATGAGCGCACGAAAAGTGGCTTGAATGTGCATGCTTACAGGATATCAGGAAGTAACCACTCCGCCAGCATCATGGCACTGTTGGTTAAGGATACTGCTCTGTTGTTTAGGAGGGGTATGCCTTCGGCGAATCCGCATGTTATAAATGCGAGTTAAATTTTGATATGAGGATAAAAATTTATACGAAGTAAGTTCAATAATTCGTATTTGGGTAAGTACTGTTGTATTCAAAAAAACAACAACAAAATGTTGTGTTTAATTAACAACTCTTTAATAATGTTTAAAGACACGTAAGGCCAGTTAATTCAAGGGCTAGAGTCGATTATAGTCCCTTTTTAGGGGAAATAATGTCCCCTTATAGGGGGTATTATTTTTTCTCATGTCCCTCTTCCGGGTAAATACGTCCCTGTTTAGGGCGCGTACAACGCTATTTGTAAGTTGTTTATTTTTAATAACTTAAGATTACATAATTAATAATGACCCGTTTTAGGGCTATTTTATGTGAAAAATATTAAAAATTTTGGAAGTTTCTTTTGTACAGTTAATTGCCCCCCTTTAGGGGAAGCATTAGAGCCTCTTTAAAGGTCCCTGTATAGGGGGGCTGCCAAAAAGAAAATTTTTATTGTTCAATGTTGTCCTAACAAATTATTTAACATGTTTTTTTGTAGTTCCCTTAAATTTAAATTTGATTCGTAAATACAACCACTTGTCTGTTGGTATAACTATTACATTCAAATAGTTAAGTGATGTAGCAATGTCTTTATTTAGGGAGTTATAAAAAGAGAATTTTTGTAATGTTTAGAATCATTCATAACTGTATTGTCCCTATCTAGGGTTATGAATAGCGAGAGAAGTCCCATTATTTAATGACTCTGTTTAGGGGGTGTGGCGTGCCCAAATTCTGTAACAAGGACTTAAATTTTATAAAAAGAATGTAAACCTTATATCATTGTCCCTGTTTAGGGTGTGGGTTGGGGCATTATTCTCTTCCTTAATGTCCCTGTTTAGGGTGGGAAGATTGTGTTTATTGATGCTTAACATCTCTGAGGGAATTGCATTTAAACATAAATTTATTAAGTTTTTACCAGAAGTGGGATTTTTAGTTCTCCCTTACTTGTAACCACTCATTGAAGGCGTCAGCGTCAAATTTATAAGCTAGGTATTTATTTAACCAAACTCTATATTGTAAGCGTTCAACAGTATTTTTAAAGGTTCCCTTTTCAATATTTAGACTAGTAATAGGCCCCGCTTCGGAACTGTTAACATATGTATTGATAAGTTTACGTTTGTCGTCAATGCTCAGAGATTGAATAATTTTATTTGTTTTAAAGCGTAAAAATTCTTCTTTTAGAGCATGTTCTTTTTTTTCAAGTAGGATACGAGTCTGTTCTTGGTGTTCAAATTGGTTCTTTTGTTCTAGCTCTTTTTCAAAATTAGATTGTCCCACTTCCGCATTATCTTCTATCAATTTCCGGATATAACCAGCAGTTGTGCCTCGTACTTGTTTCTTTTTTGCTTTTGACTCAACATAGTCAATAACTTGTTTCGCCCTCTCTTCATCTTGTAGCACCCATAAAATGGCCAAACGTTCCCCTATGCCATGATCACGTAAGTTTTTAAAAGTGGATGATTTTCGTATTTCTGCATAGTCATCAAGATCTTCAGCGCTTAATAGAGTTTGTTGAGGATTTTCTGTGACTAGAAATCTTAAAGCTACAACCTTACGCCCTGCCCTCTTGAATTCAGGTTCAATTTGTATATCAGTAACTTTGTTGATTTCGCCGACAGAAAACTTAATGATTTTTGAATTGAGGCGTCTGAAATCATTGTAGTAATCATTGTCAGCGCCAACTAATCGCCTAAACAATTCCAAATCCCACCAGCCTGTTGAACCAACTGATCTATAGCGTAGGCAATTTTCATATAACGCCAAAGCATAACTGCCATCAAGCTTTCGTTGAATTCCTAAGTTTATCGTGGCATATATTTCAGGGTCATAAAGACGTTCTGCCAAGTATTCGTCATAGCGGTAAGTGCAAATTCCATTTTCAATATGACCGTAGGAAATCATCGACATGACCCGCCAAGATTCTTTACCGTCTTTCATTTCATTGAACGATAACGGTGTTGAAGCTAAAGATTCCAAGGCCTGCTTGAGCCTGTCCGTATTATTACTTTCCTTCCAACCTAACATCTGGGAAAGCATTTGGACGTTGATGCTATGTGATCGTTTAATAAGTAAATCATCATATGCATTTAACAAAAATACATTTGCCATTTTACGTTCAAGCAAAGAAAGATCACCGCTACTATGGATGGCCGCGACATGTTTTTTTAAGCGCTCATTTTGCTGCTTGATTTGAATTAAGCGTTTGGATTTTTTTTTCATTTAACCATTCTATATAAATGTCCCTATTTGTCAAACTTCAATAAAGGGACATTTTAGATTCAAAATATATCAGAATTAAAAAACACCAAATATGATTTTTCCACCATTTTGGGTAGGTATTGACTTTGATAACATTGAGCTTATAGTTATGCCATATTGTATGGCATTAAAAGGAAAACAATGAAAATATTAGTGACGGTTCAGAATAAAGGTGGTGTTGGGAAAACCACTGTTTGTAGGTTGATTTCTGAATATTTAACGAGGCAAGGGAAAAAAGTATTGGGAATTGACTTAGATTCCCAATGTAATTTTTCAAGGCGGTTTTTAACCATGGATATCGATAGTACCGATCCTGATGGCATTATGCCCCCATTACACCCGGACTATGATGATGATGACAATTGGGATGGTCGTTCATCAAGTGCGGACATTTATTATAGCGGTCAAGTACTGCCCTACCCTACCTATCTTGAAGGCATGGATATTTTACCGGGCAATGGTTCTCAATTAAGAGCTGTCGAACTAGTCAGTTCGGAAAATGTAAAAGAACAAGTCCATGATCGTTTGTTAGCTTTTTTGTCACAAGAAGAGGTTAAAGAACTCTATGACATCATCATTGTGGATACAAGTCCTTCCAAGGGGCCTTTGACGATAAGCGCTGTTCGGGCCGCAACGCACCTCATTATTCCTACCACCATGGAGCCACAAACCCTGGAAGGTCTCCATGGAATGCTCCAATTATGGCGCAGGGAAACTAAAAAAAGGACGAAAGGAGACGAATTAAAAATAATTGGAATATTACCTAATATGTTTAGAAAAGGTGTTGCTTTGCATGAAGGTCTATATGAAACATTATCTACAGATCCAGGCATTTCTGATTTATTAATACCCATGAAATTGGGGCAGCGTATTGCATTTGCTGAAAGTGATCATTACATGGCTAATCCTCGTAGTGTTTTTGATTTGCCGGAAAAAGACCCAGCTCGGTTGGAAGCAGAAGCTATCTGTAAATACATTAAGGAGAAATTATACCAATGAAAAAGAAACTTTTTATCGGGAGTCCCTTAAATCAGGAAATTGCTGAAACCATTAAGCAAGGTCATGAACAAGCAGGTGAGATTAATGTTGAACATATTCCACTAAAGCGAATTGACGTTGATCAGGAGAATCCGAGACGAACTGGATTTGATAGCAGTAATATTTTGAATCCTGAAGAGACGATTTTAGGTAACCCTAATAAACAAAAAATTTATGATGGTTTGTTGAGTTTATCAACTTCAATTGCTTCTGTCGGGGTACAACAGCCAATTAAAGTCTATCGACATAAAGACCGCTTCAGGATAGCTTTTGGAGAAAGGCGGTACTTGGCGTCAATCCTAGCCAATAAGGAAACAATACCAGCATGGATTTTATACGATAAGCCTCAGCAATTACGCAGCATACAATATATAGAAAATATGCAGCGCGAGGATTTAACAACATGGGAACGCATTCAAAATGTGCAAAGTATCATTAATGAAAACTCCCATTTTGAAAATAAAAATGAAATGCCACCAGTAAGTGTAACCGCATTAAGCGAGTTAACTGGCATGTCTAGATCAAGAGCGAGTCATTATTTGAGTATTTTAAATGGCCCTGAGGATGTTAAGTCTTTAATAGAAAGAGGGGATATCAATAATTTAGAAAAAGGGGGGTATCTCAGCAGAATAGATGATGACCAAAAAAGGAAAATGGCCATAAAACTAATTCTAGATGGGCAAGACGCTAAAGAGATTGACCGTATTATTTATAGTGAGGAAGAAAAGAAAGTCAAATCAACGCAGATAGATACACGAGGTCGGCCAAGAACCAGTGTCAATCTGGGCAAAACAACTAAAATTGAAATTATTCGAAAAATTATGACCAGCATACCTATAAAAGAGGGGGGGTTATTAGAGGGTCATGTTGTAGATTGGAGTGACGTTAATAGCGTTACGCAGCATTGGAAAATATTTCTTAAAGCGTTAGAAATGGAATTGTAACAAGATCAATAAAGCCGGACCTATGGGAAATAAAATCAAAACCACTTATCGATTGCCTAATGAATTAAGGCTAAAAATGTTAAGCGTTGTAGCTGAAAATTATGGCAAAAAGAAAAAAAGCCAATGGATTAATGACGCGATAAAACAATTGATTGAAACAGATCTAACTTTATCGTCTGTTGGGTTAGGGGAGCACTATGATATTCAAGACCGAACGGATGTGCTCTTAATAGATGAATCAACTTTGCTATTACTTGAATCAGCTATGCTAAAAGTAAGGAGGCAAGATCCCTTATATCAAGGTGTTCAGTCTGCTATTATTCGCGCTGCGATTCGAAAAAAACTAGATATAACATAACTGTTCTGTCACAGAACAGTTATGAAAATATGCTCTAATCAATTGAAATTTAAAGTTTATATCTAATTTATTTTTTTGCTAGATATACTTTTTAACACTCAGAAGCTTGTATTCATTCTATCAGCGCAGAGAAAGTTTTAATTTTTCATCACCCAAGTTTCATTAATGTGTCTATCCCAGCCAGAGCAAAACTTGTTGGGTCAAATGTTTCCTTTATATTGTTATTGGTGTCTTCACTCTATAGGTTATTTACCCTTTGCAGGATTTGTTAATAATAGAGTTCTAGACATATTTTATTCATATTAGCGCACTGACCATCGATAGCAGAGGCTTATTTACGGTTGCAACTGTACATAAGTTTTGCAGTTTCAACTATCAGGACGGCTTAGTTTATTAAGGCGGTTTAGCCCTAATCTTA